>NZ_QUHK01000008.1:0-77813 GCF_003479665.1 Blautia sp. AF14-40
TATATTTTTTCAATTGTCTACTTGACGGGGAGCGGTTCACTTAGTGCGACAGCCCCTTTTACTTAACTCTTAAATGAAAAGTCTAATCCCCCAGCTATGCTGGGGAGAATAGAGTAGTCGGAAGTGGTGAGGATAACAAAATAAAGCCTCCTGTGATAGAATGAGAATGGTGTCGCAAGCCAAACTCAAAATCAAAGGAGGCGGTCCAAATGGACAATAAAAGTTTATCACATACTCGTTGGAAATGCCAGTATCACATTGTGTTTATTCCTAAATACCGAAAGAAGGTATTGTATGGGAGAATACGCAGAGATGTCCGAGAGATAATAGCAACTTTATGCCAGTATAAAAATGTAGAGATAATTGCAGGAGCGGTATGTATAGATCATGTACATTTAAGCGTAGCAATTCCACCAAAACTCAGAGTATCAGATTTTATGGGGTATCTGAAAGGAAAAAGCACATTAGTGATTTATGACAGGCATCCTGAGTTGCAAAGTAAATGGGATAAAGCGTTTTGGGCTAGAGGATATTATGTTGAAACGATTGGCAATATAACAGATGAAGCAGTTCAAAAGTATATAAAAGAGCAAGCAGAAGAATCGAGACGAGAAGATTCGAGTAGTACCGCTTTATAGCGGGCCAGCAAAAGTGCTTGCGATACCGCCCTTTGGGGCGAATAGTAACAATAGCCCTTTGGAGGGCTAATAATAAACCACCAGTTGAACTGGTGGTTGCTAACTAGAAAAAAAGAAAGAACATGAACGTGTAAAGGTGAGGGAATGTATCTGAAATAATTTAAGCTGGAAAACACAATTGTATTTTGATAGGACCTGTTTGAAACAGGTTATTTTGTGTACGCTTAAATTAGATACTCAGACGATTCGTTATGTTCCGACACCAGTGCCATGCACGCTGTGTCTGTTTAGGATGCGGGTCTGTTTTGCGTACGCAAAGCGGGCTCGCTTTTTAAATACTCTAGGCAGAATTTTTTATACGTGAGAAAAAGAAAAACAGGCAGAAGGGAGTTTTTATGGCACAGATCAATGTCAGTAATCTAACTTTTGGGTATGAAGGAAGTTATGATACAATCTTTGAAAATGTATCGTTTTCAATCGACACCAGCTGGAAGCTTGGTTTTGTGGGAAGAAACGGAAAGGGAAAGACAACGTTTCTTCAGTTACTCCTGGGAAAATACGAATACCAGGGAGCGATCACCCGCTCGGTTGTCTTCGATTATTTTCCGTATCCGGTGAAACAAAAAGATCTGGAACGGACAGCAGCGGAGCTGATGGAAGACTGGAAAGCGGGAGTAGAGAGCTGGAGAGTTCTTTGTGAATTGGAAAAACTGGATATGGACGCAGAACTTTTGTACAGACCATTTGGTACGTTAAGCTTTGGGGAGCGGACCAGGGTTATGCTTGCAGTCCTTTTTTCCGGTGAAAATGATTTTCTGCTGATCGATGAACCCACCAACCATTTGGATCAGGACGCCAGAGAGATTATCAAAAAATATCTGGCGTCAAAAAAAGGATTTATTCTGGTATCCCACGACAGGGATCTGCTGGATGCCTGCATCGATCATGTGCTGGTTTTAAACCGGGCCTCGATCGAAGTACAGAGCGGCAATTTTTCCAGCTGGTGGGAAAACAAGGAAAAAGCAGATCATTTTGCCAGAATGGAACATGAAAAACGTGTAAAAGAAATTGGAAAACTAAAGGCAGCCGCCGATTGTTCTTCGCGCTGGGCAGAAAAAAATGAAAATACCAAGATTGGATATGATCCAGCCAAAGAACATGACAGATCGATATCGACACGATCGTATATCGGAGCAAAGACGAAGAAAATGCAGTCGCGCGTCAAAGCGTACGAGGAGAGAATGGACCGGGAGATCGAGAAAAAGGAAGGGCTGTTAAAAGATATCGAAACGGTAAAAGATTTAAAGATTATGCCGCTTTCCCATTACAAAGAACGGCTGATCGAATGCAGGGATTTTTCCTTAAAATACCGGGATGGAAAAGAGAATGTGATCACCGGATTGAATTTTGAACTGAAACAAGGAGACCGTGTTTTTCTGAAAGGAAAAAATGGCTGTGGAAAATCCAGCCTGATCAAGTATATTCTGACGCAGAACCTGCAAAATTCTTCCAATGGCGGAATCGAAAAGCGGAAAATTACGATGTCCGGATGCGAAAATCTTTCCGGCGAAAATATAATGGCAACGGGTACCTGTTCGATTGCCTCAAATCTCGTTATTTCCTATATCAACCAGGATACCTCGCATCTGTCCGGAACGCTGAAAGAATTTGCCAAAAAGCAGGAAATTGATGAGCCAATGCTCCTTTCCATGTTGCGCAGCCTGGATCTGGACAGAGAACAGTTTGTAAAAAACATGGAGGAATTTTCCGAGGGACAGAAGAAAAAAGTATTGATTGCTGCCAGCCTTTTAACACCTGCGCATCTCTATCTGTGGGATGAACCGCTGAATTATATTGATGTATTTTCACGGATGCAGATTGAGAAACTGATTGCGCAGTTCCAGCCAACGATGCTGATCGTGGAGCATGATGCAAGGTTTGCCAAAAAGCTGGCAACGAAAGTGGTAGAGCTTTGACCAGAAGAATAAACGGAAAGGTTATGACTGAAAAAAAACGAGACTTCTTATGGAGGTCTCGTTTTGCTATGATTAAAAATAGTAAAAAAAGGAGGAATTCACATTATGACAAAAAGAAAAATAATGCTGATTACGGTTTGCTTTGCTATTTTTGCTATATCGCTTCTGCTATCCAGACAGTTTTTTAAAAGCGCTGGAAAAAGGAATATGGATGTTCCGGCAGCGGGATCTGAACAGATAGAGGATTCAAAGGATACAGAAGAAAAAAGAAACACAGAAGAAATGACAGAGCTGGAAGAAACAGAAAGAACAGCAGCATCAGAAGGGGCAGCAGAACCGGAAAAAGTATATAGTAACGGCTATTCCGGCGGAGGAGAAACGCTGGCGCTGATCCTGGGAAAAAAGCCGGAACTGTTTACTGCAGCGCTCATGTGCAGCTCCAAATGGGATGGAGCATATGAACCGGTGACAGAGGCAAAAACACCGGTCTATTTTGTGATTGGCGAAAGTGATGAATATTATGGATCAGAACCGTTTAAAGAAGCGTATCAGATTTTATATGAGCTGTATGCAGAGCAGGGTTTAGCAAAATCCGAAATAGACAATTTGCTGGTACTGGATATAAAAGAGAAAAATTACTTTGCAGGAACGAAAGTGACTTATCAGCACGGAGGCGGTTATCTGTTCTGTCGGGATGAAAAAATTATGGGATGGCTGTTTGGACATTAAGAGTCATGGAAAAATATATTGCAAAATTCCAAAGAAGTCTATAGTATGATAGTAGAGCGCGTTTGAAAAATCATTTCCGCATTCTGTGCGTTCCATTTTGCGGTATGTTTCACTCTTTTGCCGGCATGATGGCAGCAAAAAGATAAAATAAAAAAGGAGTCGACATGGAAAGAAAAAATCGTGGCATCTTAAAAAACAAGTTATTTTTGTATCTGACAGAATTTTTTTCCGGAATGTCTGTGATGGCGGTAGAACTTGGTGCGAGCAGGCTGCTTGCCCCGTATTTTAGTTCTTCACAGATTGTATGGACGATCATCATCGGAACCATCATGATTGCTATGGCACTGGGAAATATCTATGGAGGCAGAACGGCGGACAAGTCGCCCAATCCGGACAAGCTCTATGGACGTATCATCGTAGCTGCTTTATGGATTGCGTTAATTCCCGTGGTCGGAAAATATATCATTGTTGGCATTTCTGCGGTTCTGATTTTTTCCGTAAATAACAATTTTCTGATCCTGGCTGCGTTTGTGGCCTGTATGGTAATTTTTGTGTTCCCGTTATTTTTACTGGGTACGGTAACTCCGTCGCTGGTCAAATATTCGGTGAGCAATCTGGATGATAACGGAAAAACGGTTGGAACATCGATCACTTTTCTGATCTTTGCGGGAATTTTACTTGCGTTATCCATCGTGTATTTTGTGATGGAAAAAGCAGGGAAAAAGAAAGTGATTGCATCGGTACTTATTTTCGCGTTCTGCTGTGGAACAGGTTATTCCGATTCCTTCGCATTCTGGGAAAACAACCTGACATATGAGGGAGAGTCTGTATACAACTATCTTCAGGTGTACGAAAATGATGAGAGAGTAGCATTGTCTACCAATGTTCTGTTTGGCGTACAGTCTGTCTATATGAAACAGGATGAACTGACCGGAATGTACTATGATTATGCGATGGCGGCGCCGCTTATGCTCAAAGACAAGCCGACAGATCAGATGGATGTGCTGATCCTTGGCATGGGTACGGGAACCTACGCCACACAGTGTAAGAAATATTTTGGGAACATGAACATTGAGGGTGTAGAGATTGATGAAAAGATCACGGATCTCTCGCGGAAATATTTTTCACTTTCCGAGGATATTCCGGTGACTACTTACGATGGAAGAGCGTTTTTAAATGCATCGCAGAAAACGTATGATGTGATTATGGTCGATGCATATCAGGATATCACAATTCCATTCCAGATGTCCTCCAAAGAGTTCTTTGAACTGGTCAAATCACATCTGAAGGACGATGGCGTTATGGTGGTAAACATGAATATGCGTGGAATGAAGGAAGGAAACATCAATCAGTACCTTTCGGATACGATTGGAAGTGTCTTTGATACAGCGGTTACAGTGGATGTGGCAGGATCGTCCAACCGGGAACTCTTTGCGTCGGACAATCCGGACATCGTAAAGAATCTGACGAAACATACGGGGGAACTTACAAACGCAAACCTGAAAAATATGATGCAGGAAGTTACGTCAAATCTTACAGAATATCAGAAAGGAAATTATATCCTCACAGATGACCAGGCGCCGGTGGAGCTGCTTGGCATGCAGGTGATCGATGAGCTGATCAAGGATGAAGTCCAATACTATAAAGATATCTATAAAGAGCAGGGAATCAAAGGACTGATCGAGTCTCTCTGAGCTCTGGAAAAAACATAAATCATGGGAATGAGAAAGAGGAACAGATACACCATCACAGTTTTAAAAAAAAGTTGTACGAAATAACATGGTTATGTTAGCAAATGATATACAGAAAAAATGGTTATAAAGGAGAACTAAAAATATGAAGCTACAATCTATTTTTGACCAGACAGATTTTGTACATGCAAGCGGTACAAAAGAAGAATTGCAGGTTGCAAACTATTTAAAGGAGCAGTGTGAAACATTAGGAGTCCCGGCAAAACTGGAAGGTTTCCGCGTTGCGATGGGCGAAATCGAAGAGGCACATTTGTATGCAGACGGGATGGAAATTTCATGCAAAGCTCTCACATGCTGCGGAAGCGGAAGTGTCGAAGGCGAACTCTACTATATGCCGGGAACCGATCCGGTTTCCGTTGCCGGTGCAAAAGATAAAATTGTGCTGATGGATACGCAGGGAATCGGATTTTTTGCGTACCAGGATTTGATGAAAGCAGGCGCGAAAGCGATTCTGTTCCAATATGGAAACAGCTATTACCCACATACAGACATTGATCAGAGAGATCTTCGGGAAGCCGTTGTCGGAGAGAAAAAGAAAGTGCTCTGCGCTATGATTCACTCCGCACAGGCAGTAGAACTTGTGAAAAATAAAGTAAAACAGATCCGTCTGGAAATCCGGCAGAAGGAATACGATGGAGAATCCCATAATGTGATTGCAGAATTGCCGGGAAAAAGAGAAGAATGGATCGTTTTAAGCGCGCATTATGATACGACATCGCTTTCGCATGGTGCATATGACAACATGAGCGGATGCGCAGGGCTTCTTGGAATCATGGAGCAGATGAAAGGGAAAGAGCTGAATTATGGTCTTCGGTTTGTATTCTGCGGAAGCGAAGAAAGAGGACTTTTAGGATCGAAAGCGTATGTCAGAGATCATGAAAAAGAACTGAGACAAACAGTACTGAACATCAATCTGGACATGATCGGAACGTATATGGGAAAATTTATCGCCTGTGTATCGGCAGAAGAAAAGCTTACCCATTACATCAGCTATATGGCTGCAGAAGTTGGATTTCCAATTGCGGCAGAAAACGGCGTCTATTCCAGTGATTCCACACCATTTGCCGATCATGGGGTTCCGGCTGTTTCGTTTGCGCGTATTGCCAACGGAAATGTCGCCCCGATTCACTGCCGCTACGATGTCAAAGATGTGATGTCGATGGAGCAGCTGCAAAAAGATATTGATTTCCTGACAGTATTTACCGGAAGATTCGCAAACGCAGCGGTCTGCCCGGTGGCAAGAGAAATACCGGAAACGATTCGGAAACAATTGGATGAATATTTGTTTCGCAAGAGAAAAGAAGCCTGATATACTTCGATCACGGATATGAGCAGCGAGACGAATTGCAAATAGGAAAAAGAACGACAGTGGCAGGAGAGAGAAACCATGAAAAAAATAGAACTGGTAGAAATCAGGCAGGTAAACGATGCCCTTGCAGAAATGGTTGCGCTGTTTCGAGTAGAACTGCGTTCCTATAAAGGAATTGCATCAAAACCGAACGTGGAAGACGGACGGGAAGAAATGAAGGAATACCTTTTAGCAGGATTTCCAGTGTTTGCCGCCACGGTGCATGGCGAATACGCAGGTTATGTTGTCTGTCGTATTGAGAGCGAGGTGGTGTGGGTGGAATCCATCTTTGTCAGAGAAGAGTACCGCCGGCAGGGAGTTGCTGCCGCACTGCATGGCAAGGCAGAAGAAATTGCAGCTTCTTATGGAAACGATACGGTTTACAACTATGTCCATCCCAATAACCACAGGATGATTGAATTTTTGGGAAAGCGTGGTTACACCGTTCTGAATCTAATTGAGATTCGTAAACCGTATCTGAATGAAAAACTGACGCAGACGATTACGGTTGGGGAACATGAATTTGATTATTGAGGGAGTCATTTTCATCCCACAATTCCAGAAAAGCCCGAAGTTCAGACGGAAGGCGCCCCTTGCGCCAGGCAAGCAGGATTTCGGTTGTAAGGTCTGCATCTGTGATGGTGCAGGCCTTTAATTTATGGGTAAGATTCAGCATGGAGGCCGGCAGAAGAGCGATGCCAAGGCCTTTTTCTGCCATTGTCATTGCCGTGCGGGCGTCCTCGCAGGTGAGATAGATATCGCAGAACAGACCCGCCTGCTCGAAAGCGGAGAGCATGTATTTCCGGTAGCGGTTCGACAGAATCAGCGGCTGCTCGGCAAGTTCCGTAAGCGAAAGGGTTTCACGCCCGGCAAAAAGCGGGTGAGAAGGGAGTGCCATGGCGGTGATGCTCTCTTTTAAAAGGGTCTTCGTCTCGCAACCATTTAAAACGATTGGCGTGCGGAGCGTGGTGAGATCCACCATGTGATTTTCGAGCTGGTCTTTTAAAGCAAAGGTAGAACCCTCGTGGACATCAAAATGGATGTGCGGGTATTTCCGGGAAAATCGCAGGAGATAGTCGGCGAGCAGCGAAACGGTGGATGGCGTCATGCCGATGTGGAGTGTCGCAGACTGACTGGATTTTACGACTTCGCGCCTGGTGAGATCCGCAAGCATCAGAAGCGTTCCTGCCTGTTCATACAGTGTTTTTCCTGCCTCGGTCAGGGTGATTTTCTTTGTACCGCGGATGAGAAGAGGCACCTGAAGCTCTTCCTCCAGCATTTTGATCTGATAACTTAACGGCGGCTGTGTCATATGCAGCACCCGTGCCGCCCCGCTGATGGTTCCCGCGTCCACGATGGCGCGGAAGTATTCGAGTTGTCGAAGTTCCATAAAAATCCTCCTGAAAAAACTATATAAAAATTATTCAATTTCAATATAAAAACAATAATTTACATATAGAATACGCCATGCTATACTGAAAAGCAAGTGAAAAAGAAGGGAATGAGGGAACAAATGAAACGAATTGATTTCGAACATGGAACCGTAACCGGAAACATCTTCGGGGCAGCGCTCCCGATGCTGGTTGCTCAGATTTTGAGTCTGCTGTACAATATTGTAGACCGCGTCTACATCGCGCGGATCCCGGAGGTAGGAACGGCGGCACTCGGTGCAGTCGGTCTGTGCTTTCCGCTGATCGTTATCATCACAGCATTCAGCAACTTGTTTGGAAGCGGCGGCGCTCCGCTGTTTTCGATTGAGCGTGGAAAGAATGATCAAAAAAAGGCGGAACGTATTATGAATACGTCGTATTCCATGGTATGTGTCTGTGCTGTCATACTGATGGTGATCGGCTTTTTGTTTGCCCGTCCACTGCTGTCACTGTTCGGTGCATCGGCAGATGCGATGGTATACGCGTATCCTTATATGATGATTTATCTGATCGGAACTTTGCCGTCGATGGTGGCAACCGGCATGAACCCGTTCATCAACGCGCAGGGCTACTCGACCGTTGGTATGCTTTCCGTCACGATCGGAGCGGTCGCAAACCTGCTGCTTGACCCGCTGTTTATCTTTGTATTTGGTTTTGGTGTGCAGGGGGCTGCGATTGCAACTGTGATTTCCCAGACACTTTCCGCAGTGTTCGTTCTGTATTTCCTGACCCGGAAATCGGAACTGAAAGTGCGCTTTGTGCGGAAAGATGAAATTTCTGAGTGTGCAGGCTATGCGAAAAATATTGTCAGTCTCGGTACCGCCGGATTTATCATGCAGCTGACCAACAGCCTTGTCACGATCTGCTGTAACAATGTACTTTCTGTGACCGGCGGTGATATTTACATCTCTGTTATGACGATCGTATCGAGCGTGCGTCAGCTCGTCGAGACACCGATCTATGCAATGAATGAGGGAACTTCTCCAATTTTGAGCTATAATTACGGTGCACGCCGTCCGGCCCGCGTGCGCAAGGCGATGTGTGTCATGAGTGCGATGATCCTCGGCTATACCGCAGTGATGTGGAGCGTGATTGTTCTGGCGCCGCATGCGCTGATCGGTATTTTCAGTTCGGATGCGGTACTGACCGCAGATGCGGTTCCGGCTCTGAAGCAGTACTTTGCAGCATTCATTTTCATGGATCTGCAGTACATTGGACAGACCGTATTCAAATCTCTGAATAAAAAGAAACAGGCGATCTTTTTCTCCCTGCTCCGAAAAGTCTTCATTGTTGTACCGCTCACCTATCTGATGCCGTACGTACTCCACATGGGAACGGACGGTGTCTTCCTTGCCGAACCGGTATCAAACGTAATCGGCGGAAGTCTCTGCTTTATCACCATGCTGATTCTGGTTCTGCCGGAATTGAAGCGAATGGAGCAGCAGAAGTAATGTTTTTGAAAAGTTTCTGAAAAAAGGACAGGAAGATCTTTACCGAAACGGTTTTGGCAGATATCTTCCTGTTTTTTATTGCCATACATACAATATGATGCCTCGGACAATCTGATGCGCATTGGAGTCCCGGCGCTCCGCATTCTGTCGGTCGCCTATCTGCTTTCGATTCCAGGTCTGATCTATCAGGCGGCGTTGCAGGGACTTTCCCTTGGAAAAGAAAGTATGTACATATCCATGATACGCCAGGCAATTCTGCCGCTGGTGTTTGCGTTCCTTTTCAAAGGGATTGAGAACCTGAATCTGATCTGGGGTGCCTTTATCCTGGCTGAGCTCTGCGGCATCCCGCTTGCAGTGGTTCTCTGGAAACAAAAAGGCGAAAAGCAGATTCGGTTTTAGAATAGAAAGGAAAAACAAAAAGGCTGTTCTTTGTGAAAGGCAGCCCTTTTTGCATACCATAAAATAAGAATACACAGGGGCTTATGGATGAAAGAGCAGGAAAATCTGACAGGAAAAGGAATTACAGCCGCCGTGCTGGATACAGGGATTTTTCCCCATATGGATTTTGACGGCCGGATTGTAGCCTTCCGGGATCTTGTGTACGGGCGGGAGACGCCTTACGATGACAATGGACACGGAACGCATGTCTGTGGTATCCTTGGCGGAAGTGGAAGAGCGTCCGGCGGAAAATACCAGGGTGCGGCACCGGGATGCCGGTTTGTCGTAGTGAAGATTCTGGACCGAAGGGGAAATGGAAGAAAGCAGGATATCCTCGCGGCGATTGACTGGGTGTGCAAAGAGCGAATAAGACTTAATATCCGCATTTTAAATATTTCAGTGGGAACAACAGAGCAGGAAAAAACGGTGGATGATCTGCTAGTACAGGCGGTGGAGCGCGCCTGGGATGACGGGATCACTGTTGTGACAGCGGCCGGAAATCTGGGACCCGCTCCGGGCAGTATTACGGCGCCGGGGAGCAGCAGAAAAGTGATCACCGTGGGAGCGGGCGATCTGCTGGAGCCAAGAAGAGGAATCTCCGGATGCGGCCCGACACGGGACTGCGTCTGCAAACCGGATCTTGTCGCGCCTGGAAAACGTCTCATTTCCTGCGCGCCTGGAAGAAGCAGGAAGGAATATGTGGTGAAGAGCGGCACCTCGATGGCGGCACCGCGGGTGTCCGGAGCCGTGGCTTTGGCACTTGAACGGGTTCCGGATCTTACAAATGTCCAGGCGAAAATGCTGCTTTGCGAATCGGCGAGAGACCTTGGCCTTCCGCGCAACCGTCAGGGGCATGGGATGCTTCAAACAGACCGTTTTCTGTCTCTTCTGTGAGGCACTGTGCGGCAGCATAAAAAAAGAAAAATGAAGGAAAACACCTCTCATCCTGCAAAAATTGTGTGAATTTATGGGAAAATACCAAAAAATCAGGCGAATTTTGACTTGACAAGCTATAGGATACTTTATACAATAAACGGGAATAGAAAAAGGAGGCCTACTATGGAAAAAATTCAGATGACCACTCCTCTGGTAGAGATGGATGGAGATGAGATGACCAGAATTCTCTGGAAAATGATCAAAGATGAGCTGCTTCTCCCGTTTATTGACCTGAAAACGGAATATTACGATCTGGGACTGGAACACAGAAACGAGACGAACGATCAGGTAACCGTAGATTCCGCAAACGCTACCAAGAAATACGGTGTAGCAGTCAAATGTGCCACCATTACGCCGAATGCAGCGCGTATGACCGAGTACAATCTGAAAGAAATGTGGAAGAGCCCGAACGGAACGATCCGTGCCATGCTCGACGGAACCGTTTTCCGTACCCCGATTGTCGTAAAAGGCATCGAGCCGTGCGTGCGCAACTGGAAAAAACCGATCACGATTGCCCGTCATGCATACGGAGATGTCTATAAAAATGCAGAAATGCGCATTCCGGGACCGGGAAAAGCAGAGCTGGTTTATACGGCTGAGGACGGCACCGAGACAAGAGAGCTGATCCACAACTTCACCGGCGCCGGTGTCATTCAGGGCATGCACAATCTGGATAACTCCATAGAAAGCTTTGCGAGAAGCTGTTTCGAGTACGCACTGTCCACGAAACAGGATCTGTGGTTTGCAAGCAAGGATACGATTTCCAAGAAGTATGATCACCGCTTCAAGGATATCTTCCAGGAGATCTTCGATGCAGAGTACAAAGAGAAATTTGCAGAAGCAGGCATTACCTACTTCTACACTCTGATCGACGACGCCGTTGCCCGCATCATGAAAGCAGAGGGCGGCTTTATCTGGGCCTGCAAGAACTACGACGGCGATGTCATGAGCGACATGGTATCCTCCGCCTTCGGTTCCCTTGCGATGATGACTTCTGTTCTCGTATCCCCGCACGGATATTACGAGTACGAGGCTGCGCACGGAACCGTACAGCGCCACTATTACCGTCACTTAAAAGGTGAGGAGACATCCACCAACTCCGTGGCCACCATTTTTGCATGGACCGGCGCACTCAGAAAACGCGGGGAAATGGATGGAAACGCAGAACTTTCCGCATTTGCAGACCGTCTGGAAAAAGCAACGATCGCAACGATCGAGAGCGGAAAAATGACAAAAGACCTTGCGCTGATCACCACCATGGAAAATCCGACCGTATTAAACAGCCGTGATTTCATCCTGGCCATCCGCGAGGAGCTGGAGAAATAATTAAACGAAGCAAAAAAGAAAGCCGATCCGGCATTCCCGCAAAAAGGGATGCGCCGGACCGGCTTTTTCTGTTTTGAATTTTCCGGGGAAAACCAGGCCTATTCGGCAAGCTCTTCCCATTTTTCATACAGCTCTTCGAGTTCCGCGGCAATCTCTGCTTTCTCTTTGCTTAATTTCACACACTCTGCCACATTCGTTGCGACTTCCGGTTTCGACATTTCCTCATCAATTTCCGAATCGCGTGTCTCAAGCTCTTCAATTCGTTTCTCCGTCTTTTTCAGCTCGTTTTCTTTCTTGCGGAGACGTGCCTGTTCTTCTTTCTGCGCTTTCCAGTCCAGCTTTGTGGAGGAGGCTTCGGAAGGAGCCGCTGTTTCTTCCGGAGCGGCGGCATCGGCAGCAGGAGCATAGATGCGGGTCAGCTCTTCTTTTTTCTCCAGATAGTAATCGTAATTTCCGATATAGTTGACGAGTGTTTGTCCCGTCAGCTCCAGAATCCGGGTTGCAGTCTGATTGATAAAGTAACGGTCGTGGGAAACGTACAGTACCGTTCCAGTGTAATCCTTCAGCGCGTTTTCCAGAATCTCCTTTGATACGATATCGAGGTGGTTGGTCGGCTCGTCGAGGATCAGGAAGTTGGCGTTCGAGAGCATCAGCTTGGCAAGAGAAATTCGTCCGCGCTCACCGCCGCTCAAGGTATGAATCGGTTGGAAGACATCGTCGTTTGTAAACAGGAAGGCGGCCAGCACATTTCGGATTTCGGTGTTTGTCAGATACGGATACGCGTCGGAAATCTCCTGGAAAATGGTCTTTTCCATGTGGAGCACCTGATGCTCCTGATCGTAGTAACCGATCTGTACACGGCTTCCAAGTGTAAAAGAGCCGGCATCCGGGCGGATGACTTCGTTTAAGATCTTTAAGATCGTCGTTTTTCCCGTTCCGTTGTTTCCGATGATTGCGACGCGCTCCCCGCGCTTGATTTCGAAATTCAGATCCTGGAAAAGCGTCTGTCCCGGGAAGGCTTTGGAGAGGTGCTCGACGGTCAGCACATCGTTTCCGCTTGTGATGCGCGGTTCCAGACGGATCCGCATATCGGAGCGTACTTCGGTCGGCTTTTCCAGCACATCCATTTTGTCCAGCATTTTTTCACGGCTCTCGGCGCGTTTGATGGATTTCTCGCGGTTGAAAGATTTCAGCTTTGCAATGACTTCTTCCTGATGGTGGATTTCCTGCTGCTGGTTGACCCAGGCATGGTAAGCGGCTTCACGGAGCATTGCTTTTTTTTGACTGTAGGCGGTATAGTTTCCCTCAAAAGTTGTTACTTTTTTATTGTCCACTTCAACGACTTTTGTGACAACGCGGTCGAGAAAGTAACGGTCATGGGAGACGATCAGGACGGCTCCGCTGTAATTTAAAAGATACGTTTCGAGCCAGGAGATCGAGTCCATATCGAGGTGGTTGGTCGGCTCGTCGAGCAGAATGATGTCCGGTTTGGTGAGCAGCAGTTTACCAAGTGCCACGCGGGTCTTCTGACCGCCGGAGAGGGAGTCCACCTGTTTTTCAAAATCGCTCTCGGAAAAGCCAAGACCTTTTAAAACACCGACGACTTCACTGCGGTACGCGTATCCGTTTTCCAGTTCAAAGGTATGGGAGAGGCGGGTGTAGGTGGAAAGAAGTTCATCCAGCTCTGCACCGGATTTTGTATTCATATCACTTTCCATCTGACGGAGGCGTTCCTCCATATCGATCAGATTCTGTTTCGCGGTCAGCACTTCCTGGTAAATGGAAAGGTGTCCGGTCAGATCCTGATGCTGGGCGAGATAGCCCATCGTCTTTCCTTTGGAGAGGATGACCTCTCCCTCATCGGCCCTCATTTCGCCGATGATGATTTTTAACAGCGTCGATTTTCCGGCACCGTTGATGCCGACCAGTGCGGTTTTTTCGCGTTCTTCTATATGAAAAGATGCATTTTTGATAATTTCCGTTGTCCCGAATGCTTTCGAGATATTCTGACATGCAAGAATCATGTGGTTCCTCCAGATAACATATTTCTGTATTTTGACATAATACACCATCCTTATTATAGAGAGTAATACACAAAATTTCAAGAAATCTTTGACAATTTTCTATCAACCATATATAATATGAATATATGCAGGTGTAAATAAGGAGGAATTTATCTTGGAAGAAAAAGGAATTTCGCGGGCAGTTATCAAAAGACTTCCTAGATATTATCGTTACCTGGGCGAATTGCTGGAGGACGGAGTAGAACGGATCTCTTCCGGTGAGCTGAGCGAGCGGATGAAAGTGACAGCTTCCCAGATTCGCCAGGATTTAAATAATTTCGGCGGCTTCGGCCAGCAGGGGTATGGTTATAACGTGCGGTATCTGTACAGCGAGATTGGAAAAATTTTAGGTCTGGACAGAGTCCACAATATGATTTTTGTCGGAGCCGGAAATCTGGGACAGGCGCTTGCTAATTATGCGGCCTTTGAAAGAAGCGGATTCAAAACGGTCGGTATTTTTGACGTCAACCCGGTATTAAAAGGAATCTCCGTGCGCGGAATTGAAATCCGCATGGCGGACGAGCTTCCGGAATTTATCAAGGAACACCATGTAGAGATTGCGGCTTTGACACTGCCAAAAGCAAAAGCGGTAGAGATGGCAGAGATTCTCGTGGACAACGGTGTAAAAGCAATCTGGAATTTTGCACATACCGATCTAAACTTAAAACTTCCGAAAGATGTGATCGTCGAGAACGTCCATCTTTCCGAAAGTCTGATGCGTCTCTCCTACAATCTGACCAGATATGAGGCGGAGCATCCAAAGAACAATTAAGAAACCAAAACAAAAGCAGGAGAGTCTTCGGGAAACCGGAGACTTTTTCTGTTCACTTTCCGGATAAGGCAGGAAAAGGAGGAAAAGCGATGAAACGGATTCTTACAGCAGCACAGATGAAGCAGGCAGACCGCAATACGATCGAAACCATGGGGGTACCGTCCCTGGTACTGATGGAGCGCGCAGCGCTGTCCTGCGTGGAGGAGCTTCAAAATGGAACATGGGATACAGGAAAAGTCCTTGCTGTGTGCGGTCCCGGAAATAATGGAGGGGACGGTGCGGCAATTGCACGGATTTTAAAGACGAAAGGGGTGGATGCGGAACTGTTCTGTCTTGGAAATCCGGAAAAATACAGTGAAGGCATGAGAGCACAGAAGAAAATTGCGGAAAATTATGGGGTCCGTGAGGTTAAGAATCCGGATTTCCGGGAATATACTGTTATCATAGATGCCATCTTTGGAATTGGCGTATCCCGTCCGCTGGCAGGGGAGTACCGGAGGGCAGTGGAAGCAATCTGCGCAAGCGGTGTTCCTGTTCTTGCCGTGGACATCCCTTCGGGGATCCACACGGATACCGGAGAGGTCCTTGATGCGGCGGTGAAAGCCAGAGCCACGGTGACATTTGCCTGTGCAAAGCCAGGGCTTCTCTTTGATCCCGGAAAACGATATGCCGGAGAGGTCCTGATCCGTGATATCGGAATCGGCTTTGATGCAGGAGAAGAGGAGACGCCCTGGTACGGTTCAGTGGAAAAAGAAGATCTGGACCGGTTTCTTACCCGCACGCCGATGGGAAATAAGGGAACCTTCGGAAAGGTGCTGGTACTTGCCGGTTCCGGTGCCATGTGCGGAGCCGCTGTTTTGTGTGCCAGGGCAGTCCTTGCATCCGGTGCCGGCATGGTAAAGGTTGTGACAGAGGAAAGAAACCGTACGCCGCTTTTCTGTGCCCTGCCGGAAGCAATGGCGGATTTCTGGAAGGAGGATGAGCCGCTTCCGGAAGAAGCCCTGCTGCAGGATCTCGCCTGGGCGGACGCTGTTGTTGCGGGACCGGGACTTTCCAAAAGCCGGACGGCAAAAGAACTGCTCGTTTTTACGGTGCAGCACACAGAAGTTCCTCTTGTTCTGGATGCAGATGCGCTGAACCTGATTGCAGAAGATGCAGAGATTCTTTCGGGCTGCCGGGCAGAAAAAATTTTAACGCCTCATGTAGGAGAGCTTGCACGGCTGCTGCACATGACCATTGCAGAATGCCAGCGTGACCCGGCAGGAAGCGCCGGAAGGGCAGCCGAAAAATACCAGGCCTGCTGTGTACGAAAGGATTCCGTAACCGTGACAGCAGAGGAAGGGCGTGAGCAGTATTACATAAACACAAGCGGAAGCAGTGCGCTTGCGACGGCGGGAAGCGGCGATGTGCTCGCGGGAATCACAGGCGCCTTTGCAGCAAAACGTCAGTGTGAAAAAAACGAGAAAAAAATCAGCCTTGCCAAAACAGCGGCACTGGCGGCATATGCGCATGGAAAGGCGGGAGAGGCTGCGGAAGAAAAAAGCAGTGCTTCCTATGTAACAGCATCCGAGATTATCAGAGGATTGCAGTCAATCTGAGCAAAGCAGATCAGAATCACGGGTTCCCAAAAGGACTCTGGGCGGACTTTTTTGAAGCGCCGGATGAAATTTGTGAATACCTCCGGAAAAACAGGCAATATTAAATACATGGAAACGATTTTAAAAGGCGTAAAACGCCGGATCGTTATCGTATGGGAAAGCAAAACGGAAAGAATCGGAGAGTGAGCACAAGTGGTAATCAAGCGTGGCGATGTATATTATGCCGACCTGCGGCCCGTTGTGGGAAGTGAGCAGGGCGGTGTCCGTCCGGTGCTGATCATTCAGAATGACATCGGCAACCGGCACAGTCCGACGGTGATCTGTGCGGCGATTACATCGAGGATGAATAAGGCGAAGCTGCCGACGCACATTGAGATCGAAGCGTCCGCCTATGGGATTGTACGGGATTCTGTTATTTTACTGGAACAGCTTCGGACGATCGATAAGAGAAGGCTGAAAGATAAAATCTGTCATCTGACGCCGGAACAGCTGGCCCTTGTGAACGAAGCACTGAAAATCAGCCTGGATCTGCCTACATAAGGGGTATTTTTGGCGCGGTTCACGGTTGACGAATGAGAAAGATCGTGCTATATTCTATATTATATGGGCTTCTGCCGTTTTTCGGGGAAACCTTTTTACAGAAAAGTAATACTTTAAATAAAGGAGACAAAAGAGGTATGTCAGGACATTCAAAATTTGCCAATATTAAGCATAAGAAAGAAAAAAACGACGCAAAAAAAGGTAAAATCTTTACCATCATCGGCCGTGAGATCGTAATCGCTGTCAAAGAGGGCGGACCGGATCCGGCAAACAACAGCAAGCTGCGTGACGTTATCGCAAAAGCAAAAGCAAACAACATGCCGAACGATACCATCGACCGCGGTATTAAAAAAGCTGCCGGAGATGCAAACGCAGACAACTACGAGCGTATCACCTACGAAGGTTATGGCCCGAATGGTATCGCGATCATCGTAGAGACTCTGACCGACAACAAGAACCGTACCGCAGCAAACGTAAGAAGCGCTTTCACCAAAGGAAACGGAAGCGTTGGAACACCGGGATGCGTATCCTACATGTTCGACAAAAAAGGCCAGATCATCATCGACAAAGAAGAGTGCGAAATGGATGCTGACGATCTGATGATGCTTGCTCTGGATGCAGGCGCAGAAGACTTCGCAGACGAAGAGGACAGCTACGAAATCATCACCGATCCGGATGACTTCTCCGCAGTACGTGAGGCTCTGGAGAAAGACGGTATCGCCATGGCAGAGGCAGACGTTACCATGATCCCACAGACCTACGTAGAGCTGACCGATCCGCAGGCATTAAAAGACCTGAACCGTACCCTGGATCTGCTGGATGACGACGACGACGTACAGTACGTATATACCAACCTGGACGAGTAATTTCACTGGAAATTACATAGAATCATAAGAATCTGCGCATACTGATGAAGCTATTTTGGAATAGCAGAAAAGAGGAAATCCGTATGGCAGAATCACAGAAAAACCAGACAGAAAAAGAAAATATTGTAGAACTGAAGACCAACATTTATCTGCTGTCCATCATCGGCGAGGTGGAGGGGCATGAATCACTCGGCGAGCGCACGAAAGCGACGCGCTATGAGCACATTCTCCCTGCTCTTGCCCGTGCCGAGGAGGACAAAAGTATTGATGGTCTTCTGATTCTCCTGAATACCGTAGGCGGAGATGTGGAGGCCGGTCTTGCAATTGCAGAGATGATTGCGTCCATGCGAAAGCCTGCGGTATCGCTCGTTTTAGGGGGTGGTCATTCGATCGGTGTCCCGCTCGCCGTTGCAGCAGACTATTCGCTGATCGTGCCGAGTGCCACCATGGTCATTCACCCGGTGCGTACAAACGGCATGTTCATCGGTGTTGCACAGACGTACCGTAATATGGAAAAGACGCAGGATCGGATCACAGGTTTTGTATCGGCCCATTCTAAAATCACCAAGGAACGGCTCGAGGAGCTGATGCTCGATACGAAAATGCTGGTCAAGGATGTCGGAACAATGCTGGACGGCCCGCAGGCAGTGGAAGAAGGCCTGATCGACGAGGTCGGCGGCATTGCCCGCGCGCTCGAAAAGCTGAATGAGCTGATGAAAAAGGCAGCAGGGACAGAAAATTGACTTCACGGCGCGGCTTGTGTTTCAGGGGATTTTGTGTTAGAATGAGTTCGCTGTGAAAATTCGAACGGAAGTTTTGTCCGGACTTTCACAAAAGAGAAAAATAAGGGAACAGGATAAAAAAATGACAGTAATAGAAGCTTTATTTCTGGGCCTGATCCAGGGAATCACGGAATTCCTGCCGATCAGCAGCTCCGCACATCTGATTATCTTCCGTCACTTTATGAAGATCGAAGATACGCAGACGGTGTTTTTCAATGTGCTTTTGCACTTTGGCTCCATGATTGCAATTCTGCTCACATTTTCGAAGGAATGGAAACGTCTCTTCCTCGCGCTGTGCGGAATCATAATCGATCTGTTTCATAATTTAAAGGAACACTTTTCCAGTCAGCATCAGGAGAGAAAGCAGTACCGGAAGGTACTCGGCAGCAACTACCGTATGCTTGCTTTCCTGCTGATTCTGACCACCATCCCGACTGCTGTAATCGGCGGCATGATTCAGAGCCTTGTCACACTGACCTCCTCGAATCTGCTGGCACCTGGCGTTGGTCTGTATCTGACGGCGATTCTGCTTGTGGTGGCAGATATGCTTCCGGAGGGAGAAAAAACGCAGAAAAATTTGAAGCCGAAAGATGCACTGATTGCCGGATTCTTCCAAGGCTTTTCCACGATTCCGGGTCTTTCCCGTCTTGGTTCGACTATTTCTGCGTGTGTGATCGGCGGCATGACCCGTTCGTACGCTGTGAAATACTCTCTGATTGTGAGTGTTCCGGCGATTATCGGGGCAACGATCGTTGAAATTGCGACCATGGGAAAAAATAAAATTGTTTTTCATCCGGTATATCTGGTCGGCGTTTTCATGGCGGCACTTGCCGGTTACTTTACGATCCGCATTCTGATGCGTGTGGTGAAAAAACGGAAACTGAAATATTTTGCTTTGTACTGTCTTCTTGTCGGGACATTCTCCATTGCAGGATATTTTCTGCTGTAATACGAGAAAGGGGAGAAGTTCTGCATGGCAAATACAACAAAGGGAAGCGGGAAGACAAAGAAAAAAACTTCTGCTTCCGGAACAGCAAAAAAGAAACAGACCCAAACAACGGCCAGAAAAACAACGGCGAAAAAGAGCAGTACCGCAAAACGTACCTCCGGCACAAGGAAAAACACAGTCCGTGAGCCGATGGACGAGGGAGTGCGCGCAGAAATTATTCTGCTTTCCGTGCTTGCTGTTTCGATTCTGCTGATGCTCAGTAATTTCGGTATGGGCGGCGTGATCGGACAGGCTGTCTGCGACTTCTTTTTCGGCCTTTTCGGCGTGACAGAGTGGGCAGCACCGGTTCTGATCTTCTTTGGAACAGCATTTTACATAGCAAACAGACAGAACTTTTTAATTGTGCGGAAAACCGGGGGAGCGATCAGCTGCTTCGTCTTTTTCTGCGCTTTTATGCAGCTTCTGGCGTCCGGCTATACGAGAGATACGACATTTCTGGATTACTATTTTGACAGCGCCTACGATCATCTCGGCGGAGGAATCTTAGGAGGGTCTGTCGTGAAAATTCTCGGCATGGGATTCGGCCAGATCGGTGCGTGGGTGATTATTGTGATCGCCATCGTGATTTCCGTGATCGTGATGACGCAGAAGCCGATTCTCGCGCCGATCCATGAAAAGACGAATGACCACCGCCGGATGGCGGAGGAGCGCCGCCAGGAGCGTCTGGCGCGCCAAGCTGCGATGGAGGAAGAGGAAGGAAAAGAGCTGATTCTTGAGCCAGTGGAGGAACCGAAAAAAGCCGGGAAGAAAAAGAAATCCCGCCTTCTTTCTCATGTGGAATCGAAGGCTGATTTAAACGAAAACGACGATACCCATCAGATGGAGACGCCGGAGCTTTCGATTCACCGTGGTTCTGTGCCGGCTGAAGAGCCGGAAAAGACAGGACCGGAGATGACACGGCAAGCTGCAGAAGAGGCGAAAAAAGAGAAAACGTCTGCGGATCATACGAGAAATCCGCGGTCTTCCTGTGAAGAGATCGAGGCGGATATAGACGGCATTCGTCAGGAAATCGGGAAAAAAGCAGAGGAAAAGCGGCCGGAGTACAAAACACCGCCGATGAATCTTCTGAAAAAAGGGATGCGCGGTGCCATGGGCGATTCCGATGCGCATTTGCGGGAAGTAGCGCGGAAACTGGAGGAGACGCTGGACAGCTTCGGTGTCAAAGTTACAGTCAATAACGTAAGCTGCGGACCGACCGTCACACGGTATGAGCTGATGCCGGAACAGGGCGTGAAAGTAAGCCGGATTGTCGGATTGACCGACGATATCAAGCTGAGTCTTGCAGCAGCAGATGTCCGCATTGAGGCACCGATCCCGGGAAAATCCGCAGTCGGAATCGAGGTTCCAAATAAGACGAACACGGCCGTGATGCTGCGTGATCTTCTTGAAACACCGGAGTTTAAGAACTTTTCTTCGAATCTGGCCTTTGCTGTCGGAAAAGACATCGCCGGTCAGGCGGTCATCGCAGATATCGCGAAAATGCCTCATCTTCTGATCGCCGGTGCGACCGGTTCCGGTAAATCGGTCTGCATCAACACACTGATTATGAGTATTATTTATAAGGCAAAACCGGAAGACGTCAAACTGATCATGATCGACCCGAAGGTCGTTGAGCTTTCTGTTTATAACGGCATTCCGCACCTTTTTATTCCTGTTGTCACAGACCCGAAAAAGGCTTCCGGAGCTCTGAACTGGGCGGTTGCGGAGATGACAGACCGTTATAACAAATTTGCGGAATTCAACGTGCGCGATATGAAAGGCTACAATGCAAAAGTTGCCGAGCTGCCGCCGGATGAAAACGGCAAAAAACCGGAAAAACTGCCGCAGATCGTCATTATCGTGGATGAGCTTGCCGACCTGATGATGGTTGCGCCGGGAGAAGTGGAGGATGCGATCTGCCGTCTGGCACAGCTTGCCCGTGCGGCCGGCATCCATCTGATTATTGCAACACAGAGACCTTCCGTCAATGTCATCACTGGTCTTATCAAGGCAAATATGCCGTCCCGTATTGCATTCTCGGTTTCTTCCAGCGTAGATTCCCGTACGATCCTCGACATGGGAGGTGCGGAAAAACTGCTTGGAAAAGGCGATATGCTCTACAAGCCGCAGGATTACCAGAAACCGGCCCGTCTGCAGGGATCCTTTGTTTCGGATAAAGAGGTCAGCGATGTCGTTGCCTACTTAAAAGATCACTACGGCGAGAACGCTTATGATCCGGATATCGAAAAACGGATTCACACCGTAAGCCTGGATGGCGGTTCTGCCGCAGGCGGCGGAGATAACCGCGATAATTACTTCGTGGAAGCCGGAAAATTTATCATCGAAAAAGATAAGGCATCGATCGGCATGCTCCAGAGAGTGCTGAAAATCGGTTTCAACCGCGCGGCCAGAATCATGGACCAGCTCGCGGATGCCGGTGTCGTAGGACCGGAGGAAGGAACCAAGCCGAGAAAAGTTCTGATGTCCATGGAACAGTTCGAAAATTATCTGGAGGAACACGGATGATGGGAAAAGATGTTGTCCGTTGTTTACAAATAACCGGAAACGTGATAAAGTATTAACATAAAATGCGCGAAAATCCAAGTCGTGCTTTTGTTAAAATATTTCTAACAAGATTAGGAGGATATTATGTACAAGATTCAAGAAGCGGAAATGCTCGCGAATAATATCTACCGTATGGTAGTAGAAGCACCGCGAGTAGCACAGCACTGCCTCCCTGGACAGTTTGTTATTGTCAAGGCAGATGAAGAAGGAGAAAGAATTCCTCTGACCATTTGTGATTACGATAGAGAAGCAGGAACTATCACCATCGTATTCATGCCGATCGGAGAATCTACCAAAAAAATGAAAGATCTCAAAGCGGGAGATGCTTTCATGGATTTCGTAGGACCTCTGGGGCAGCCGTCCGAGTTCTGCAGCGAAGATATCGAAGAACTGAAGAAAAAACGGATCGTATTCGTAGCCGGCGGTGTTGGAACTGCACCGGTTTACCCGCAGTTAAAATGGCTGCATGAGCATGGAATCACTGCTGACGCCATTGTCGGAGCAAAGACAAAAGATCTCGTTATTCTCGAGAAAGAAATGTCTGCTGTCAGCAATCTGTACATAACCACAGACGATGGTTCTTACGTAAGAAAAGGTATGGGTACCGATGTACTCCGCGACCTTGTACAGAACCAGGGCAAACAGTATGATGTCTGTGTTGCCATCGGACCGATGATCATGATGAAATTCGTATGTCTTCTGACAAAAGAACTGAACATCCCGACCGTTGTCAGCATGAACCCGATCATGGTAGACGGAACCGGTATGTGCGGTGCCTGTCGTCTAATGGTAGGCAATGAAGTAAAATTTGCCTGCGTAGACGGACCGGAGTTTGACGGTCATCTGGTAGACTTCGACCTGGCTATGAAACGTCAGCAGATGTATAAGACAGAAGAGGGAAGAGCTCTCTTAAGATACCAGGAAGGCGCAACCCATCACGGTGGATGCGGCCAGTGCGGAGGTGACAAATAATGGCAAAGGGATTAAACAGAGTACCGGTACGTGAGCAGGAGCCGAAGGTACGTGCCACAAATTTTGACGAGGTATGTCTTGGATACAACAAAGACGAAGCAGTAGAAGAAGCACAGCGCTGCCTGGGCTGTAAAAATGCAAAATGTATCACAGGATGCCCGGTTAATATCAACATTCCGGCATTCATTGCACAGGTAAAAGAAGGAAACTTCGAGGAAGCATACAAAATTATCGGTGAGTCCAGTGCACTCCCGGCAGTCTGCGGCCGTGTATGTCCGCAGGAGAGCCAGTGCGAGGGCAAATGTGTCCGCGGAATCAAAGGCGACGCTGTTTCCATCGGTAAACTGGAGCGTTTCGTTGCTGACTGGGCAAAAGAAAACGGTATCAAACCGGTTCCGGCAACAGAGAAAAACGGCCACAAGATCGCGGTTATCGGTTCCGGCCCTGCAGGTCTTACCTGCGCAGGAGACCTTGCAAAACTTGGCTACGATGTAACCATCTTCGAGGCACTTCACAAAGCCGGCGGTGTATTAAGCTACGGTATTCCGGAGTTCCGTCTTCCGAAAGACAAAGTAGTTGCCGCTGAAATCGAGAACGTAAAATCTCTCGGTGTTAAAATTGAGACCAACGTTATCATCGGAAAATCCGTTACCATCGACGAGTTGTTAAAAGACGAAGGATTTGAAGCAGTCTTCATCGGTTCCGGTGCAGGCCTTCCGATGTTCATGGGAATCCCGGGTGAGAACGCAAACGGCGTATTCTCCGCAAACGAGTTCCTGACCAGAAACAACCTGATGAAAGCATTCCGCGATGATTACGATACCCCGATCGCACACGGCAAGAAAGTTGCTGTAGTCGGCGGCGGCAACGTAGCTATGGACGCTGCAAGAACCGCACTTCGTCTCGGCGCAGAGGTACACGTTATTTACCGTCGTTCTGAGGCAGAGCTTCCGGCCCGTGCAGAGGAAGTTCATCATGCAAAAGAGGAAGGTATCATCTTCGACCTTCTGACCAACCCGGTAGAAATTCTGACCGACGACAAAGACTGGGTAACCGGTATCCGCTGCATCCGTATGGAGCTTGGCGAGCCGGACGCTTCCGGAAGAAGAAGACCGGTTGAGATTCCAGGATCTGAGTTCGAAATTGAAGTAGACGAAGTTATCATGTCTCTTGGTACTTCCCCGAACCCGCTGATTTCTTCCACCACCTACGGTCTGGATGTCAACAGAAGAAAATGTATCGTAGCTGAGGAAGAAACCGGAAAGACCAGCAAAGAGGGCGTTTACGCCGGCGGTGACGCTGTAACAGGTGCAGCAACCGTTATCCTTGCTATGGGTGCCGGAAAAGCCGGAGCTAAAGGAATTGATGAGTATATCAAAAGCAAAAATGCATAAGGCATTGCTTTTCTAAACTAAAAGCCATATAGACGCGGACAAGAAGTGATCTATATGGCTTTTGGTGTTTTTGACAGATATCCGAAAGGGTTTTAAGATTACAGAATGAAAATTACAGTATTGACAGTAGGAAAAATCAAAGAAAAATATCTACGGGATGCGATTGCCGAGTATTCCAAGCGCCTCAGCCGCTATGCAAAGCTGGAAATTATCGAGGTGGCGGATGAAAAGACACCGGACAACGCGAGTGAAACCGTAGAGACAAATATCAAAAACAAAGAAGCAGAGCGCCTTCTCAAATATATCCGGGATGACGCTTATCTGATTACATTGGAAATTAAGGGAAAACAGCTCACATCCGAGGAGCTGGCCCAGAAAATAGATACGCTCGGCGTGCAGGGAACGAGCCATATTATTTTTGTGATCGGTGGTTCCTTAGGGCTTGGCGAGGAAGTTCTGAAGCGTTCGAACTATGCGCTCAGTTTTTCGAAAATGACATTTCCGCATCAGTTGATGCGGGTTATTCTGCTGGAACAGATTTACCGGAGCTACCGCATTAACTGCGGGGAGCCATATCATAAATAGCTGCGAATAAGAGAGGTGTGATTGCGATGCGTGAAATGCGTTTAAAAAAGCGGGAGATTACAGATCCTGAAATTTTAAGAGAAATTCTGGAAAGCTGCGAGGTTGTGCGGATCGGGGCGATGGATGAGGAAGGCATGTTTATCGTGCCGATGAATTATGGATATGATGTCCGGGAAGAAGATGGAACTCTTCACGTCTGTCTGTACCTGCATGGGGCAAAAGAAGGGCGGAAGGCGGCTGCATTTGCAGCGGATCCGCGCGTGGCGGTGGAGATGGATTACAACCATGAAGTGATTACAGGTGACTATACGTGTGCGTATTCCTATGCGTACCGCAGTATCATGGGAAACGGAACCATCACGGAGGTGACAGATCCGGAGGTAAAGAAGAAAGGCCTGGAAAAAATCATGGCGCATATCGCACCGGAGGCGAAGATCGCTTTTCTGCCGGAGATGGTGGAGCGCGTTGCCGTATGGCGCATAGACATCGATACATTTACCGGCAAAGAGCGCAGACGAAAATAGAGTGTTCGAAGCTCCGCAGGCTGCAGACGGAAAAAGACAGCAGAAAGGACAGCAGAAATGATTAAAATTGATCTGATTACAGGCTTCCTTGGCTCAGGGAAGACGACTTTTTTGAAACAGTACGCAAAGTATCTGATGGCACAGGGAAAGAACATCGGCATCCTGGAGAATGATTTTGGGGCAGTCAATGTGGATATGCTGCTTCTACAGGAACTGCGCGGAGATCAGTGCGAGCTGGAGATGATTTCCGGCGGATGCGACAAAGAGACACACCGCAGACGGTTCCGCACGAAACTGATCTCGATGGGCATGAGCGGCTACGACCGCATTCTCGTGGAACCGTCGGGGATTTACGATGTGGATGAGTTCTTTGACACGCTGTACGACGAGCCGCTGAACCGCTGGTATGAGGCGGGAAGCGTCATCACGATTCTGGATGCCGGGCTCGATGAGAAGCTGTCGGAGGAAGAAGAGTATCTGCTGGCTTCCGAGGCGGCGAACGCTGGTAAAATCGTGCTGAGCAAAGTACAGAATGTTTCGGAGGAAAAGAAAGAAGAAACGATTGCCCATCTGAACCGCACGCTCGAGCAGGCAGGCTGCAGAAGACAGTTTTCTGATGCAGAAATTTTACAGAAAAACTGGGATGATCTGACAGAGGATGATTTCAAAATGCTCTCCGAATGCAGTTACCGTTCGGAGGATTATCGGAAGCTGGATTTCGGCGAGCAGCAGACATTTGATTCGCTCTGCTTTCTGGAGCCGAAGATTACGGAAGAAGCGCTGAAAAAGGCAGCAGAAGCAATCTTTGCGGATCCATCATGCGGCAATGTATTCCGGATCAAAGGAATTGTAAAGACGGGCGAAACTGTGTGGAGCGAAATCAATGCGACGCGGGAACAGATGACATTCCAGGCAGTGCCGGAGAGCCAGGAAGTGCTGATTGTAATCGGCGCGGGGCTTTCGAAAGAGCGGATTAGTGGAATTCTCGGAATTGAGTAAAAAATGGAGCATGACGGAAAGGGGTATTTTCCATCATGCTCCTGCTGGCTGGGCTAAATAGCAGTTACTGTAAAATGCGCTGCCGTTCTGACAGTGTGGGGAACGGAATGATTTTGGAATCCCGTGCATCATCCGGTGTACAAAGAGCAGTCAACGGCTGCGGCTGATTTTCCATGGTCTGGAAGGAGAGAATGCCATCTTTCCATAAAACGACATCATCCGGTGAATGGACGGCAAAATAGCGGTGCAGCACATCGAAAAGAGAGGATGGAACTGCCGCAAGATCGTGCTCGGGATCGCTGGAATATAGAAAGATCCGGCTTCCCGGAAAACGACGGGAATGGATACCGGCAGAGGGAGCGGTAAAATCCGGGTTTTCGGTAAAATATAAGGATCTTTCTGCAGGTCCGGAAAACGGAATAGACAGCGTTGTGGAAACAACTGGCGCTTCTTCTGCAAGGGCTGGCCGCTTCTGAAATTTGCACAGGAATGACATATTTTGAAAAAATGTATATTTCTTTCTCATAAGACTCACCTTTCAGCCGGAAAAGATCTGGCATTTAGCAGGGTGGATGTTATCGTTTACTTTAATTATATCTTATCAGAAGTGCAGAAATAACAGGGTTAAACATTTGTAAAAAGCGTGTAAAACATCTTAAAGAGAAAGAAAAGAGAGGGGGAATCATATGGAACAGGAAGTAATGCAGGCCATTCGGGCAGAACTGGAAAGCAATATAGATGCAAAATACCGGGAATTTCACAGCTCTCTTGTTCCGGGACAGAACTGTCGGATTCTTGGTGTCCGCATTCCGGTTTCGCGACGGATTGCAAAAGCGATAGCAAGAGACCACTATGAAGTTTATACCGAACAGTTTAATCCGGAAGTCTACGAGGAGCTTCTGATCCGCGGAATGATGATCGGCTACGGAAAGCTGACCCGTGAAGAACAGACGGCAGAACTGGACCGCTTCGTGCCGATGATCAACAGCTGGGGAATCTGTGACAGCTCCTGTGCAACGTGCCATTTTATGAAGAAAGACCAGGAGTATTGGTATGGATATCTGCAGAAATGGCTGAAAAGCAGCCGGGAATATGAAATCCGGTTTGGTGTTGTGTGTCTGCTGGACTTTTTTATCAACGAAGCGTATATCGATGCTGTGCTGGAGGAGATGAAAAAGATTCATCACGATGGCTATTACGTAAAAATGGCCGTCGCCTGGGCAGTATCAATCTGTTATATTCATTTTCCGGAAAAGACACAGAAACTGCTGAAAGAAAACAGTCTCGATGACTGGACACATAACAAAACAATTCAGAAAATCAGAGAGTCGCTGAGGATCAGCAAAGAAAAAAAAGAGATGCTGAAAACCTGGAAGAGATAAAAAGAAAACCGTATCGCCGCGTTTCGAATATCGCAGCAATACGGTTTTCTTTCTCTTTTTTGAACTTATTCGTCCCATCCCTCAAAAAGCCGGATGTTGACGGCAATATTTCTTGCAATTTCACCTTCGCTTTTCCCGAGATCTGCCACATCCGATACCGGCGGAAAATCAGGTTCTTCTTCCGTCAGTTCCAGAGAGATCCAGTCATAGGCGGAGTGAATGGCATCTTCCAGCGCCTCGTCGAGGGTATCCCCTTTTGCATAGCAGCAGGCGAGATCTGGAAAATAACCTTCGTAGGTTCCCTGTTCGGTTTTATGAAAAACGGCTGGATAAGTAAATTTCATAGTGTTTCTTCCTTCTTCCTTTTCTTTTTCACGGAAATTCTTTTTTATCGTAGCACTTTTTCTCAAAAGATACAATGCCTAAAATACAATTGATCGTATTTGTAATCTATGCTAGAATGAAAAACAGATAATTGGAAAATACAAATGAAACCAAGGGAGGATTTCTCTTTGATAAAAGTAATTTTGTGGGACATCGACGGAACACTTCTGAATTTTAAGATGTCGGAACGATATGCAATTGAGTACTGTTTCAACAAGTTTCATATGGGAACCTGCACGGACGAAATGCTGCAGCGCTACAGCGTGATCAACCGCGGTTACTGGGAGCGGCTGGAGACGGGAGAGCTTACGAGAGAACAGGTGATGCTTGGACGATTCCATGAATTTTTTGAATCGGAAGGACTGCCGACGGATCAGGTAAAGGTATTCAATGATGAATATCAGATCCGCCTCGGCGATAAGGCTTTCTTCTGCGATCACGGAGATGAACTGGTAAAACAGCTGAAAGCTACCGTAAAACAGTATGCAGTAACAAATGGAACCACTGTTGCACAGGAGCGTAAACTCCGCTTTTCCGGGCTTGATCAGCTTCTGGACGGCGTTTTTATCTCGGAACAGGTCGGTGTGGACAAGCCGCAGAAGGCTTTTTTTGATGCGGTATGGAACGAAATCGGAAGTTATGCACCGGATGAGGTTGTGATCGTCGGCGACTCCCTCACAAGTGATATCCGCGGCGGAAAAAATGCAGGAATCCTGACCTGCTGGTACAACCCGGATCATCTTCCGAACAAAATTGAAGTTACACCGGACTGTACCATCGACAATCTTCAGGATATCCTTTCGTATCTGGATGAAAGCAGGTGATTTGCTAATGAGAACACGCGTATTACAGGAAAAAAATTATGCGGAGCGGATGCAGAATGGTGTGGAGCCGTACCTCGCCGCTCATGCAGAAGAATTTTACTGGGAAAGGGAGAGCGGTCATCCGATTCATGTTCTTCGTTACCGCGCATTCCGCCCGAGAGGTGTTGTTGTAATCTCACACGGTTTTACGGAAAATGCAGAGAAATATAAAGAGATCGTGTATTATTTTATCAAAGAGCATTTTCATGTTTATCTGCCGGAACACTGCGGCCACGGAAAGAGCTACCGTCTGGTGGAGGATCCGTCGCTTGTTTATGTCGATTCCTACCATCGTTATGTAGAAGATCTGCTCTTTGTTGCACGAAAAGCAAAAGCAGAGGCATGCGGTCTTCCGCTCGTTCTCTATTCTCACTCGATGGGCGGAGGAATCGCAGCAGCAGCGGCCGCCAAAGCGCCGCATCTGTTCCGGAAAGTGGTCTTGAGTTCGCCGATGATCCGTCCGCTGACCGGAAAAGTGCCGTTCGCCGATGCAAAACGGATCGCAGCTTTTGCCTGTGCCACAGAACGAGGCACACAGTATGTGGTAGGACAGAAACCATACCAGGGAATCGAAAGCTTTAAACAAAGTTCGTCCCTCTCCCGTCCGCGCTTTCTCTATTACCAGCAGAAGCGGGAAAAAGAGCCGCTGTATCACCTAAATGCCGCTTCTTACGGATGGCTCCATGCCGCCGCACATCTGTACCGCGATCTGATGCGGAGCGGATGGAAACGGATCGAGGCTCCTGTCCTTTTATTTCAGGCGGAGAACGATCATCTTGTGTCCAACCGTGCCCAGGAGCGGATGATCCGGAAAATGGCAGAACGCCGTCCCGGTATGGCAAAAATGGTAAAAGTACCGGGCGCAAAGCATGAATTGTTTGGAACCAGAGGGCGCATGCTCCAGACGTACTGGAATATGGTATTTGCTTTTCTGGAAAAAGATCTGTAACAAAAGAGAAGGGATGACAAAATGACACAGACAGAAATCGAAGAATATATTACCCAGTTTCCTATCTATCAGTATGCATTTGTAAAACCGGAGGACATCGAATTCAATGACCGGGTCCGCCAGATCTGCAAAAAGGAGTGCTCCCGCTACGGAGCCTCCTGGTCCTGCCCGCCGGCGGTCGGCACTGTTGAAGTCTGTAAGGAGCGTTGCATGAACTACGATCACGTTCTGTTCTTCTCCAGCATCGCAGAAGTGGACAACATCATGGATATGGATGAGACATTAAAAACAAAATCGGAGCACGAAAAAATCACACGCGAAATCGAGCAGCATTTAAAAGACAAAACCCTGCTCACCTTCGCCCTTTCCTCCGATTCCTGCCAGCTCTGTGATAAATGTACCTACCCGAGAGGCGGCTGCCGCCATCTTGAACTGATGCATCCATGCATCGAGAGCCACGGCATCGTTGTTGCAAACCTGATTGAAAAAAACATGATGGATTATTACCTCGGCGAGCATATGGTCATATGGTTCAGCATGATTTTCTATAAAGAATCGTAATCTGTGATGTAATTTTCCATTCTTTCAAACGTATTTATAATAGAGGATTTCGCTGTAAGAAATTCAGAAAATACATAAGAGGGGGAATGAAATATGCTGAGAAAGGCAGGAAATTTTCTCAGGTATCTGTTCGGTATTCTGATGATGCTGGCGGGAGCCGGTTACTGGAAAGAGGAGAAGGCATATGCATTGTCACTGCTGCTGCTTGGAATCTTTTTGCTTCCGGTTACCTGGAATACGATAAAGAAACGGTTTCATGTGGCGAAAGCACTTCCTGTGCTGCTTCCTGTGTTGCTGCTGGTTTCCGCCTGTGCGCTGACACCTGTGACGTACAGCAGTAAGGAAACACAGAAGGCATCTGCAGAGTCTGTTTCCGTCAGCGTTACGGCAGCGCCGACGAAAAAAGCGACGCCGACCCCGACTGAAACATCAACACCAACGCCGACAGCAACACCGACCGAAACACCAACGCCGACCGCTACCCCGACTCCGACTGCTACCCCAACTCCAACGGCTGACCCGACCGAGACGCCGACACCTGAGCCAACCATAGAAGCTGCGGCGGAAGAAACCGTTGAAACGCAGGCAGCGGAAGAAACGCAGCCGGCAGTGACTGCTGAAGAACCACAGGTAACGGAAGTTCCGCAGGAATCGGATCCGTATGGAGGACAGCTCGTGTGGATTTCAGAGACCGGATCGAAGTACCATAACAAAAATAACTGCGGCAGAATGAATCCGGATCGGGCATATCAGATGACGAGAGAAAATGCAGAAGCCCAGGGATATGAACCCTGCAAAAAATGTTTTTAAAAAAGAGAAATGAAACCCCGCAGCCTGATCGGGCAGGAAACCCCAGCGGCTGCGGGGTATTTTTGTGCTTTTTTCTGCATAAAATAGCGATAGAACAAAAAGCAGACCCGCAAAGCGGAGGAGGTTTTGGATGCGAAAAAAGAAAAAGCAGAAAAAATCACTCCATCCGCCGGGCGGGGAGCTGCTTTCGGCGATGCAGGTTCCGTCAGATCTTGCTTTTGGCGAGCCGGTTGTGACGTTTTATGGCGGGAGAGAAGTGCAGATTGAAAATTACCGCAGGATTCTGGAATATAATGCGTGCCGCCTCTGTGTGCTTACGCAATACGGCAGGCTGCTCCTTGTGGGAGAGGGAATCCGGATTGTTTCGTATTCCGGGGAGGAGATGCGGGTGGAAGGGAGAATCGATCAAGTGACGTTTCAATAAGTGTAATGATTCCAATCATTCCAATGCTGAAAAGGGGGTGTGCGTTTGCAGCAGGGAAAGGCTTTCTGGAAAGGCACTGTGCGGATTCGTGTGACGGGCCGTGAACCGGAGCGTTTTTTCAATCTGTGCGGGCACCATAACATCACGCTGTGGGACGTGACAGAATATCAGGGCTGCTTTGAGATGAGCCTTCTGCCGGAAGATTTCTTCCGTCTCCTGCCGATCCGCCGCAAGAGCGGTGTGCGCATCCGAATACAGAAAAAACAGGGACTGCCTTTCTTTTACCGGCGAAGTTTAAAAAGAAAGGCGTTTTTTATTGGCATTTTTCTCTGTCTGGCGGGACTTTATATACTGTCGCAGTTTATCTGGAATATTCATGTGGAAGGAAACTACGCGAACAGTACGCAGACGATTTTAAATAGCCTGGATGCGGCCGGGATTCATCATGGAATCTGGAAAAAACGAGTGGACTGCAGCCAAACCGCATCGTATCTGCGGGAGCAGTTTCCTAATCTGACCTGGGTGTCCGCAAAAATAGAAGGGACGCAGCTTGTCCTTGCGGTAAAAGAAAACGTAGACGGCTATGTGATCGAAGAAAAAGCAGATGATCCGCAGAATCTTGTGGCGAAAAAAGAAGGGACGGTCGTGCGTATTATCACACGGAACGGCATTCCGCAGGTGCTCCCCGGTGATACATGTCAAGCGGGAGACATTCTTGTAAAGGGCGAGATTCCGCTTGTGAATGACAGTGGGGAAACGTATGATTATTCTTATGTTCACGCAGACGCGGATATTGACCTTGAGACGACGTGGTACTATTATGATACCTTTCCGCTTTCCCATACGGTACGGACATATCAGAAAGCAGAGAAAAAAACGCCGGTATTCCAGATTTCTGCTTACCGATTTTTCCTTGGAAATCTGCTGCCGGAGAATTTTGTGGAGAGTTTGCGGAGCATGACCGGAACGGCGGATCAGAAAACAGAGAAAAGGGAAAATGGAGCAGACGAGGAAGTATCCCTTCAGCAACTTTATCTGACAGAAAACTTTGCCCTTCCGTTTTATTTCGGCTACCGTCAGAAATTTCCTTTTGAAGTTCAGAAAGAAACTTACTCAGAACACGAGGCAAAAGAAAAAGCCTCGCAGAATTATCAGAAATTCCACAGAAATTTATCAGAAAAAGGACTTCAAATATCGGAGAATCATGTTACAATAGAACTTAACGATACGTCATGTATCACAAAAGGGACACTTCGCGTGATAGAACGGGCCGTAGAAGCACAGCCCTGCGAAATGCAGAAGATGTCGGATGGAAAGGAAACAATGGTAGATGAACAGCAATAACAACATGATAGAACTGCAGATGGAACTGCCCATCGAACATGAAAAGAAAGTATTCGGCCAGTTTGATGAACACATCAAAATCCTGGAGAGATCCCTGGCGGTTACGCTGATCTCCCGGGACGGCGTTTTAAAAATTGTAGGCCCGGCATCGAATGCAGCGCGCGCAAAGAAATGTCTGACACAGCTTCTGGAGCTCTCACGCCGCGGAAATGATATCACCACACAGAACGTCAATTATGCAATCTCACTTGTTATGGAGGACAGCGGAAGCAGCCTTGCGGAAATCGACAGCGACTGCATCTGCCACACGGTCGCAGGCCGTCCGGTCAAACCGAAGACACTCGGTCAGAAAGCGTACGTGGATGCGATTCGGGAAAAGATGATCGTCTTCGGCGTCGGCCCTGCCGGAACCGGAAAAACATACCTTGCAATGGCGATGGCGATCACCGCGTTCCGAAACGATGAAGTAGGACGTATTATCCTGACGCGTCCGGCGATTGAGGCGGGTGAAAAACTCGGTTTCTTGCCTGGAGATCTGCAAAGCAAAATTGACCCGTATCTGCGGCCGCTCTACGACGCGCTGTATCAGATCATGGGAGCAGAGAGCTTCCAGAAAAACATGGAAAAAGGCCTGATTGAGGTTGCGCCGCTCGCGTACATGCGAGGCCGTACGCTCGACAATGCGTTTATTATCCTTGATGAGGCACAGAATACGACACCGGCGCAGATGAAGATGTTCCTGACCCGTATCGGTTTCGGTTCCAAAGTCATCGTAACCGGAGATGCCTCTCAGAAGGACCTTCCTTCCGGTACACGCTCCGGCCTTGATGTGGCAATGCAGGTACTGAAAAAAGTAGACGGAATTTCCTTCTGCGAGCTGACGAGCAAGGACGTTGTCCGTCATCCGCTGGTGCAGAAGATTGTACAGGCTTACGATGAATATGAAAAGAAAGCAAAGCCGGAAAATCACAGCGGCAGAGCAAAAAGTACGACGAGAAAACGGAGGGAAAATAAATGACACTGACGTTTGAAAATGAACAGGATTTTGACCTTGGATTTGATCCGGAAGAGGTTGCAGCAGCGGTAATCAATGGTGTGCTGGATCAGGAAGCGTGCCCGTATGAGGCAGAAGTAGAACTGATTCTGACCGATCCGGAAAATATCCGCACCATGAACCGGGAGCACAGAAACATTGACCGGGAGACAGACGTGCTTTCTTTCCCGATGGTAGATTATCCTTCTCCGGCTTCGTTCGATTTTCTGGAGACGGAAGAGGGAGATGACTGTTTTAACCCGGACAGCGGTGAGCTGATGCTGGGTGATATCGTAATTTCTGTTGCGCGCGCAAGAGCGCAGGCGGAGGAATACGGTCATTCTTTAAGACGCGAATTTGCTTTTCTTGTTGCACACAGTATGCTGCATCTTCTGGGTTATGATCATATGACACCGGAGGAAGCAGCCGTGATGGAGGCAAAGCAGGAAGAGGTGCTGCAGCGTCTCGGTATCACAAGAGACTGATTGAGAGCAGAAAAGGAGGGGTCTTTATCAAAAAGAGAGGGTTTTACACATTGGGGATTGCTCTGCTGGGAAGCATGATGCTGTTCGGATGCCGGAAAATTGGGGAAACGGCACCGGAAACTGCATCGGCAGGAACTTCTTATGTCTCAGAAGAGACAGCAGGGGAAAGCAAGACAGAAACGAAAGCTACGGAACCACCGGCCCCGACCGAAGATCCGGCACCGGAACCGCTGGTTCCGGAAGCGATTGAGCCGACACCCGCGGAGGATGCGCTGCCGGAAGGTATGGTGAAAAGTTATCTGACAGGAGAACCTGTCGCCGAAGTACAGGGAAGAAGGCGCCCGGTGGCGGTTATGCTGAGCAATATCATCAGCGCCTGCCCGCAGAGCGGTATCAGCCGTGCGGGAGTGATCTATGAAGCGCCGGTCGAAGGCGGCATTACGCGCCTGATGGGGCTGTTTGAAAACTATGATGATCTCGAAAAGATCGGATCGGTGCGGAGTTGCCGCGAATATTATGTGTATCTGGCAGCGGGATTTGACGCTCTGTATTACCACTATGGACAGGCGGCGTATGCGATTCCGCTGCTCGAATCGGATCACATAGACAATGTGAATGGCATGGAGTATTCGGAACAGGTGTATTACCGGACGTCGGATCGTCCGTCGCCGCACAATGCGTATTTGGACGCGGCCGGGATTGCAGCGGGAATCGATCTCTGCGGCTACCGGACATCTTACAAAGACGGTTATGACGGATTTTTCCAGTTTGCATCCGAGACAGAACCGGAAACGCTGGAACAGGGACGAAATGCCGCCTATGTGGCACCGGGCGGATATTTCCACAATAATCCATGGTTTTCGTACGATGAGGCGAGCGGCACGTATTTGCGTTATCAGTTCGGGGAACCGCAGATCGATGAGATGACACAGGAACAGCTTGCGGTGAAGAACATTATCGTGCAGTACTGTTCCTGGAAAAAGTATGATGACAATGCGGAATATCTCGATATTGATGTGGTAAACGGCGGAATGGGAACGTATATCACAAGCGGAAAGGCCATCGACGTGACATGGAGCAAGGATGATCCGTGGGGTGTCACAAAGTACCGGGACAGCAATGGAGAGAAGATTAAACTGAATCTTGGAAAAACATGGGTTCTGATTGTTTTAGATAATTATGCAGATGAGACTGAAATCCGGTGATAAAGCTGGATTTCAGGATTTTTCTCAGATCGGCTGGACAGATCCTGTGTTTTGCGGTAAGATAAAAAGAAAATCCGGTCATTTAACCGAATCAAGCAAGTCCCTCGCTTCTAAAGCGGTGGGATGAATTGTTAAAAGAAACATAACGGTAGTGGCAGGCGGAGAGAAATCGGTATCCTCCACTGACATGAGGCGAGTCACAGTCGAACTATTTTCGACATGTCAGACTCTGTGAAAATACCGACTGTGAGTTGAAACAAAGGAGAAAAATACAGAAAATGGAAATTAATATACAGAGAATCAACGAACTTGCCCGCAAGGCGAAAGCAGAGGGGCTGACACCGGCGGAGAAAGAAGAGCAGCAGAAGCTGCGGAGAGAATATATTGCAGCCGTGAAAATGAACCTCCGTACCCAGCTCGACAATATTGATGTGCAGGAGAAAGACGGAACAATCGTAAATCTGGGGGAGCGCTATGGAAGCAAAAGGAAACATTAGAAAAGAAGTTTTTGCCCGAAGAAGAGCAGCCACACAGGAAGAAATTCAGGAAAAGAGCCGTATGATTTATGAAAAAATCACGGCTCTGCCGGAGTTTCTGGATGCGGACTGCTTTTTTGCGTATATGGACTTCAAAAAAGAAGTCATGACACGGGATCTGATCGAGAAGGCCCTGCAAATGGGAAAGACGGTCGCTGTGCCGCGCGTGGAAGGCGATGATATGGTTTATTATGAGATCAAAGATTTCTCCACGCTGAAATCCGGCTATTTTGGCATTATGGAGCCGGACGGCGGAAAGGTCTGCACGCGGGAAGAGGGCTTTCTGCTGGTACCCGGTGTGGCCTTTGATCCGGCGCGCCACAGAGTAGGATATGGAAAAGGATTTTATGACCGCTTTCTTGCCGCACATCCAGGGTTTACAACGGTTGCAGCGGCGTTTGAGTTTCAGCTGTTTGATGCGGTGCCGTTTGAAGAGACGGATGTTCTGCCGCAGATGCTGGTGACAGAGCAGAAGATTTACCGTTAAGCCAATTACGATAAGACAACACGAGGAGGAGACGAGTATGATGAAGCTGGAAGAAATCGGAACGAGAGCCCGCCAGGCGGAGCCTGTGCTTCGAATCATGGAGACGGAGAAGAAAAACCGTGTGCTGAAAAAAGCAGCGGAAAACCTTGTGGCAGACGCCGAAACGATTATCGCGGCCAATGCGCTGGATATGGAGCATGGAAAAGAAAAAGGCATGTCTCAGGGACTTCTGGACCGGCTCTTTCTGGACAAAAGCCGGATTGAAGCAATGGCAGAAGGCATGTGTCAGGTATCCGAACTGGACGACCCAATCGGGGAAGTGCTGGGAATGAAAAAACGCCCGAACGGTCTTCTGATCGGACAGAAACGTGTTCCGCTCGGTGTTGTCGGCATCATCTACGAGGCACGCCCAAATGTGACGGCGGATGCATTTGCACTCTGCTTCAAAACGGGAAATGTCGTGATTTTAAAAGGCGGAAGCGATGCAATCCACTCGAATACGGCGATTGTTGCCTCTCTTCGGAAAACACTGAAAGAGGAGCAGGTGCCGGAAGACGCCCTGCTTCTGATCGAAGATACCTCCCGCGAGACGACGGCGCAGTTTATGAAGATGAACCGCTATGTCGATGTTCTGATTCCGCGCGGCGGTGCCGGACTGATCCGCGCTGTCGTGGAAAACAGCACGATTCCTGTCATTGAGACAGGAACCGGAAACTGTCATATCTACGTGGATGAGACAGCCGATCTTTCCATGGCAGTGGATATTATTCTGAACGCAAAAACACAGCGCGTCGGCGTATGTAATGCGTGTGAATCGATTGTGGTACACGAAAATGTACGTGAAAAACTGCTCCCGGTTCTGGAGGAACGATTAAAAGAAAAACATGTGGAAATGCGCGCAGACGAAAAGGCAAGAGAATACATGCCGGAAGCAGAAGAAGCGACAGAAGAGGACTGGGGAAAAGAGTATCTCGACTATATCGTATCCATTAAAACGGTTTCCTCTATCGACGAAGCGATCGCGCACATCAACCGCTACAACACAAAACACTCCGAAGCAATCATCACCAACAACTACACCCACGCCCAGAAATTCCTGGACGAAATCGATGCAGCTGTAGTCTACGTCAACGCCTCCACCCGCTTCACCGACGGCTTCGAATTCGGCTACGGCGCCGAAATCGGAATCAGCACCCAAAAACTTCACGCCAGAGGCCCAATGGGACTGCTGGCGCTGACGTCGATTAAAAATATCGTATACGGAACGGGACAGATCCGAAAATAAAAGAAGAAAGATCTTGTGTCAAAGGGCAACCCAATTGATCCTCAAAAGGGCAAAACAGTTGATCCAGTGACCGAGTGCTAATCACCCATCACCCGATCACTGACCAACTCCCAACTGTCCCTTTTCCGGATCAACAGCCCAGACACAAGCCGAATCATTCATAAAACACAAAATGAAGACCTTGTAATCATAAAAATGTGGTTATGAGGTCTTTTTTTACGTTAATATCAAATTATACATAGATAAAAAGGCTTAAATACTGGGTTTTTGGGATGTGCAATTTTGAGATTTTCCGATAAAATTCGAGTTTCATCTGCTTTCGTTTGTTCCTAATCATTTTCATTCGCCCTCTTCAAATATAGAGTCAATCTTTAAGTCGAAAAAGTCTGCACGAAAGTGCCGTATTCCAGAATTAAAATCGACTTCGATGTGACCTGCCTTATGGTAACCGCATTGCTCACCTTCTTCGGACTTGGAAGAATCGAAGGTCTTGGAATCGGAACGGTAGCAGCTGCTTTTACGATGGGAAAAGGTATTGTGCTGATGGGAAAACTGCTGGATAAAAAGTTTGCGTTTGTCTCCGTTTTATCACCGGAAAGACCGTAAAATGCAGGGCTGATATTTGATCGTAAAAAATTAGAAAAAAATGTAAAATCCTCTTGAAATCAAGGGGATTTTACTATATAATGAGCAGGACAAAAACAACTGCAGAGTAAGTTCATATGCGTAAAGTGCTCCCGGGATAGAGAGTAGCCAGGGAGACGAAAAGAGAAAATCTTGCGGTATATGAATTGCATCTCGCTGCAACAGAAGATAGAGACAAGAGATTATCTCCTATTGTAGTCAGATATCTGTAAAGGAGGTAATTTTTTATGCAGAAAAATGCAAATGAAACAGCAAAAGAAACAAAAAACATGTTTCTGCAGTCAGCAAAAGAGCTGAAAGCAGTCACAACCCTCGCAGCCTGTGCCATGTTCGCAGCGCTGGCGATGATTCTGAACCAGGTAGCATCGATTGATATCGGACCTTATGTCCGCATTGGATTTTCCGGAATCCCGAACCGCCTTGTCGATTACCTGTTCGGACCAGTGACAGGATGTCTTTTCTCCGGCATTCTTGATGTCGTAAAATATTTCCTGAAACCGAGCGGCCCGTTCTTCTTCGGATTCACCTTTAATGCGATGCTGGCATCTTTTATGTATGGATGCTTCTACTATCGCAAAAAACTGACCATCAAACGTGTGCTTGCAGCCAAGTTCATCGTTATGCTGACTGTCAACGTACTGCTGAACACCCTGTGGATCAGCATGCTGTATGGAAAAGGAATCATGGTGCTTCTTCCGGCACGTGCCTTAAAGAACCTGATTATGTGGCCGATCGATTCCATCATTTTCTATAGCCTGACGAAGTTGATCGAGCAGACCGGCGTCTTCCGCATGTTCCATGCAAGAACCGCTGCACAGGCACAGAGATAAAGAAAAATTCAGACACCATCAAAACGATACATTTACCAATCTGCAGAAAAGGTACTGTCCGCCAGAACAAAAAGGAAGCGGATGGGTTTTGTCGGAAAAGAAAAGCGAAAAAGAACTGCGGCAGGAACTTCCCCAAAAGGAAGCCTGCCGCAGTTCTTTTTGTATGAAAATCCCATCAGGCGGACAGCGATTTTACTGATATCCGTGATCTGACCAGTCATGGTTTTTGATCCGCTCGTAATCCTCCTCTGTAATCGGAAGAATCGTTCCATGCTTGTAGCCGTATGGGAACGAGAAGGAAGCATCAGAACGAACAAATTTTCCGGAAGCAAGGCTGTCTGCAACAAACGGCACATATCCCTGGCCGGCACCCGGAACGCCGTAGTAGTCAAGGAACAGACACCATCTGCTGTCATCAAGCTGTACTGCGGTCGGAGCCTCATAGAGACCGCTCTCTACATCTTTCATGCTCTCATCGAAGCTTTCCATCCGCACATACGGGCCGGCCGCATGGTCGGAGCGGAGCAGAATAATTTTCGCCGGATTGCTTTCACTCTTTACGAAAAGATAATAAACCCCATTCTCTTCATAGATCGCCGAATCAATCACGCCGCTGTCCTCTTTTTCGTACAGAACCTGCGGAGCTGAAAAATGAACAAAATCCTTCGTTGTGCTGTAATAGATTTTTTTGGGACCGTAATCGTTTGCTGCAGGGGAAGAAGACCAGTGCAGAACGTACTCACCGTTTTCTTTATCGTAAATCAGATCCGGTGCCCAGAGGCAGCCGAAGTCATCATCACCGATTTTTACAAGACGCTGGTCGCTCCAGTTTACGAGATCCTCTGATTCCCAGACGGAGAAATACTTGCTGCCGTTTCTGCCGATCTCATCCCAGGAATTGTGATACTGATTCCGCATACCGTAAGAAAGACTCAGGTCAGTGGCGAAAATATAATATTTCCCGGTTTCTATGCTGTGAGTGATAGTAAAGTCGCGTACACCCTTATCTCCATAATACGCCCAGAGAACAGGAGCGCCTTCGTTGACAGCTTCCCAGTGGAAACCATCGCGGCTGATGCCGAAATAAACCTGTTCGCCGTCCGGTGTTGTTTTTTCCCGAAAATGAACAAATAAATATGCCTGTGCCATAAAATAAAACTCCTTTATGCATATGTTTGGATGAAAAATTCAGATGTTCTGTTTTTCAGGCCATACCTTATACGGTTCCATTATTTTGTAAGACGGATCACATTCCAGCTGTGTTTTCCAAGAACGGTGTGCATTTTTCCATTCTCCAGTTTGGTGGCATCGGAATGGGTCGGAGTAACGTGGTTCGGATCTGCTTCGGTGTTGACCGCTTTCATATCGTCGTTTGTCAGCACGATGTGCTCAGCCAGACGGCATCCTTCGAACTGACGCAGATCGCAGGAAACCTCCATATCCTCATCCAGGCTCTTATTGACTGCAAAAATGGTCAGTGCATCGTTTTCCTCATCCCAGATGCAGACAGAATCGAGATACGGAGCTTCGCCGTACGTTTTGCTCTCGTAAACCGGTGTCAGAACCTGTGTATTTAAGACGGTTCCGCGGCCGTATACGCTTGCATGCATGTATGGATAGAAGATCGTCTGACGCCATGCACCGGTATCGGATGTCATGATCGGAGCGATAACGTTGACAAGCTGTGCGAGGCAGGCAATCTTGACACGGTCTGCGTGGCGCAGGAGTGTGATCAGCATGCTTCCGACGAGAAGTGCATCCTCAAAGTTGTAAACATCCTCAAGCTGATGCGGTGCGCGTACCCATTTCTCCAGCTTCTGATCCTGCTCATTGCTGTGATACCATACGTTCCACTCATCGAAGGAAAGGTTAATCTGCTTTTTGCCGTGTTTTTTCGCTTTGACTGCATCACAGATCGCAACTACACCGGAGATGAAATCATCCATGCCCTTGGAGCTTGCCAGGAAATCGACAGTATCATTTGCATAATTTCCGTAGTACTGGTGTAAAGAAAGGTAATCCACCTCATCATAGCATTCGTCCAGAACCGTATATTCCCAGGAACCGAAGGTTGGCATCGTAAGATTGGAGCTTCCGCAGGCAACAGTTTCGATCGTCGGATCCATGAATTTCATTAGACGGGAAGTCTCTGCTGCAATACGTCCGTACTCAGAAGCGGTCTTATGTCCCATCTGCCACGGTCCGTCCATCTCGTTGCCGAGGCACCAGAGTTTGATGTTGTGTGGATCTTTGTAACCGTGGGATTTTCTCAGATCACTGTAGTAGGTGCCGCCCTTGAAGTTGCAGTACTCCAGCACATTTTTTGCATCTTCCGGTCCGCGGGTTCCGAGATTGACGGCCATCATGATGTCACTGCCGGCTTTTTTCGACCAGTCCGCAAACTCATTCAGACCGAATTCGTTTGTCTCAATCACGCCCCAGGCAAGATCCGGTTTTGCAGGCCGTTTGTCTTTCGGACCTACGCTGTCTTCCCAGTGATAGCCCGAGACAAAGTTTCCGCCCGGGTAACGGACGATCGGTACCTGAAGCTCTTTGACAAGATCCAGGGTATCTTTTCGGAAGCCCTGCTCGTCGGAGAGAGCACTTCCTTCCTGATAGATGCCTTCGTAAACGGCGCGTCCCAGGTGCTCGATAAAGGAACCGAAGATTCGTTTGTCAACTTTTCCGGTAAGAAAATATTTGTCAATGATAATCTCTGCTTTTTTCATACTTAAAAATCCTCCTGTTAAAAGAAATGTTCGTTTTCAGACACGATCCAGAAAAACAAAGGATCACCGGCGTGTCTATGATTTTATTCCACCGTTTCGCTTTCGCTTTGGATAGTTTCAATTTTAGCAGGAAGATAGAAAAAAACCAGAGATTTTTGTCCGGCAAATTTGACTTTTTTTCCGGTTTTGCGGTAAAATAGGGAGAAGAAAAGAAAAGGGGAAACGAGAAGAATGGAATTTTCAGTTCATATTTGTGAATATAATAGATCCAACGCCGATTATGAGACGATATATCGGCCGGAGGGCAGCGGGGACTATCTGTTTCTGTTGTTTAAAACGCCGATGAAGGTGTATGACAGAACTGCGTTTTTCATTGCACAGGAAAATGCCTGCCTTTTTTACACGCCGGATCACGAGCAGCATTATCAGGCTGTTCAGAAGTTTCGCAACAGCTATGTCCATTTCTGGTGCGGTAAGAATCTGGGTGAAACGTATGGAATTCCGCAGAATGCTGTTTTTTATCCACAGAATACGGAAGCAATTGATGAGCTGATTCGCCTTTTGCAGAGGGAATATATTGTGAAAGATCCATACGCAGTGGAATATGAGGAAGCACTGGTTCGTCAGATGATGATTACGGCATCGCGCGGTATGCGGCTGTACCAGAAAGCGGCAGAGGAGCCGGCCGGACTGTATCAGGAATTCCAGGAGCTGCGCCTTAAGATGTTGAGCCATTATGAGAAAGGCTGGACGACAGAAAAGCTTTGCCAGATGGCCAATATGGAAAAAAGCCAGTTTTATTCTTATTATAAACAGTTTTTCAGCAGCACCCCGCACAGCGATCTGATTGAAGTACGGCTCGACAAGGCGAAAAATCTTTTGACAAATCAGGCACTTTCCATCGGACAGACCGCGGAAATCTGCGGTTTTTCCAATCTGTCTCATTTCAGCCGCTATTTCAAACGCCACTGCGGATGTTCTCCGCGGGAATGGCAGCAGCAAGGCGGAAAAAGCATAAAATATAAAGTGAAGTTGCAGGAAGATGAGAAATGCTATAGCTTTTCCCAATAGCTTATGATAAAATATTCAGAAGATGTTGGAGTCAAAAGGTACTTTGGCCATGATATCTTCAGAAAAAGTAAGAAAAAGGGAGAGCAGTATGAAAAAGAGAGAGTCATTTAACAGTCGGTGGGGATTTATCCTGGCCTGCATCGGCTCTGCAGTTGGAATGGGCAACATCTGGATGTTCCCTACCCGGGTTTCCTTGTACGGAGGAGGTTCCTTTCTGATTCCGTATTTCCTGTTCGTTGCACTGATCGGCTTTACCGGTGTGAGCGGGGAGATGAGTTTTGGCCGTGCCACAAGATCCGGTCCGGTTGATGCGTTCGGTTTTGCATGTGAAACGAAAGGAAAACGAAAAGCCGGAGAGGCGCTTGGTCTGATTCCGGTGCTGGGTTCCCTGGCAATGGCGATCGGTTATACGGTTGTCATGGGGTGGATTTTCAGGTACATGATCGGAACCTTTACCGGAAAGACACTGTCAGCTGTGAGCGTAGAGGATTTTGCCGGAGCGTTTGAATCCATGGCATCTGCGTTTGGAAACAATTTCTGGCAGATCGTAGCTCTTGTGGTTGCGATGGTCATTCTGGCATTTGGTGTTGGTAAGGGAATTGAGAAGGTCAATAAGGTGCTGATGCCTGTTTTCTTTCTCCTGTTTGTTGCACTTGGTATCTATGTTGCCTTTCAGCCCGGTGCAGCGGATGGATACCGTTATATTTTCCGTGTGGAACCAAAAGCACTTGCAGATCCGAAGACCTGGATTTTTGCACTTGGTCAGGCATTCTTTTCCCTGTCTGTAGCCGGAAACGGAACACTGATCTATGGTTCCTATTTGTCAGATGGAGAAAATATTCCGGCCGCCGCCGGAAGAGTAGCATTTTTTGATACGCTCGCTGCTATGCTTGCTGCGCTGGTTATTATCCCGGCGATGGCAACTACGGGAGCACAGTTAAATACAGGAGGACCTGGACTTCTGTTCATTTTCCTTCCGAATTTGATAAAGTCTATGCCGGGTGGCGCGCTGATCGCAATCGTTTTCTTTGTCGCTGTCTTTTTTGCCGGCCTTACCTCTCTGATTAACCTGTACGAAGCACCGATTGCAACGGTACAGGAAAAATTTCATCTCGGAAGAGTAGCAGCCTGCGGTGTGATCGGGGTTATCGGTGTGGTCGTATCTCTTCTGATCCAGGGCATTGTATCCCAGTGGATGGATGTTCTGTCGATCTACATCTGCCCGCTCGGCGCCGGCCTTGCCGGAGTCATGTTCTTCTGGATCTGCGGAAAGAAGTATGTGCAGTCCCAGGTAGACAAGGGAAGAAGCAGCAAATTCACGGATCTGTATTATCCGATCTGCAAATATATCTACGTGCCGATCTGTGTGCTGGTTCTGATTCTCGGAATCGTGCTGGGCGGAATCGGCTGAAACGATGTTGATAGAAAACGCGCCTGTCGTGCGGAAAAAAAATCCGGCGGCAGGTGCGTTTTTTGATAAAATTTTTCAAATATATAAATCCGATTGAAATACTCGGAAAAAAGATCTACAATCGGAGGCGAAAACAGAGATTTTAACCTCGAAGCAAAATAAGGAGGATATCAATATGGGAAAAAATCTTTTAACAGTGAAAGATTTAACGGTAAATGTAGAAGAAAAAGAGATCCTGCACGGCGTCAATCTTACGATTGGAAAAGGGGAGACGCATGTGCTGCTTGGACCGAATGGTACCGGAAAGTCGACGCTTGGCAATACGCTGCTCGGCAATCCGAAATATAACGTGACACGCGGCGAAATCTGGTTCCAGGGAAAGAACATCACAGAAGAGCCGGTCAATGAACGCGCCAAAATGGGACTGTTTCTCTCGTTTCAGAATCCGCTTGAGGTGCCTGGCGTAACCTTAAGCTCTTTTATCCGCAGCGCCGTCGAGTTAAAGACCGGCAAACGGATGCGTCTGTTTGAGTTCCGGAAAGAACTGGAAAAAGCAATGGAAGTTCTGCAGATGGATCCGTCGTATGCAGACCGTGATCTGAATGTCGGATTTTCCGGCGGTGAGAAAAAGAAAGCCGAGATCTTGCAGCTTCTGATGCTCGAGCCGTCCCTTACCATTCTCGATGAGACCGACTCCGGCCTGGATGTCGATGCGGTCCGCACCGTTTCTGCCGGAATTGAGGCATACCGCAGAAAATGCGGAGGAAGTCTTCTGATCATCACGCACAGCACGAAGATTCTGGAATCACTGATGGTGGATCAGACCCACATCATGGTGGAAGGTGAAATCGTCAAAACCGGCGATGCATCTCTTGTAGAGGAGATCAACCGGGACGGATTTGGAAAATACGAAAAGTCACTGGCGTAAAACCGAAGGTACAGAAAGGATGAAAACGCTGTGAGAGAAAAAAGTTATGTAGAGGATATTGACCGAAGCATCTATGATTTCAAAGACGATGAAAAGGATGCCTATAAAGTAAAAGCCGGCCTGACGCCGGAAATTGTACAGAAAATTTCGGATGAGAAGAAAGACCCTGCCTGGATGCAGCTGTTCCGTCTGCGTTCTTTACAGATCTACAACCAGATGCCGATTCCGGATTGGGGTCCGTCGATTGAGGGTCTGAACATGGATGACATCGTAACGTATGTCCGCCCGAATACGAAAATGAAAGCAAAGTGGTCCGATGTGCCGGATGACATCAAAAATACGTTTGAGCGTCTTGGCATCCCGCAGGCAGAGCGGAAATCACTCGCCGGCGTGGGCGCACAGTATGATTCGGAGCTGGTCTATCACAACGTCCGCGCGGAAGTTGCGGCGCAGGGTGTTGTCTATACCGATATGGAGAGTGCGCTGCATGGTGAGTACGCGGATATGGTGCGGAAACACTTTATGAAACTGGTGAAACCGACCGACCACAAATTTGCCGCACTGCACGGAGCCGTCTGGTCCGGCGGTTCGTTTGTCTATGTGCCGAAGGGGGTTTCCGTGGAAATCCCGCTGCAGTCGTATTTCCGCCTGAATGCGCCGGGCGCAGGCCAGTTCGAGCATACGCTGATTATTGTCGATGAGGACGCGGACCTTCACTTTATCGAGGGCTGTTCCGCACCGAAATACAATGTGGCCAACCTCCATGCCGGATGTGTGGAGCTGTTTGTCGGAAAGAATGCAAGACTCCGTTATTCTACGATTGAAAACTGGTCGAAGAATATGTACAACCTGAACACGAAGCGCGCGCAGGTCGAGGAGGGCGGAAAAATCGAGTGGGTTTCCGGTTCATTCGGCTCCCACGTTTCCTACCTGTACCCGATGAGCGTGCTGAAAGGAAGAGGCGCAAAGATGGAATTTACCGGCATCACGTTTGCCGGTAAGGGCCAGAATCTCGATACCGGAGCGAAGGTTGTCCACAGCGCGCCGGATACGAGTTCCTATATTAACACGAAATCGATCTCGAAGGACGGCGGCATCAGCACCTTCCGTTCGTCAGTCTCTGTAACAAAAGCGGCAAAGAACACGAAATCAGCCGTTTCCTGCCAGTCTCTGATGCTCGATGATATCTCCCGGTCGGACACGATTCCGGCGATGGATATCCGTACAAAAGATGCGAACATCGGCCATGAAGCACAGATCGGAAGCATCAGCGATGAAGCCGTCTTTTATCTGATGTCGCGCGGCATGACGGAAGAGGATGCGAGAGCGTGCATCGTCAGCGGATTCGCGGATGATGTTTCAAAAGAACTGCCGCTGGAGTACGCGGTGGAGATGAACAATCTGATCCGCCTCGAGATGAAGGGCAGCATTGGATAAGGAGGCCAGACACATGGAAGAACAGAACAGCATGAAAATCAACCAGCTTCCATCGAAAACATGGTACTGGCTGGGATTAAATGATACAAAAGTAAAATGGGCGGCGGGTGCGCCGTGTGAAATCTGCGCGGAAGAGCCGTCTGCGGATGATGAGATAACGGGTTTTCCGGAAGCTATGAATACCGGGGCAGGAAAAGAGACGGATGTCCTTTTTGCACCGGAGCAGACGAAAAACTGGAATGTCTCTGCAAAGGAGGGGCAGACGAAACAGGTCACGCTTTCCATCGGACAGGGAAAAGAGACGGTTTCATCCGGAAAGATCCGCGCGGTGGCAGAAGAGGGAGCTTCCCTTACCGTTTTCGAGGTATTTGAACCGGCACAGGCAGCGGGACAGCTCGCGGTGCGGACAGAACTTTACGCGAAAAAAGACAGCCGCATCCGGCTCGTGCAGGTGATGATGCGCGGTGAGGGACAGGAGCTTTTAAATGATGTCGGATGCATCTGCGAGGAAAATGGTGCACTGGATCTTTTACAGGTCGTTGTCGGAAAAGGCGATGTCTATGACGGTATCTGGACCGAACTGCAGAAGGATCACGCATCACTGCAGGCAGAAATCGGCTATCTTCTGCAGAATCAGCAGAAATTTGATGTCAATCTGAATGTGCGCCACTTCGGAAAAGTAACCGAGAGCACGATCCAGGCAGACGGAACGCTGATGGATGCGGCGGAAAAGATCTTCCGCGGCACAATCGACTTTGTGCGCGGTTCGGCAGATTCCGTCGGAGCAGAGACAGAACAGGTATTGCTGCTCGGCGATGATGTAGTCAACAAGACGATTCCTGTGATCCTCTGTGCAGAGGAAAACGTACAGGGAAGCCACGGCGCGGCAATCGGAGAACTCGATGAAGAGACACTGTTTTACTTCGGTGCGCGCGGCATGGACCGTACACAGGCAGAAAATACGATGGCGCGGGCGAAACTGGAAGCAAAAATCCAGAAGATCGGCGATGCGGACATCGAACAGAAAGTAAAAACACAGCTTGCGGAGGTGCTTGACCGTGACAACAGATAACATCAGAAAAAATTTCCCGCTTCTGCAGCAAATGGACACGATCTATCTGGACAACGCGGCGACGGCACAGCGCCCGTCATGCGTTCTTGTTGCAGTACAGGAATTTTACGAACAGAAAAATGCAAATCCTCTGCGAGGATTCTATCCTTTAAGCCTGGAGGCGACGGAGAGCTATCAGGAGGCAAGAAAGACCGTACAGGAGTTTATTCATGCAGAAGAGCCGGAGGAGATTATTTTTACCCGGAATACAACGGAAAGCCTGAACCTTGTGGCATACAGCTATGGCCTGAACTTTTTAAAGGAAGGCGACGAGATCGCTGTAACAATCATGGAGCATCACAGCAATCTGCTTCCGTGGCAGATGGTGTCGCGTATGACTGGGGCAAAGCTCCATTATCTGGAATGTACCAGTGAGGGCGAGCTGACCGATGAGGAGCTCCAAAAGGGCATTAATGAGAGAACACGTCTTGTGGCTGTTGCGCAGGTATCGAATGTGCTCGGCTGCGTGAATCCGATCCAGAAAATCACGGAGATGGCGCACCGCGTGGGAGCCGTTGTCGTTGTGGACGGCGCCCAGAGCGTTCCGCATATGCCGGTCGACGTACAGGCGCTGGATGCAGATTTTCTCGCCTTTTCCGGCCATAAGCTGATGGGCCCGATGGGAATCGGCTGTCTGTATGGAAAACGGGAACTGCTGGAAAAAATGCCGCCGTTTTTAACCGGAGGCGAGATGATCGATTCCGTTTACCGCGACGGAGCCGTTTTTGCACCGGTTCCGCAGAAATTTGAGGCGGGAACGGTAAATGCAGCCGGTGCGGTGGGGCTGGCCGCAGCGATCCGGTATCTGCAGGAAAAAGGATTTGATTATATCCAGAAAAAAGAGCTGGAACTGACGCAACGTGCTATGGAAGGACTCGGCGCGCTGCCGTACGTTCATATCCTCGGTTCCAAAGATCCGGCCAACCACACGGGCATCGTTTCGTTTACGATTGACGGCGTGCATCCGCACGATGTGAGCGAAATTCTTTCTTCTGACGGCATCGATGTGCGGGCAGGCCACCACTGTGCACAGCCGCTTCTGGAATATCTTGGCGTCCGAAGTTCGACAAGAGCCAGCATGATGTTTTATAATACACCGGAAGAGATTGATGCACTGATCGAAAGTGTATCCACAATCAGAAGGAGAATGGGCTATGGAGAGTAGAGGATTTTATAACGAAATTTTGACGGAGCACAATCTGCGTCCGGAATTCAAGCATGATCTGCCGGATGCGGACATCGTACTCGAGGGCGTCAACCCAAGCTGCGGCGATGATATCTGGCTGAAATTAAAAGTCGACGGCGATGTGATCACGGACGGTGCGTTCGTGGGCGACGGCTGTGCGATTTCGCAGGCATCGGCGGACATTATGCTCGGCATGATCATCGGAAAGACGAAGGACGAGGCACTGCGCCTGGGAAATCTGTTTCTGCGCATGATCAAAGGAGAAGCATCCGACGAGGAGATTGACGAACTCGAGGAGGCTGGTGCACTGAAGGACATCTCCCACATGCCGGCAAGAGTGAAATGTGCAGTGCTTGGATGGCATACGCTGGAAGAGGCATTTAAACAGGAAAAATAAGAACAGAAAAACTTTTTGCATTTCTGAGAAAAAGTATCACTTTACCCACTTGCAATTTTTAAAAAATTAGTTATAATGAATTATAGTTAGTAAAGGCTAACCAAAGTGAATCAATCATTGTTATCTCCCGTCTGCGGATCCTGGACACTTCGCAGGCGGGAAACTCCAGAAACAAACGAGAAAGGAGCACACGAAAAGTGAAGAGCCTGAAAATTGAGGAAGTAAAAGGAAGAGAAATTCTGGATTCCAGAGGAAACCCAACCGTAGAAGCTGAGGTTGTTCTTGCAGGAGGCGTTGTAGGACGCGGCATGGCACCAAGCGGCGCATCTACCGGTGAGTTTGAGGCACTGGAATTACGAGATGGAGATAAAGCAAGATACCTTGGAAAAGGTGTGCAGAAAGCAGTAGAAAACATCAACACCGTCATCAACGATACCTTAAAAGGTATGGATGCATCCGATACCTACGCTGTAGATAAAGCTATGATCGATGCGGACGGAACAAAGGATAAATCCCGCCTGGGTGCAAACGCCATTCTGGCTGTATCCATTGCCTGCGCAAGAGCAGCAGCAAACGCACTTGAGATTCCGCTGTACCGCTTCTTCGGCGGCGTTTCCGGAAATCGTCTGCCGGTTCCGATGATGAACATCATCAACGGCGGATGCCACGCACTTTCTTCCGGCCTGGATGTACAGGAGTTCATGATCATGCCGGTTGGAGCATCTTCTTTCAAAGAGTGCTTAAGATGGTGCGCTGAGGTCTTCCATGCACTGGCTGCCATCTTAAAAGAGCGCGGACTGGCAACATCGGTTGGAGATGAAGGCGGTTTTGCACCGGCTCTGAAATCCGATGAAGAAGCCATCGAGACCATTCTTGAGGCAGTGAAAAAAGCAGGCTACGAGCCAGGCAGAGACTTCAAGATCGCGATGGATGCTGCTTCCTCCGAGTGGAAGACAGGAACCAAGGGTGAATACAAACTGCCGAAAGCCGGCACTGTATTTACTTCCAAAGAGCTGATCGCTCACTGGAAAGCACTGGTAGAGAAATATCCGATCATCTCCATCGAGGATGCTCTGGATGAAGAAGACTGGGAAGGCTGGAAAGAGCTGACCGCAGAGCTTGGCGGAAAAGTACAGCTTGTCGGTGACGACCTGTTTGTAACCAATACTGAGCGTCTGGCAAAAGGTATCTCCCTTGGCTGCGGAAATTCCATCCTGATCAAACTGAACCAGATCGGTTCTGTATCTGAGACCCTTGAGGCAATCAAAATGGCTCACAAAGCAGGCTACACCGCAATTTCCTCCCACCGTTCCGGTGAGACCGAGGATACCACCATCGCAGACCTGGCTGTTGCCCTGAACACCTGCCAGATCAAGACCGGTGCACCGAGCCGTACCGAGCGTGTTGCAAAATACAACCAGCTTCTCCGAATCGAAGAAGAACTTGGAACGGCCGCTGTATACCCTGGTGCAAGAGCATTTAATGTGACACAGGACTAAGCAGTAAATAACATAATACCATAAAAAAAGACAAGATCCTTCCTCTTAAAACCAACCATAAATAAGTGTCCCCGGGGCCGTTGAAAAACGTGTTTCCCGGGGATTCTTGCATGCGGGGGAGGGGTATATGAAAAAACACTTGACTTGAAGCGGACTTGAAGTGTTATCCTATCTAGGAAAATGTAAAAATAAGGGGGATATATCGAAATGAGCGAAAGATTATGGAATATTCTTCTGGATTCTTTCTGGAAAATCTTTCTGCCGGGCCTTAAGGTGACGATTCCGCTTACTGTAATCTCGTTTTCCATTGCACTTGTAATTGCGACGGCAATGGCTATGGTACAGTTTGCAAACATCAAAGGCCTTCGTCAGATTGCACGTTTCTATATCTGGATTTTCCGCGGAACCCCGCTTCTGGTCCAGCTTTTCGTTGTGTTTTACGGACTTCCGCGCGCCGGTATTCTGATCGATCCGTTTCCGGCGGCAGTTCTCGTCTTTTCCCTGAATGAGGGCGCCTACAGTGCCGAGACGATGCGTGCGGCCCTGGAAGCCGTTCCGGCAGGCCAGCTCGAAGCCGGCTACTGTGTCGGCATGTCGTATCTGCAGATCATGCGGAGAATTATCCTTCCGCAGGCGATGCGCACCGCTTTCCCGCCGCTTTCCAACTCTCTGATCGCCATGGTAAAGGATACTTCCCTTGCCGCAAATATCACCGTAACGGAGATGTTTATGGTAACGCAGCGGATTGTAGCGCGCACCCATGAGCCGCTGGCACTGTATATTGAAGTAGGACTGATCTACCTGCTGTTCTCCACTGTGCTCACGAAGCTGCAGGGAATCGGAGAGAAGAAACTGAGTACATATCAGAAAAAAGGGGAATAAGCCATGCTGGAAATTAAAGGATTAAAGAAAGCGTTCGGCAGCCTGGAAGTATTAAAAGGTGTAGATTTAAAAGTAAAACAGGGCGATGTTGTTGCAATCCTCGGTCCGAGTGGTTCGGGAAAAACGACGATGCTGCGCTGTGTCAACTTTCTGGAGCATGCGGACGGCGGCAGCCTGATCTTTGACGGGAAAGAATATCCGTTCCACAACATCAGCAAAAAAGATATCGCGGCGATCCGTCAGAAAACCGCATTTGTATTTCAGAACTATAACCTGTTCCTGAACAAAACAGCCCTTCATAACGTAACCGAGGGCCTGATCATCGGCAGAAAAATGCCAAAAACCAGGGCGGAGGAAAAAGCGCGTGCAGCGCTTGAAAAAGTAGGCATGCTGGACCGTGCGGACTACTATCCGCATCAGCTTTCCGGCGGACAGCAGCAGAGGGTGGCAATCGCCCGTGCACTGGCAACCGATCCGGAAATTATCTATTTTGATGAGCCGACCTCAGCACTCGACCCGGAGCTGACCGGCGAGGTGCTTGGTGTTATGCGCCAGCTTGCCAAAGAGGGAATGACGATGCTCGTTGTCACGCATGAGATGGGCTTTGCAAGAAACGTTTCGAACAAAGTTGTCTTTATGGAAAACGGCGTTGTCGTTGAGGAAGGTCCGTCGAAGGAATTTTTCGCAAATCCGCGGGAAGAGCGGACGAGAACATTTTTGCAGAATATTGAACAGCATTACGAGTAAGGTATCCCGCAAAGCGGCAAATCCTGTCCGGAGCACGGAATCCGGACAGTTTGCAATAAAGAAAACAGAAGAAGCAAAGGCAGCTTCTTCCAGAACAAAACAAAAAAGGAGTGGCGAATATTATGAAAAAGAAAATGGCAGCAGTATTTCTGGCAGGTATCCTGACATCATCCTTTTTACTGACCGGATGCGGAAACAGCACGGCAGATAACAGCAGTGCTTCTTCCTCTTCATCAGCATCTTCTGCAAGTGCGTCTGGGGATCTTTTAGAGCAGATCCAGAGCAAGGGTGAGATCGTTGTGGCAATGGAAGGAACCTGGGCACCGTGGACGTATCACGATGAGGACGACAACCTGGTCGGCTATGACGTAGAAGTGGCACAGCAGATCGCAGAGAAACTCGGCGTGAAAGCAACCTTTGTAGAGGGTGAGTGGGACGGCCTTCTTGCAGGAATCGATTCCGGCCGGTACGATATCATGGTAAACGGCGTAGATATCACAGAGGAGCGCGCTGAGAAATACAGCTTTTCCGATCCATACGCATACAACCGCACCGCTGTTATCGTAAACTCTGCTAACGATGAAATCCAGTCCATGGAGGATCTCGACGGAAAGAGCACCGCGAACACCATTTCCAGTACGTATGCAGAAGTTGCCGAGAAATATGGCGCAGCCGTTACCGGTGTTGACGATCTGGAGCAGACTTTCGAGCTTCTCTTAAGCGGCCGTATCGATGCAACTCTGAACGCAGAGGTAACGTATTACGATTATATGAAAGCACACCCGGATGCAGAGATCAAAATTGCATGTCTCGATCCGGAATCCACAAAAGTCGGTATTCCGATGAAAAAAGGCGATGAGACCAAGACGCTGCTTGAGGCAGTCAACAAAGCACTTGGCGAGCTCGCAGAAGACGGAACACTGACAGAGCTTTCGGAAAAATATTTTGGAACGGATATCTCCAAAGAAGCAGCAGAATAAGATACAAAATAAAGAAGGTTACAGATCATGATTGCAAATTACCATACCCATACATGGCGGTGCCGCCATGCGGACGGAACGGAGCGGGAGTATGTGGAGCGCGCGATTGAGGGCGGCCTTAAAATTCTCGGTTTTTCCGACCATTCGCCTTATCCGTTCCCGGACGGCTACGATTCCGGCATGCGGATGCGGCTCGATCAGGTGGAAGGCTATGTAGATACCGTGCTGGCATTGAAAAAAGAGTATGACAAGGATATTGAAATCCATCTCGGACTCGAAACAGAGTATTTCCCGAGATTCTGGGATCAGCTGATTGATTTTTTGTCGGACTATCCGTTTGAGTACTTTGTGCTTGGCCAGCACAGCCTGGGAAATGAGATCGAAAAGATTCTCTACAGCGGCCATGGAACAACAGACGGAAACTACCTGAAACAGTATGTGGACCAGTGCCTGGCAGGCATCGATACCGGAAAATACCTGTATCTGGCACACCCGGATCTCTTTTTATTCAACGGCGACGAAGCAGTGTTCGACCGGGAATACCGGAGACTCTGCCGTGAGGTGAAAAAGAGAAACATTCCGCTGGAGATCAATTTCCTTGGTCTGATGGAAGAAAGATGGTATCCGAACGAGAAGTTCTGGAAGATCGCCGGCGAAGAAGGAAACACCGCCGTTTTCGGCTGTGATGCCCATACGTCGAAAGCCGTCTGGAATCCGGAGACGGAACAGAAGGCACTGCAGCTGGCAGCAAAATACGGTCTGAAAGTACAGGAAACCGTTCCGATGCCGAAGACATTTTAACAGAAGCAGAAAAAGCTGTTCTTTTCTGGTGAGAGTTTTGAAAACTCCGCGGAAAAGAACAGCTTTTTTGATATGAGATTTTTTATGCTTTTTTTGTGTGCATCAGCCGTACCGCCTCTTCCCGCTGTTTCAGAATCTTCTGAATCGAAGTCCAGTAAACAATCATTGAGACAACCGGCCCGATCAGGTCGGAAATAGGTTCCACGTAGAAGATGTTTTCCAGTGCAAAGAACCGCGGCAGAAGAAACAGAGCGGTAAAGTAGACGAATTTCCGGAAGAAGGAGAGTGCAAACGAATAGCGCACGCAGCCCATTGCAGTAAAGCCGTCTACAATCTCGTACTGAATGCCGAGCGGAATGACTGAGAGTGTCGAAATATGGATCGCGCGGACCACCATCGAGACGATCTGCGGATCGGAAGTAAAAAGCTGCGCAAACAGTGTTCCGGCGGCATTGGAGACGAGGAACATCAAGGTCGTAAATCCGGCACAGAGTGCGATGATGGTTTTCTGTGCCTCAAGAATACGCCTGGAATTTCCAGCTCCATAATTGTATGCGAGGATTGACTGCGTTCCGCCGCTGATTCCGCCGAGCGGTATCGTAATAATCAGCATAAAGCTCTGAACGATCGTTGCACAGGTGATGAAGCTGTCTCCCTGTCCGGCGGGTGCATATTGCTGCAGGACGGCGTTCATCGCAATGATCATCACATTGTCGATGGCAATGATTAGAAACGGAGTAAAACCGACTGTCAGAATGCGTTTCATGATCGCAAATGAATACCCGCCGAAGGTGATGCGGATCGGAATCGTCTTTCCGAACAGAATATGCAGCACATACAGACAGCTTGCGATCTGGGAGAGCACGGTTGCAATTGCTGCGCCGCGCACGCCGAGATGCAGAACGAAGATAAACACAGGGTCCAGCAGCAGATTCAGGACGGCGCCTAGCAGAACAGATTTCATTCCCTCACTGGCAAAGCCCTGGCAGATCACAAACTGGTTCAGGCCGGTCGATAAAAGCGCAAACACAGAGCCGGAAACGTAGATCATAAAATAGGCTCTGGCGTAAGGATACGTAACGGTGCTGGCTCCGAATGCCATCAGCATCGGGCGGGTTAAAAAAAGCGCCGCGGCTGTCAGAACGAGGGATAGGGAAACAAGCATCAGAAACGCATTAGCCAGGATGCGGGATGCCTCTTTTTCATTTTTCTCTCCGAGCCGGATGCCGAGCAGCGGTGCGCCGCCGACCCCGATGAGGGAGGAGAACGCGCCGATCATGGTGAGAATGGGACCGCAGACGCCGACACCCGCGAGCGCCAGATCACCGACAGAGGCAATGTGGCCGATGTACATACGGTCTACAATGCTGTACAGAACACTCACGAACTGTGCCAGCATGCTCGGAAAAGCAATACGGGGAACCAGTTTTCCGATCGGGTCGGTTCCGAGATGGTTTACAGTTTTCATAGAAAAATACCTTGTCGTTTTTTTGGTTTGGGAACAGACAGCAAAAAACATGCCCGAAACAAAATCCGGAAGACTTTGTTTCGGACATGCCGCTTTTGGTCTGTTCTGATAGATCAGCTGACAGAAAAATTATTCAGCAAGAGTGGTCAGATCTACTTTGAAATCGTCAGATCCCTGTCCGTCTACGGTGTAGTAAGCGGCTCTCTGCTCTGCGTTCAGGTAGATTTTGATCTCGCCTTTTAATCCGTTTGCTTTTACTTCTTTTTTGATGACTGCTTCGAGGTCTTTCATAGATACTTTTGTCTCGAAGATCTCAAGAACGGTATCAGATACTTTTGTCATTTTACGTGGGGTTTTGGTTGCTTCTGCCATGGTTTCCGTGGTCTCCTTTTTTACTGTTTTTTTAATGGTTTCTTTTTTGGTTGCTTTTTTCGGCTCTTTTGCAGCTTCTGCTTTTCCTTCTGCTGCTTCTGTATGTAAGGTTTTTTCAGTCGTTGGTTTTACTTCTTTTGCCGGTGCCGCTGTCTTTACAACGGTTTCCGCTGTTTTTGCAGCTTCTGCAGCCTGCTGTTTCGCTTTGGCCATTTTTTTCATGGTTCTTTTATTCATTTTATTCACTCCTCTATGCGATATCTCTAATAAATTACCATGTTTTTTGCGTTCTGTCAAATTTAAATTCGAGAAAACAGCGGCTTTAGGATTGTACACGGCGGAGCACAGAAAAGATTTTTTCAGAATCCCAGATCTGCGGAACAGGGTAGGTGGGATTTGCTTCTTTTAAAGCACGGCGTGCTATTTCTGTGTAATCATTCGGCGAAAGGTGTGGCAGAGTGGATGGAATGTCAAACGAATCGCGCATAGCCTCGATAGCTGCAATCATCCGCTCAGCCTTTTCAGAAACGGTATCTCCGCCGAGAGAAAGCGCATCGGCGAGAACGGCAAGTTTAGGCGCAATGCAGGAACCGTATTCGCGCAGAACAGCAGGCAGCAGAACCGCGTTGGCTCTTCCGTGCGGAATGTGGTACAGTGCACCGACGGCGTGGGCAATGGCATGGACGTAGCCGACAAAGTTGTTGGTAAAAGCGAAACCGGCCAGATACGATGCATAAAGCATTTCCTGCCGTGCGGCAAGACGGGAGCCGTCACGCCAGGCTTCGGGCAGGGCATGGAAATTTTCGCAGACTGCCTCGATGGATGCATTCTGCACGCTGCGGGAGGCGAAGAGGTTCAGAAAAGCTTCCATGGCATGGGTCAGGGCATCCATACCGGTATCTGCGGTCATAGAGGACGGGAGGCTGATCGTAAGACGCGGATCGAGAACTGCCGTATCCGGGATCAGACAGAGGTCATTGACGGCGTATTTGTATGGTTTCCCGTCGATACAGTCTGTGATGACAGCTGCCGCCGTTGCCTCCGAACCGGTTCCGGCTGTCGTCGGCACGGCAAACAGCGGCGGAAGTTTCCGACGGACTTTCAGGAGGCCCCGCATCGCAGGAACCGTCTTTTTCGGACAGCAGACGCGGGCACCGATCAGCTTTGCTGCATCGAGAACGGATCCGCCGCCGATGGCGAGGATAGCCTGCGCCTGAATCTGCTGATAAAGACGGAAACCCTGTTCCACGCTCTCAATCTGCGGATCCGGGGCGATTTCGGAGAAAATGGTGACGGAAATGTTTTCTTTTTTACAGCCATCCAGCAGAGACGTCAGTGTTCCGCGGCGGACAAAGCCGGGGGTAGTCACCAGGAGAATCCGGGAGATCCGGCGTTTCCGGAATAACGCGGGGAGCAGCAGAACGGCATCCGGTGCTGCAAGGAGTGTCTGTTTCTTATGCTCTGTCAGATGAAGAACGCGGCTCAACACCCACTGCCGGGTGCGGAACCAGAAAATGGAATGCATCAATCAAGTACCTCCATAAAAAAATCGTGAGAATCGTATATCTCTTATTGTAACAGTGCACGGCAGGTTTTTCAATTCGTATAGGAATTTTGAATCTTCCGTGAAAAGAATTGACAGTGTAAAAAATGCGTGTTATAGTACAAATAGAACAGATAAAGAGAGCCAGGAATTGTTCACCTGGGAAATCAGGAAAAGGCTTGACTGGAGGTGCCTGATGATGGAAACAAAAAGAGATTATTATGAAGTATTAGGCGTCAGCCGGAATGCAGACGAGAAAGAAATCAAGCGTGCATACCGGAAACTGGCGAAAAAATATCATCCCGATACGAATGCGGGAAACCCGGATGCGGAAAAGAAATTTAAGGAAGTGACAGAAGCGTATTCTGTCTTAAGCGATCCGGAAAAGAAGAAAATGTACGATCAGTTCGGATTCGCGGCGTTCGACCAGGGAGCCAGCGCGTACAGCCAGCAGGGCGGTGGAAATCCGTACGGCAGTGCGTATGGAAACCCGTTCGGCGGAAGCGGAAACAACGGCGGCTATCACGAATTTCACTTTGAAGGAAACGCGGACGATATGTTCGGCGATTTCTTTGATCAGATGTTTCATGGCAAAAGCCGTGGATTCGGAAGCGAGCGGTATACGCGTTCGGGAAGCAGCAGACATCCGTTTGAGGATGCATTTTCCGGCCGCGGTACGGCAGAGGATCTCGATCTGCACGCTGAGGTTTCGATCCGCCTGGAGGAAGCGGCATCGGGCTGTGAAAAACAGATTACCCTGCGGAACCCGGATGGAACGACCAATACGCTGCTGGTTAAAATCCCGGCCGGTATCGAGAACGGAAAGAGCATCCGTCTGCGCGGCAAAGGCCATACAGGATCAAACGGCCGCCGCGGCGATCTGCTTTTGAAGGTCAATGTAGAAGAAAAGAAAGGTTTTGAACGGCGCGGAATGGACATCTACACGACGATTCAGATTCCATACACAACGGCAGTCTTTGGCGGCGAAGCGCGTGTCTCGACACTGTACGGAGATGTGGTCTGCAAAATCAAGGAAGGAACACAGTCCGGCAGTAAGCTCCGTCTGCGCGGCAAGGGCATGGTATCGATGAAAGATGCGAACGTGCACGGTGATCATTATGCGACGATTGAGATTGCTGTACCGCGCAGTCTGAACCGCACAGCACGCCAGAAACTGATGGAATATAAGGAAGCGTGCTGAAAATGTGAAGAAACTGTGAAATCGGAAAATCCGGGTTGACAAATTGTGTTCGTGGTATTATATTACAACTAGAACAAAGAAAAGGAATCAACAAGAAACCAATTCTTCCTTGCATGTTCCCAAACATCCTGTTCCAAGAAACTTATTCATAGCCACAAGGCAAAGCAAACTTAACACCCTTCACAAGATAAGAAGCCTGCTAAGAATCAGATTTTTGGAGGAAAAGGTAAATGAATACTTTAAAAGCTGAAAAGAGAAGTTTGGATGTAAAAGCAAAAAGACTCAGAAGAGAAGGATACGTTGTCGGCAATGTATTCGGCAGAGAGATGAAAGAATCCATTCCAGTTAAGATGGTAAAAAGAGATGTCGAGAAACTGCTGAAGACAGACCACAAAGGCAGCCAGATTATGCTGGATGTCGACGGAACCGCATACGATGTCCTGATCAAAAATGTTGATTATAACCCGGTAGCCGGACAGATCGATTCGATCGAGTTCCAGGCACTGGTCAGCAACGAGAAAGTTCATTCCGTTGCAGAGATTGTCCTTGTAAACCATGAAAAGATCGCAGAAGGCGTTCTGCAGGAGGATCTGAACGAGGTTGCCTACATGGCATACCCGGCATCCCTGGTCGATCAGGTAATGGTCGATGTCGGAGAGATGAAGATCGGTGATGTCATCCGCGTCAAAGATCTGTCCCTGGCCGCTGACCCGGATATCACCATAAAGACCAATCCGGAATCCATTGTCGTAAGTCTGATGGCTTCCCACAACGTAGAAGCACCGGCAGAAGATACCGAAGCAGCAGAAGAGAAATAAACAGAATAAGCACATACAAAGAAATCCGAAGGCGTCAAAAACCTTCGGATTTTTTGCGTAAAAAATATGGTTTGAATCGATCAGACATAACTCATGAAGCCTTTTCCGATAATTTCGCTGCTCTTTGTGATCGCAATAAACGCGGTCGGCTCGGTATCATGAATAAACCGCTGAAGATAGACGGCCTGCTTGACATCCACAACCGTGAGAATGACTGTCCGCTGCTGGTCGGAGTAAGCGCCGACGGCGTCGTAAAGGGTTGCGCTGTGATTGAGATCCTTTGTGATGAAATCGCAGATCGGCTGCGGATTGTTGGAGATAATCGTAAAAAATTTATTCAGCTTCATCCGCTCAATCGTTTTGTCAATCAGCAGTGTTTTCGCCATCAGACCGAGAACCGAACAAAGTCCGGTTAAGGTATCGAAAATCAGGAAAGCAAGGATGACAACGATGAGGTCGGTCACCAGCAGGGCAGTGGAAATATTCATTGTAGAATATTTTTTAATAATCATGGCGATGATGTCTGTGCCGCCGCCGGAGGCATTCTCAAAAAACAGCAGTGCTGCCGCCAGTGCCGGAAGAATAATGGCAAAGCAGAGCTCCAGCATGATCTCATCGGTAAGCGGATGTGCCATCGGAAACAGCTTTTCAAAAATGTTCAGAAGAACCGAGGAAAGCACGGTCACGTAGGCTGTCTTGACGCCGAAGTTCCGCCCCAGCACAGCAAAACCAACCAGCAGAAGCAGCAGGTTGATAAAAAGGTTGATCTGTGAGGCAGTGAACGGAAGAAACCGGCAGATGACAACGGCCATACCGGATACACCGCCGAAAGAAAAATTATTGGGGAATTTAAAAACATAAATTCCAATGTCCATGATCAGAACAGCTGCGGTAATGACAGCATATTCTTTTAACGTTTGTAATGCAGGCTGCGATGCCTGTTCTTTTGTGTCCATTTTTTTGCTCCTTTATTTGAATTTGAGGCGACCTTTATTTTATTATAGAAGAAACTTTTTTGAATAACAGCTAATAATGTATCCCCCTCTTCAAACATAGCATGGCATAGGGTAGTTTGTCCAGTTACATTTTCCTTATTTCCATTTTTCCGTTTTCCGATGGTTGTATCCAATTTATTTCTGTGGTATGATGAAGGGCAGGATCTTTTTTCGGAAAGAAAAAAATCTGCAGTTTCTGTTTCAAAATGTTTCGAAAAAAGAAGAAAAAACAGAAACAAAAATGGAGGAAGAAACATGAAAAATACAAAGGTTTATGTTGATTTTATAACAGAGAAACTGAAAAAACTGCTCTCCATCGACAGCCCGACCGGCTACACGAAAGATGCCATTGCATGGCTGAAAGCAGAGTACGAAGCGATGGGCTATGCGCCGGTGATCACCACAAAGGGCGGCCTTCTGGTGCAGCTTGCCAAAGGCTGTGAAGGAAACGGCGGTGTCCTTGTGGAGACACATACCGATACGCTCGGCGGCATGGTAGCGGAAGTGAAAGGAAACGGCCGTCTTCGTCTCACCGCGCTCGGCGGTATGAATCCGAACAATGCGGAGACGGAAAACTGCGTTGTCATCACAAGAGACGGAAAACGGTACGAGGGCTGCTTCCAGATGAACAACCCGTCGATCCATGTCAACGGTTCCTACGACCAGCAGGACCGCACCTACGACAATATGGAGGTCGTTCTGGATGAGATGGTCTTCTCCAAAGAGGAGACAAAAGCGCTCGGCATCGAGACCGGTGATATCGTCTGCTTTGAGACGAGAACCCGCATCACCGAGAAGGGATACATCAAGAGCCGTTTTCTCGATGATAAACTGAGCGTTGCAATCCTGCTCGGCTATGCGAAGTATTTAAAAGAAGAAAATATCACACCGTCCCGTCCGGTTTATCAGCACATCACCGTGTACGAAGAAGTCGGCCACGGCGGATCTGCTTCCGTGCCGGAGGGTGTGACGGATATCCTTTCTGTTGATATGGGCTGTGTCGGCGACGGACTGGAGTGTAAAGAGCATCAGGTATCCATCTGCGTCAAAGACAGCGGCGGCCCTTACAGCTACGATTTTACCGGTGAGCTGATTGCGGCGGCAAAAGCAAACGGAATCGACTATGCGGCGGATGTTTACCCGCACTACGGCTCTGACGTGGAGGCAACGCTCCGCGGCGGCGCAGACGCACGCCATGCCCTGATCGGCGCCGGTGTGTACGCATCCCATGGATATGAGAGAAGCCATGTGGACGGCGTGAAGAATACGCTGGAACTGCTTGCGGCGTATCTGGACAAATAAAAATAAGAACAAGTGAGAGAATTGCATGAGAAAATTAGCATTGCCAGAAGAAGTGCTGCTCCAGATTGAGCAGCCTGCGCGATACATTGGAAATGAATTCAACAGTGTCGTAAAAGACAAAGAGAAAGTAGCCCTGCGCGGCGCATTCCTGTTCCCGGATGTGTATGAGATCGGTATGTCCCACCTTGGCATCCAGATCCTGTACGATATGTTTAACAAACGTGAGGACATGTGGTGTGAGCGTGTCTATTCCCCATGGCCGGATCTGGACCGCGTGATGCGGGAACAGAGCATTCCGCTGTTCGGCCTGGAATCCCAGGAGCCGGTGAAAAACGAGGATTTCCTGTTTATCACCCTGCAGTATGAGATGTGTTATACGAACGTTCTGCAGGCGCTCGACCTTGCCGGAATCCCGCTGCATGCGGTGGAGCGTACCGACGAGGACCCGATCGTTATCGGCGGCGGCCCGTGTACGTACAATCCGGAGCCGATCGCTCCGTTCTTCGATCTGTTTTACATCGGAGAGGGCGAGGTTGTGTACGACAAGCTTTTTGACACGTATCTGGAAAATAAAAAGAACGGCGGAACCCGTCAGGATTTCCTGAAAAAGGCATGCCGGATCCCTGGTATTTACGTACCGCAGTTTTATGAAGTAACGTACCACGAGGACGGAACGATCGCGGCCTTTACGCCGTCCATTCCGGAAGCACCGGAAAAGATCAAAAAACAGCTTGTCATGGATATGACCGAGGCAACGTATCCGGAGAAACCGGTCGTGCCGTTTATCAAGGCAACACAGGACCGTGTCGTTCTGGAGATCCAGCGCGGCTGTATCCGCGGCTGCCGTTTCTGCCAGGCGGGTATGGTGTACCGTCCGACAAGAGAGCGCGATGTGGAGAAGTTAAAAGAACTTGCGACCCATATGCTGCGCAATACCGGCCACGATGAGATTTCGTTGAGTTCTTTGAGCTCGAGTGATTACAGCCATCTTCCGGAGCTTGTCAACTATCTGATCGACAGCTGCCCGGAAAAAGGTGTCAATATTTCCCTTCCGTCTCTTCGAATCGACGCATTTTCCCTCGATGTCATGAGCAAGGTACAGGATATCAAAAAGAGCAGCCTGACCTTCGCACCGGAGGCGGGAAGCCAGCGGATGCGGAATGTTATTAATAAAGGTCTGACCGAGGAAGTCATTCTCGACGGAGCCGGAAAAGCGTTTGAGGGCGGCTGGAATAAAGTAAAACTGTATTTCATGCTGGGCCTTCCGACCGAGACCGAGGATGATATCAAAGGAATTGCGCATCTGGCGGAAAAGATCGCAGAGCGTTACTATGAGATTCCGAAAGACCAGAGAAACGGAAAATGCCAGATTACGGCAAGCTCCTCGTTCTTTATCCCGAAGCCGTTCACCCCGTTCCAGTGGGCACCGATGAACACGGAGAGGGAGTTTCTTGACAAAGCGGCGATTGTAAAGGCAGAGGTCCGCGCACAGCTGAATCAGAAGAGCATCCGTTACATTTATCATGAGGCAGATATTTCCCTTCTGGAGGGATTCCTTGCACGCGGTGACCGGAAATGTGCCGAAGTTATTGAAAAAGCGTACAGAAAAGGTGCTATTTTCGATGCCTGGTCCGAGTATTTCCGGAAAGATGCCTGGGAAGAAGCGTTTGCAGAGACCGGCATTGACGTTTCGTTCTATGCCTGCCGTGAGCGCAGCACCGATGAGATCCTTCCGTGGGATTTCCTTGATATCGGCGTGACGAAAAAATTCCTGATCCGCGAATGGGAGCGGGCACAGAAAGAAACCGTTACCCCGAACTGTAAGATGCAGTGTTCCGGCTGCGGAGCAAAATCATTCGGAGGAGGTGTCTGCTATGAAAATCAGAATTAAGTTTGCCAAAACAGGTGTGATGAAATTTGTGGGTCATCTGGATGTGATGCGTTACTTCCAGAAAGCAATCCGCCGTGCAGAACTTCCGATCGCTTATTCCGAGGGCTTCAGCCCGCACATGCTGCTGTCGTTTGCTTCTCCGCTCGGTGTCGGCATCAGCAGCACCGGTGAATATTTCGATATGGTGCTCGCGGAAGATATGAAAACCGACGAGATTGTAAAACGTCTGAATGCGACGATGGTTGAGGGAATGGAAGTGCTTTCCGCCCGCCATGTGCCGGATGGAAAAGCAAGCAAGGCAATGTCTCTCGTAGCAGGAGCCGATTATCTCGTGCAGTTCCGCGAGGGAAAAATGCCGGAGATTGATCTGGAAACGAAAGTACCGGTGTTTTTTGCACTTCCGCAGATTGAGATCATGCGAAAGACAAAACGAAGCGAAAAGCTGACCGATATCCGCCCATGGATTTACGATATGAAAGCAAAGAAAAGTGGTGTCTGGATGCAGCTCTCCACCGGAAGTGTTTCGAACCTGAAACCGGAGCTCGTGATGGAAGCGTTCTGCAAATGGTGCGGGGTTGAACTGCCGCCGTTTGCATACACGATTCTGCGCGAGGAAGTTTACGCAGACATCGGAACGGAAGAAGAGCGAAAGCTGGTTCCGCTGGAAGCATTAGGAGAAGAAGTTGAGTAAACGAGTTGTCATTGCCCATCTGCCGTGGGAGGGAAAAGATTACCTGGTACACACGCTGGTGGAAGGAGAAAAACCGGTCGAACTGACGGCCCTCTGCAGGGAGAAGGAAACGCTGCTTGGCAATATCTATGTCGGCCGGGTGGAAAAACTGGCGCCCGGGATCCGCGGGGCATTTGTCTCGTTTGCGGAGCAGCAGAGCTGTTTTCTTGATCTGTCCCGTGTAAAAGAAGGGTATCTTCTGAAAAAAGCACCGGGAACGGAACTGCATGTCGGAGATGAAATTGTCGTGCAGATCCAGCGGGAAGCGCAGAAAACGAAGCTTCCGTCGGCGACAGCAGAACTTTCTCTTTCGGGAAGTGCCCTGGCGCTCTATTATGGAAAGCCGGAAATCTCATGCTCGGGACGCCTTCTGCCGGAGCAGAAAAAACGGTTAAAAGAACTGGGAAGCCGGATGTTTCCAGAGCTTTCCGGCGGAAGCCTTCCGTTTGGCGTGATCTTCCGCACCGCATCCGCTGATGCTTCGGAAGAAGAGATCCGGCAGGAATATCTCGAGCTGTCCGAAAAACTCGCGCGGATTGTCCAGTATGGAACGATGCGGAGCCTGTACTCCTGCCTGTATCGGGCGTCAGATGCCGTGCCGGAGCTCGTCAAACGGTATGCACCGTCAGTTTCAGAACTTGTGACAGATGACAGAGAAACGTATGAGATCTGCAGAGAATATCTGGAGCGCCATGATTTTCACGACTGCCGCCTGACCTGGTATGAGGATCAGCTTACCACACTGACAAAGAAAGAAAATCTCGAAAATCACGTAAAACAGGCACTCGACAAACGTGTGGATCTGCCTTCCGGCGGATTCCTCGTGATCGAACCGACCGAAGCGCTGACCGCGATCGATGTGAACAGCGGAAAGCAGCTCGGCGGACGGAAAAATACGTTTCTGTACAGCGTAAACCAGGAGGCAGCCCGCGAAATCGCCCGCCAGATCCGCCTGCGCGGGATTTCCGGTCTGATCCTGGTTGACTTTATCAACATGCCGGAAAAAGAGCAGGAGGAGCGCCTTCTCGGCTTCCTGCAGGGTCTTGTGCGGGAAGATCCCGTTCCGACCAAAGTTGTGGATATGACGGCGCTTCATCTCGTGGAACTGACGAGAAAGAAAATCCGCCGGCCGCTGGCAGAACAGATGAAATGACGGTAACCTTACAAAGGAGGAATGAATATGGAACCACAAAAGAAACCGATTCACCTCAATGAAAATGATACCCCATATCTTTACGAACCCTTTCGAAACCAGATGCCGGCAAAACGGCCGCATCCGGCGGAAAAAGAAAAGATACTGAAACCATGGCAGGGCCTGCTGGTGTTTGCCTTTCTGATGGTTCTTTTTAATCTCGCCGGAATCCCGCTGGTTCTTGCAGGCGGTATGTATGGAAATGCGCTGGACGAGATCATTGTATTTCTGATCGGATCCATTCTCGTCGTACGGGCACTTCATATTCCGTTAAAAGAAGTGTTCCCATTAAAAAAGCCGGATGGAGCCGGAATCCTCGGAACCATTCTGATGTGGTATGTGACGTACCGCGGTGTGCTTGCCCTTTTCCTTCTGATGGAATGGATTTTCCCGCAGGAATACGCAAGCCTCTCGGAATCAATGGACAGCAGTATGGCGGGCCTTTCCTATTTCGGCGAGCTGATTGTCGTTGCGCTGACACCGGCCATCTGTGAAGAAGCACTGCACCGCGGTCTTCTGCAGTACAGCCTGCGCGGAATCAAAAAGAAATGGGTGATGTTGCTTCTGATGGGCGTTTATTTTGGCGCTTTCCACATGAGCATCGTCCGTTTTCTTCCGATGATGATGATGGGAATCGTTCTCTCGTATGTGCGGATGAAGACCGACAACATGTTTTACAGCTCGCTGTTCCATTTCGTCCATAACGCATCGACGATTGTGGCGAGCATTGCGGCAAGCTTCCTCTATATGTTCTCACAGGGGAACGCAGCAGCAGGCAGCGGATACGCAGCGGAAACGTACATCGGCATGTATCTGATCGAAGCGGCGCTGATGCCGATCGGTCTTTATATGGGAAGCCGTCTTCTGATGTACCAGCAGACAAAAAGCGAAGGATTTTTCCCGAAGGAGAGAAGAAAAAAGACCATTGCAAAAATTGTAATTCCGACCATTCTGCTGATCCTTGGCGGACTGTTTTTCCTTGGTATTGGTATGATGTAAAAAGAATCAAAAGCAGTTTGGGCAATTTTGCAGAAATGTCCAAGCCGGGTAGAAAACAGGTACGATTTATGATAGAATAACAGCAAATCAAGCGTTACACGATATTACAGAAAGGAAAAGCTGTTTCTTTAACAAGAGACAGCAGGAATAAGAACTATGGCAAGAACAGCTATTGCTACCGACAGCAACAGCGGTATTACACAGAGTCAGGCGAAAGAGCTGGGCGTTTTTGTCCTTCCGATGCCTTTCTTCATGCGCGGAAAAATCCAGTTTGAGGATATCGACCTGACACAGGAACAGTTTTACGAGATTCTGGCAGAGGATGCGGCTGTTTCCACATCTCAGCCGTCTCCGGGAGATCTGATGGATTTCTGGAACAAAATTCTCGAAGAGTACGATGACATTGTTTACATTCCGATGTCAAGCGGCCTTTCCACCTCCTGTGATACAGCGACCGTGCTGTCCGAGGACTACGAAGGAAAAGTGCAGGTTGTCAACAACCAGAGAATCTCCGTTACGCAGCAGCAGTCCGTTCTGGATGCAAAGAAAATGGCAAACCGCGGCGTGGCAGCAAAAGACATCAAAGCAATTCTGGAAGAGGATGCGCTGGATGCAAGTATCTATATTATGGTAGATACGTTAAAATACCTGAAAAAAGGCGGCCGCGTTACGCCGGCAGCAGCCATGATCGGAACCGTTTTAAATATCAAACCGGTGCTGACGATCCAGGGAGAGAAGCTTGACGCGTTTGAAAAAGCGCGCGGTGTGAAACAGGCAAAGAAAGCCATGATCAAGGCTATGAAAAAAGATATGGACAAACGCTTCGCAAAAGAGCGTGCAGCCGGCATCATGGGACTTCACATTGCCTATACCGCAAACGACAAAGAAGTAATCGATGGATGGATTGTCGAAGTAAAAGAAGCCTTCCCGGATTTTGAAGTCGATGCGCATCCGCTGTCCTTAAGCGTTGCCTGCCACATCGGACCTGGCGCACTGGCAATTGCATGTGAAAAAAAATCTGCAATTTCCTGAAAAATACTATTGACAAACAGCAGACGTGATGATATATTGTAGAAGTATGCCGCACAGAGAGGTAAAAGAGTCGAAAGACCACCGAATCTGGCGAGTAATTGATAGGGAGGTGCCATATGTACGCAATTATTGCAACAGGTGGTAAACAGTACAAGGTAGCTGAAGGCGATGTTATCCGAGTAGAGAAACTTGGCGTTGAAGCTGGAGAAACCGTAACTTTTGATCAGGTACTTGCAGTAAGCAATGACGGACTGAAAGTTGGCGAGGACGTTAAAAATGCATCCGTAACCGCATCTGTAGTTGGAAACGGTAAAGGCAAAAAAGTTATCGTTTACAAGTATAAGAGAAAAACTGGTTATCATAAGAAAAACGGTCACAGACAGCAGTACACTGAAGTGAAGATTGAAAAAATCAACGCTTAAGTCTTATGATTTGTATAACCGTAACAGAGTCTGACGGCGAGTACATCTCCGTGGAGTCAAACGGTCATGCAGGCTATGCAGAGGAAGGGCAGGATATTATCTGTGCCGCTGTCTCCGCACTGATTGTAAACACCGTAAATTCCGTGGAAACATTGACAGAGGATCTGATTATAAGTGAAGCTGGAGATGGATACGTGTATTTTTCATTCCCGAATGGGTATTCTGAAAGTACCGCACTTCTTGTAAAATCACTTTTGCTGGGCCTCGAAAGTATCCGCCGCGATTATGGAGCACAATACTTAGAGATCGCATTCAAGGAGGTGTAATACCATGTTAAATATGAACCTTCAGATTTTCGCTCATAAAAAAGGAGTTGGTTCTACCAAGAACGGTAGAGATTCCGAGTCCAAGAGATTAGGAGCAAAAAGAGCTGACGGACAGGTTGTAAAGGCTGGAAACATTCTTTACAGACAGCGTGGAACCAAGATTCATCCAGGCGTGAACGTAGGAATCGGAAAAGACGATACCTTATTCGCTATGGTTGACGGACGCGTAGCTTTCGAAAGAAAAGGACGTGACAAAAAACAGGTTTCCGTATATCCGGTAGCAACAGAAGAGTAAGACAAAGGTGCGGCTTCAAATCTTAAGAGGTTTGAAGCCGTTTTTGTTAATAATAATTAAAGGTCCAACAGACCGATTTGGATTTAGATAAAACAAGACAGGAGAATACCATGTTTGCAGACAGAGCAAAAATTCTGATCCGCTCCGGTAAGGGCGGAGACGGACATGTCAGTTTCCGCAGAGAGCTTTTTGTACCGAACGGCGGGCCGGACGGCGGCGATGGCGGCAAAGGCGGAGACGTTATTTTTGAAGTTGATGAAGGACTGAATACACTGGTTGATTACCGCCACAGAAGAAAGTTTTCTGCTACCGACGGCGAGCCGGGCGGAAAACGCAGATGCCATGGCGGAAACGGCGCAGATATTGTCCTGAAAGTACCGGAAGGAACCGTCATTATGGACGCTGCGAGCGGAAAAGTTATCGCAGATATGTCCGGTGAAAACCGCCGTCAGGTTGTATTAAAAGGCGGAAAAGGCGGAAACGGAAATATGCATTACGCAACCGCTACCATGCAGGTTCCGAAATACGCCCAGCCAGGCCAGCCGGCACAGGAGCTGGAAGTAAGAATGGAACTGAAAGTCATCGCGGACGTCGGACTCGTCGGCTTCCCGAATGTTGGAAAATCGACACTTCTTTCCCGTGTGACAAATGCAGAACCGAAAATCGCAAATTATCACTTTACCACGCTTTCCCCGAACCTCGGTGTCGTAGACCTTGAGGGCTGCAGCGGATTTGTTATCGCAGATATCCCGGGACTGATCGAGGGTGCATCGGAAGGAGTCGGCCTCGGCCATGAATTCCTGCGCCACATCGAGAGAACCCGCGTGATGATCCATGTAGTAGACGTTGCATCGACCGAGGGAAGAGATCCGGTGGATGATATCAACAAGATCAACAAAGAGCTCGAAGCCTATAACCCGGAGATCGCAAAACGCCCGCAGATCATCGCGGCCAATAAGACCGATGCGATCTATGTAGAAGAGGGCGAAGAGGATCCGGTGGAACGTCTGAAAAAAGAGTTCGAGCCGAAAGGCATCCCGGTTTATCCGATTTCTGCCGTCAGCGGAAAAGGCTTAAAAGAGCTTTTATATGCCGTACAGAAAAAACTCGATGAGCTTCCGAAAGAGCGTATGGTCTTCGAGCAGGAATTCTTCCCGGAGGATATGCTTCTTGCCGAGAACCTGCCGTACACCGTCGAGCAGGACCCGGAGGACGAGCACCGTTTCATCATCGAGGGACCGAAGATCGAGAAGATGCTCGGCTACACTAATCTGGATTCCGAGAAAGGTTTTGCTTTCTTCCAGCGGTTCTTAAAAGATACCGGTATCTTAGACGAACTCGAGCAGGCCGGCATCCAGGAAGGCGATACCGTCAAGATGTATGGATTTGAATTTGATTATTATAAATAGAACGAATAAATAACGAAGGAGGAGACGTATGACCAGCAAGCAGAGAGCATACCTGAAAGGCCTTGCCATGACCATGGAACCGATCCTGCAGGTAGGAAAAAGCAGCATCACGCCGGAGCATACCGCTGCTGTAGCAGAGGCACTTGAGGCGAGAGAACTGATTAAAATCAATGTACTGCAGAACTGCCTCGATGATCCAAGAGAGATCGCAGAAGTTCTGGCAGAACGCACCAATTCCCAGGTCGTACAGGTGATCGGCAAAAAGATCGTGCTGTACAAAGAGGGCAAAAAAGAGAAAAAGAAAATTCAGCTTCCGAAATAATCCGCAGGAAAGAACCGCCGGGACCGGAGCATACCGCTGCAGTTCCGGCGCTTTTTGAGGAAAACGTATGGAAAAGACAAACAGAAAAATTGGCATTATGGGAGGCACATTCGATCCCATTCATATCGGTCATCTGATCCTTGGCGAGGCGGCGTACGAGCAGTTCGGGCTTGATGAAGTCTGGTTTCTTCCGGCCGGAAATCCGCCACATAAGCGGAACCGGGCGGGACAGGCAAAGGATGCACAGCGTGTCGAGATGGTGCGCCGTGCCATCGCATCCAATCCGCATTTTGTGCTCTGCACCAAAGAGATGAAAGATGAGGGCTATACCTACAGTTATCGGACGCTTGAGGCGATGCGGAAGGAACATCCGGGCACGGAGTTTTACTTTATCATTGGAGCGGATTCCCTGTTCTATTTTGATGAGTGGAAAAATCCAGAGCGGATCTGCGCCGCGGCAAAGATCCTTGTGGCGACCAGGGATCGGGCAAAAGAGAAAGAGCTTCTGGCCTGTATGGAACGAAATGCAAAAAAACTTCACGGTACCTTTCTGAAACTCGACACACCGAATCTGGATGTTTCTTCCCACGAACTGCGGGAATGGATCCGGGAAGGAAAATCCGTGAAATACTATCTGCCGGATTCTGTGATTTCCTACATTCAGGAGCAGAAAATCTATCAGGATTAGAGGAAGAGCAGGATGGAACAGTACGATTTATGGAAACTGGACAAAAAACTCCAGAAGGAAGTCGATGAAGACCGCTATCATCACACGCTCGGTGTGATGTTTACCGCAGCATCCATGGCGATGGTATGGGGCGAGGATCTCGAAAAAGCCCGTGTCGCGGGACTGCTTCACGACTGTGCAAAATGCATTCCGAATAAGAAAAAAATCACCATGTGTGAGAAAAATAAGATTGAAATCACTGAGTTTGAGCGGAACAATCCGTTTTTGATCCATGCCAAGCTCGGTGCATTTCTGGCGAAGGACAAGTATAAGGTGGAAGATCCGGAGATCTTAAGTGCCATCACCTGGCATACGACAGGAAAAGAAGATATGACATTGCTGGAGAAGATCATCTATATCGCAGATTATATCGAGCCGGCACGAAACAAGGCACCACACCTTACCCGCCTTCGGAAGCTGGCATTCACCGATATCGACGAATGCATGTATGAAATTTTAAAAGATAGTATGGCGTATCTGTCGGAAAACCCGAAGACGATGGACCCGATGACGGAGCAGGCGTATCAGTTCTATGAGGCACTGCACCGGGAACGGGCGGCAAAGGAGGAAGCATAAATGAGCGAAGCAAAACAGACTGCAAAACTTGCACTGGAAGCACTGGAAGATAAAAAAGCAATGGATGTCCGCATTCTGGACATTACCCATGTTTCGACTCTGGCAGATTATTTCATGATCGCCAGCGGAAGCAACCGCAACCAGGTACAGGCGATGGCAGACAACGTGGAGGAGGTACTCGGAAAAGCCGGCGTACATCCAAAACAGATCGAAGGCTATCAGACCGCAAACTGGATTCTGATGGACTACGGCGATGTTGTCATCCACATCTTTGATGAGGAGAACCGCCTGTTCTACGATCTGGAGAGAATCTGGAGAGACGGTAAAGTCGTAGAAAAAGAAGAGATTATGTAAGTTGGGTGGAAAAAGGCGCAGAAAATCCGGAACCGTGCAGAGAAAGGCGGACGGGTTCTCTGCGCCTTTCTGGTGTTTGGAACGCATATGATAAAGAAAAAGGGGAATATCACACGATGAAAAAAATAGAAAGCGGATCGCTTGCTGTGATGCTCGATGAAGAGACGCTGGGACTTAGGATCGAAAAAGACGGCGTTGTCTGGAATACGGATCCGAAAAAGACACCGGAACTGATTTTTGCAGAGGGAACATACCGTTTCTTGGATGCAGAGGAGATTTCCCATGAGGTCTATTCCTTCGGCGTCGGATGCGGCATCCGGAGCCGTTATGCGGGATTTGCGGGAACACAGTATGCCTTCGAGACGATTATCTGGATCGAAGCTGTGGATGAAACATTTTGGATGGAGTGGATTCCGCTCTGCGAGGAGGGACTGCATCCGGTAAAGGTGCTGTGGCCGACGGCAATGGAGTTTACAAACGGGCGCGATGACTGGTATACACTCCTTACCGAGGGACAGGGACTTCTGATTCCGAATACCTGGAAGACGGAACTTGGAAAGCTTTCGTTTGACGGCAGATTTGAGACCTCCGGCGGCTATATGCCGTGGTTTGGCCAGGTGAAGGAAAGATGCGGCTATACAGCGATCTGTACAACACCGTGGAACGCCGGTTATCAGGCAGAGCACCCGGCAGGCGGCCCGTATACCAGCGTGGGGGCATGGCTGGAGCCGAGCCTTGGAACAATGAATTACCGCCGCGTATTCCGTTATACGTTTTTAAATGACTGCGATTATAACGACCTCTGCAAAGCGTACCGCCAGTATGTACGGGAACAGGGTCATCTGCGCACTTTGAAAGAAAAGGCAGTACAGAATCCGTCCATTCACGATCTTGTGGGAACGTGTTTTGTCCATACGGGAATCAAGACGGTTGTGCAGCCGGAGTCCGGCTTTTTCGATCCGCAGAATCCGGAGAAAAATAACCGCGTAGTGCCGTTTTCCGTGCGCGAGCAGCAGATCCGCGAAATTCATGATCTCGGCGTAGAGAAAGTCTATCTTCATCTGGACGGCTGGGCAGAACCGGGGTATGACAACCAGCATCCGGACTACACACCGGCATGCCAAGCGGCCGGCGGATGGGAAGGCATGAAATCGCTTGTCGATACGATGCATGATTTCGGCTACAAATTCGGTATTCACGACCAGTACCGCGATTATTACCACGCAGCGCCGAGCTACGATGAAAATTATGCCTGCCGCCTTCCGGACGGAACGATACCGGGACACAGTTACTGGGCGGGCGGACCGCAGAGCTATCTCTGTGCAACGCAGGCACCGTTCTATGTGAAACGGAATTTTGCCGAACTGAAGAAAAACGGAATCCGGCTTGACGGTGCATACCTCGATGTGTTTACGTGCAATGAGGGCGACGAGTGCGCAAATCCGGAGCATGTGATGACGAGAAGAGACTGCTATATGTACCGCGGAAACTGCTTCTCCTGGCTGCTCTCACAGGGGATTCTCTCAAGCTCCGAGGAGGTCAGCGACTGGGCCGTTCCATATCTGGTGTTCTGCCATTATGCACCGTATGACTTTATGCTGCGCCCGTCAGAGACACCGAAGAAAGGAATCCCGGTGCCGCTCTTTAATCTTGTGTATCATGACTGTGTGATCGAGCCGTGGATGATGGACCGTGTTTCAAAAGACGAGGACTATATGCTGTATGCGCTTCTTGCAGGCGGTGCACCGTATCTTGTACGGGACGGCGCATATCCGAATACAGATGGTGCATTTGACGGGGAGAAAATCAGTCTGGAAGAGATGACAGAAAGATGCCGCGTTGTAACGGAGCTGCATGAAAAAACGGCACTCCTGGAACTGGTACGTCACGAGTGTATGACGGCGGACGGAAGCGTACAGAAGAGTGAATTTTCCGATGGAACATATGTTATTTGTGACTTTGCAGAGCAGATATATGAAATCGGATACGGGTCATAAAAGAAAAGCGCCACATGTAGATTTTGTTCTTATAAAAATACAAGATTTTGTGGTTTTCCTTGTATTTTTTCAAGTGCATATCTTGCGCGGAAAGCAGAGATTTGTTATATTATGCATGCGGAGGTGTTCATGCCCGGTGCAAAGAAGATGCCGGAGCGTGACGAAACAAAATAACACCAGAAAGGAACAAATCAAATGAGAGAATTTGAACAGTGGGATGGCTTTACCGGAAGACTCTGGAAAGAAGGCATCGACGTACGTGATTTTATTCAGAACAACTATACTCCATATGACGGAGATGAGAAATTCCTGGAGGGACCAACAGAGGCTACAGACCGTCTGTGGGGCAAATTACAGGAACTCCAGAAAGAAGAGCGTGCAAAAGGCGGCGTTCTGGATATGGAGACAGACGTTGTAAGCGGAATCACAGCTTACGGCGCAGCATATATCGATGACAGCATGAAAGATCTGGAGCAGGTAGTTGGTCTTCAGACAGACAAACCGCTGAAACGTGCATTTATGCCGTATGGTGGAATTAAAATGGCTGAGCAGTCCTGCGAGACTTACGGCTACAAACCAAGCGAGAAGCTTCATGAAATTTTCACGAAATATCACAAAACACATAACCAGGGTGTATTCGACATCTACACACCAGAGATGATGAAAGCCCGTCATAATAAAATCCTGACCGGTCTGCCGGATACCTATGGCCGTGGCCGTATCGTAGGCGACTACCGTCGTGTTGCTCTGTACGGTATTGATTACCTGATCGAGCGCAAAAAAGCAGACTTCGCTGCAACAAATCGTCAGGGAATGCGTCGTGGTGACTTCCAGTTAAGAGAAGAGATCGCTGACCAGGTCAGAGCACTGCAGGATATGAAAGTTATGGCACAGTCCTATGGCTATGACATTTCCGAGCCGGCTAAGAACGCAAGAGAAGCTGTTCAGTGGCTGTACTTCGGATACCTTGCAGCTATCAAAACTCAGAACGGTGCTGCAATGAGCGTTGGCCGTGTATCTACTTTCCTTGATATCTACATCGAAAGAGATATTGAAAAAGGAATCCTGACTGAGAAAGAAGCTCAGGAGCTGATCGACCATCTGGTAATGAAATTCCGTATGGTTAAATTCGCAAGAATTCCGTCTTACAATCAGCTGTTCTCCGGTGACCCGGTATGGGCTACTCTGGAAGTTGCCGGTATGGGAATCGACGGACGTTCTATCGTTACAAAGAACGATTTCCGTTTCCTGCATACACTGGAAAACATGGGACCGTCCCCAGAGCCGAACCTTACTGTTCTGTACTCTGAGAATCTTCCGGAAGCTTTCAAGAAATATGCAGCTCATATTTCTGTACAGACAAGCTCTATCCAGTATGAGAACGATGATGTAATGCGTCCGGTATGGGGCGATGATTACTCCATCTGCTGCTGTGTATCTGCTACCGAGACCGGTAAGGAGATCCAGTTCTTCGGCGCTCGTGCAAACCTTGCAAAATGCCTTCTGTACGCTATCAACGGCGGTAAAGACGAGAAGACAAAACAGCAGGTTGCTCCGGAATATCAGCCGATCACTGCTGAGTATCTGGACTATGATGAGGTTATGAAGAAATACGACGTTATGATGGACTGGCTGGCTCATCTGTACGTTGGAACTCTGAACATGATCCATTACATGCATGACAAATACTACTATGAGGCAGCAGAGATGGCTCTGATCGACACCGATGTAAGACGTACCTTCGCAACCGGTATCGCAGGATTCTCTCACGTAGTAGACTCCTTAAGCGCAATCAAATACGCTAAAGTTAAAGTTATCCGTGACGAAGAAGGAATGGCTGTTGACTTCGAGACAACCGGCGACTTCCCAAGATACGGCAACGACGATGACAGAGCAGACGAGATCGCTGTATGGCTGCTTCGTACCTTCATGGACAAACTGAAATACTGCCATACCTATCGTGATTCTGAGCCGACTACCTCTATCCTTACCATTACTTCCAACGTTGTATATGGTAAAGCAACTGGTTCTCTGCCGGACGGAAGAAAAGCCGGTGAGCCTCTGTCTCCAGGAGCTAACCCGTCTTACGGCGCAGAGAAGAGCGGACTTCTTGCTTCCCTGAACTCTGTAGCAAAACTGCCGTATGAGGACGCTCTGGACGGAATCTCCAACACCCAGACCATCAACCCGGGCGCACTTGGCCATAACGACGAAGAGCGTACCGAGAACCTGGTACACGTTCTGGACGGATACTTCGAGCAGGGTGCACATCACCTGAACGTAAACGTATTCGGAACCGAAAAACTGATCGACGCAATGGAGCACCCGGAGAAACCGGAGTATGCAAACTTCACAATCCGTGTATCCGGCTATGCAGTTAAATTCATCGACCTGACAAAAGAGCAGCAGATGGACGTAATTGCACGTACCTGCCATGATCATATGTAATTTCTGAAAATGTTATTTCTAAAAGCCCCCGCGGCCGCAGCAATGCGGCTGTGGGGGCTTTTTGTATATCGGTGCTTGAATTCCAGTAAAATCCGCTTGATTTAGAGTACATAAAATGAGAAAATTTATCAGATGCAGAACGCTAATTGAAAAACTTTTATCAAGTAATTCATAGCGTAAGTTACAAGTTAATGTTATAATACCAAAGTTAGAACTTCCTAATATAAGAAAAAATGGAGTTTTATTTATGAAAAAGAAAATTGTTGCAGCATTTTGTCTTGCCATGGTGATGACGGTCGGCGGATGTTCCGGTGCGGGGAC
>NZ_QUHK01000008.1:77823-149445 GCF_003479665.1 Blautia sp. AF14-40
GACGGTCGGCGGATGTTCCGGTGCGGGGACAGCAGCGCAGCCGGAGAGCAGTGAAAGTCAGACACAGCTGGCGTCTGTTTCGGAGTCTTCGAGCAGTTCTGACGCTTCGGAAGAGAATTCCACGCAGAAATCCGCATCATCCACAGCTTCTTCCGATGCCGCAGATGCATCGAGCAGCCGAGATATTTTTGCGATGGATACGTACATGACGGTCACTGCCTATGGTCCGAATGCAGAAACGGCGGTGGATCAGGCGCAGCAGGAGATTGAGCGGCTGGATGCACTTCTGTCGACCGGAGAGGAGACGAGTGAAGTAGCGCAGATCAATGCAAACGGCGGCGGAACCTTATCGGAGGATACCACCTATCTGCTGGAACGCTCGCTGGATCTGTATGACAGCACAAACGGCGTTTTCGACATCGCAATTTATCCGATCATGGACGCCTGGGGTTTTACAACCGGAAATTATACGATTCCTTCGGATGAGACGATCGAAAGCCTCCTTCCGCTGACCGATGCCAATGACATTCTTTACGACAAGGACAGCGCATCGATCAGCTTTGCCAAGGACGGCATGAAAATCGACTTCGGCGGAATCGCAAAGGGTTATACATCCGGCAGAATTGCGGATATTTACCGGGAATGCGGTGTGACGAGCGGGCTCATCAACCTCGGTGGAAACGTTCAGGTTGTCGGCACGAAAACGGATGGCAGCAAATGGCGTGTTGCTGTGCAGAGTCCGGAAGCGGAGGATGATTATCTCGGCATTCTCTCGACGGCCGACCGGGCAGTTATTACTTCTGGCGGCTATGAGCGGTATTTCGAACAGGACGGCATGAAATATCATCACATCATCGACCCATCGACCGGTCATCCGGCAAATAACGGTCTGGTGTCGGTGACGATCGTAAGTGCTGACGGAACACTGGCGGATGGCCTTTCGACTTCTCTTTTCATCATGGGAAAGGACAAGGCGGCCGAATACTGGCGTGCACACAGCGATGAATTTGACACCATTCTGGAGGATGAGGACGGCGTTCTGTATGTAACCGAAGGAATTGCTGACGATTTCACATCCGATCACGAGACAAACATTATCAGGAAAGACGGTGATACATAACCATGGGAAAATGGAAAAAACTGACAGCATTTGCACCGGCTCTCGCGGCAGTTATCGTAGCAGCCTGCGCCGGTATTTCGCTGAACGGCTACACTGCACCGGTTTACGCCGTAGAGCAGCCGGAGGCACTGGTGACACCGGAGCCGGAACAGGATACCGATGCAGCGGAAAAGAAAGATGATACCAAAAAGAAGGACGATACAAAAAAGACAACCGATACCGAAGCAGAACTTGTCGCAGCAGTCGGTTCCGGCAGCTTTGAGCTGGCGGACGGAACGTATGAAGGAAGCGGAACAGGTTTTGGCGGTACGATTACAGTCTCTGTCGTATTGAAAGACAAAACGATTCAGTCGATCTCGATTGTAAGCGCTCCCGGCGAGGACGCAACTTTCCTGAACCGTGCGAAGGGAGTTATCGACCGTATCATCGCATCCCAGAGTGTGGATGTGGACACGGTTTCCGGTGCAACTTTCAGTTCAAAAGGTATCCTTGCAGCCGTGAAAAATGCACTGACCGGTCAGGAGGACACTTCAGAACCGGCATCCGCATCAGGAGCGGCAGGCGGCGGAGCCTCTGCTGGCGGAACCGTTACAGTATCTAAAATCGAAGAACCGGCTGCCTACCGGGATGGAACGTATTACGGAACCGGAACAGGATTTGGCGGCACAATGAAAGTCTGCGTTGTTGTCAGCGGCGGAAAAATTGCTTCGATTGATATTGTGGAAAACAGCGATACGCCAAGCTACCTTTCCAGTGCTTCCTCTCTGATTTCGACGATTATCTCAACACAGAGTACGAATGTGGATACGGTCTCCGGCGCGACATACAGCTCCCGCGGTATTATTGAAGCTGTGCGGAGTGCCTTAAGTCAGGCGGCAGTGAACGGGTCTTCCAGTACAAACGGAGGAATCCAGAGCAATACAAACAACGGAAACAACAGCCAGAATAATAATCAGAACAATAACAATTCGTCTGCATCCAAGGGAAGTTTCCCTTATCAGGACGGAATTTATTACGGCACGGCCGCCGGTTTCCAGGGAGACATCAAAGTGGCGGTAGCCCTGCAGGATCAGACGATCAAAGCGGTACTGATTCTGGGAAACGAAGATGACGAGACATTCTTCAACCGTGCCAAAGTCGTAGCGGACCGCATCGTAGACGGACAGAAAACCGATGTGGATCTCGTATCCGGCGCAACGTACAGCTCCCGCGGCATCCAGAACGCAGTAAAACAGGCGCTGGAAAATGCGAAGAAGGCAACAAACGGCGAGACCGTTCCGGATAACGGAACGAGCAGCGGCGGAACCACAACGATTCCGGAAGGAAAATTCCCATACGAGGAAGGCATTTACTACGGAACCGGCGAGGGCTATCTGGGAGACATTACAACGGCAGTTGTCATTCAGGATGAGACGATCAAGGCAATTCTCGTGACCGAGAGTGAAGATGACGAAGCATTCTTAAAACGCGCAAAACAGACAGCAAAGGACGTTGTGAAAAACCAGACACTGGAAGTTGACACCGTTTCCGGCGCAACCTACAGCTCCAGGGGAATTCTTGCGGCAATCGAGGAAGCTTTAAAAGAGGCAGAACGCGTAACTGAGGAAAAGAAAAATCCAACCCCGACGCCAACGGTAACTCCGACACCGACCGAAACACCAACTCCGACCGAAACTCCGGAGCCAACTGAGACGCCAACACCAACCCCGACGGAAACTCCGGAACAAAAGATCTATCAGGACGGCGAATACACAGCGATTGCCGTCTGCGAGCCGGATGAAGATGAAGATTTTACCGCTTATCAGCTTTCCGTGACGGTAACAATTGAAAACGATAAAATCGTAGCGTTAAGCAACATCACCGGTGACGGAGACAGTCAGAATGCCTCCTACATCCGCCGCGCATCCGAAGGAACCTCCAAAATCAAAGGCGTTTCCGCTCAGATTCTGGAAACCGGAACGCTTGAAAACATCGACACCGTTTCCCGTGCAACCTGCTCCTCAAAAGCCATTCTTGAGGCATGCCGGAATGCGCTGGATGCTGCGAAAGTAACGCAATAAAGGGGAAAACAGATGAGACAATTGATTGTTCGTTTTTTGAATGTCGCTGTCATTGCTGCTGTTCTGATCGGCTACAATACCGTACTCGATAAAAGAGACAAAGAGGATCAGATCGCGCGGCTCTCGGCAGAGCTTGAGACGACCCAGCTTCAGAAGGAAAATCTGCAGGCCGCAGCAGCTGCATCCAACACGGCGGATACGGCCGCAAGTGAAGCAGCAGAAGCAGAAGGGCAGTACGTGGACGGTACGTATGACGGTGAAGCTGACGGCTTCGGTGGCACCATTGCAGTTGAAGTAACCGTAGAGGGCGGCCAGATTACCGATCTTGCCATCACATCCGCCGACGGCGAGGACAGTGCGTATCTGTCAAACGCGGAGGCGATCATTCCAAAGATTATTGAGGCACAGTCCGCCGATGTTGATACGATCAGCGGAGCAACATTCAGCTCCACCGGTATCAGAAATGCGGCGCAGGAAGCAATAGAAAAGGCGGAGAAATAACATGAAAAATTTAGATCTATCCACATTACCGGCAAAGAAGAGAAAACAGATCGTTTCCTGCCTGCGTGCCGGAATCCAGCTTTTATATTTCCTGTTTCTTCCGTCAGTATTTACCGCTGCATTTAACGGAGTGAAATACATTTTTACGCAGCTTGGACAGGGTGAAAAAATTGAGATGACCGCGTTTGTGTCGGCTCTGCTCCTTGTCTGTGCATTTACGATTGTTTTCGGCAGATTTTTCTGCGGTTTTGCATGCGCTTTTGGAAGTCTGGGGGATGCAATGCACGCAATTTATGGTATAATCTGTAAGAAACGTAAAAAGAAGCCCAGATGCATCAAACCGGAACTGGCAAAAAAACTGGCGCTGGTCAAATACGGCATTCTGCTTCTGATTGCTCTTTGCTGCTTTGCAGGAGTTTATCAGAAAGCAAGAGGAACAAGCCCGTGGGATGTCTTTTCCATGCTGCATGCGGGAAATTTCCGACTTTCCTCTTATATTCCAGGCATTGTTCTTCTGGTGCTGATCCTGGTCGGCATGTTCTTTGAGGAGCGCTTTTTCTGCCGTTTCCTGTGCCCAATGGGAGCTGTCTTTTCTCTGCTTCCGATCCTGCCGTTCTTTACTCTGCACCGGAAACGCGAAAACTGCATCCGCGGCTGCAGCGCCTGCACGAGACAGTGCCCGTCAGCGGTGGAACTGCCATCCGATGGATACGTGGAGATCTCCGGCGACTGTTTCCAGTGCCAGAAATGTATTGATACGTGTCCGAAAGGTAATATCCGCTGCGGGGTAAAGGAATTTCACGGAAATGAAATCCTCTTTACGCTGTTCCGTGCTGTATTCCTGCTGACACTGCTGTTATGGGCTGGCATCTGATTCAGAATAAGGAAAACTATATGAAGAAAAAAGATCTGATTCTGGCAGGCGCCGTTCTGCTCCTGGCTGGAATCCTTGCCCTGGCGCTTCGGCTGCCGAAAACGGAAAATGGAAATACCATGAAAGTCACGGTGGACGGCGAAGTCTACGGAACGTATTCACTCGCAGAAAATCAGACCGTGAAAATTCAGACGGGTCACGGAACGAATGTCCTGGTGATCGAAAACGGAAGTGTCCATATGGAAGAAGCTGACTGCCCGGACGGCTACTGCAAAAGACAGGGTACGATTTCCCGGGTAAATGAGACGATCGTGTGCCTGCCGCATAAGCTGGTTGCGGAGGTAGAAAGTGACGGATCCACAACGGACGACGCCGACGATGCGCCGGATGTGATTGTAAAATAATACCAGCTTAGAAGAAAGGAATTGGAATTTATGAGAGACAGCCGCACTGCAAGCAGAAAAATTGCCTTATGCGCCATGCTGATGGCACTTGCCATGATCTTCAGTTATGTGGAGGTACTGATCCCGATCAACCTCGGTGTTCCTGGAATCAAACTCGGCATTGCCAATCTGGTTGTAGTCGTCGGCCTCTTTTTCCTTCCGGCAGGGGAAGTCCTGATGATTTCCGTCGCCCGCATTCTTCTGATGGGGTATCTGTTCGGAAATGGAATGTCCATCCTTTACAGCCTTGCCGGCGGGCTTTTGAGCTTTCTTGTGATGCTTCTGCTGAAACACATCAAGGGCTTTAGTATCACCGGCGTAAGTATTGCAGGAGGCGTGACGCACAATGTCGCGCAGATCTGCGTGGCGGCTCTCGTGGTGCAGAACCGCAAACTGTTCTATTATCTGCCGGCGCTTCTCGTGGCCGGAGTCATCACCGGAATGCTGATCGGAATCCTTTCGGACCGCATTCTTTCTGCGGTAAAACGCGAGGGACGAAAGAGTTCTTCGCGGTGAAAACTCCATATCTACGGAATTTTTTCTGTGTGGGAACGAAAATCATCCCACAAACTTCACAGTATCGGATCATTAAATAGTAAAAATACTCAATAAGCAGAATCTGTGCCTCTTTTGAGAAAAAATAATCAGTTAAGAGTTAGACAAAACGATTAAAAATTAGTAGAATAATCTACGGTTAGTTAAAACAATTATTGATTAGTGAAAACTAATATAATAATGAAGGACAGTTTTGCCCCTGTTTTTCCTGCAAAACTGTGGAAAAGGAAAAAGGAGGAAGTTATGATCAAAAGAAAAGAACTTCAGAAAAAATCATTAGCAGCCGTAATGGCAGCTTCCATGACCATGAGCCTGCTCCCGGGAACCGCACTGGCGGATGCTACAAGTGGCGTGCTGGCAGATGGCACTTATGAGTCTACGGCTCATGTTACCAGAACTGCAGAAGACGATGAGGATGAGAATGCATGGGATGAATATGACGTTAATGTCAAAATCACAGTTGCAGACGGTAAGTTTTCTGATATTGCAGTAACACCTGGTTCTGGATACAATACAGAAAATGCTACATATTTTAAAAAAGCAGCTACAAACAGCAAAGGATTCAAAACGAAACTTCTTGGAAAAGATGCAACGATTGAAAACATTGAAGGATGGGATATTGTATCGGGTGCAACCAGAACTTCGAATGCAGTAAAAACCGCGGCTCTTGCAGCAACCCAAAAAGCAACCCCGACTCCAGAAGCAGTAGACACCACAGCACTTGAAAAAGCAATCGCAGATGCCGAAGCATTAAAGGAAGCTGACTACACCGCAGACTCCTGGAAAGCTGTCCAGACTGCTCTTACCGCAGCAAAATCTGCTCTTTCTGCAAAAGAATCCCAGAGCGCTGTTGATACCGCGAAAGATGCGCTGAATACTGCAGTAAAAGGCCTTGTTAAAGCACCGACTCCGACGGCGACCCCGACAGCAACGCCAACCGCAACCCCAACGGCGACCCCGACCGAGACTCCAACTGAGCAGGTGGCTTACGTTCTGATGAACATTCCGTATGATGAATTTTATGCTGCAGATGTAAACAACTCTGTTCCAGTGGATGTATTTTCTTCCGCAACGAAGAGCAAAACAAGAACAGCCACTCTTGCCGGTGGTTCTTATCATACCAATGCAGATGGAAGTGCAATCAATGGAATTACCTTCCCGGTTAAAGTAACAGGAGTGGATCTTTCCAAATTTAAGAAAGTAACAGATTCTGACTCTGTAAGTATTACAGTAACAAACCGTGGTCAGACATCTACACAGACATACACTGGAAAAGACGCCTTATTTGAAAACTCAGACTATGCATATTATGTATTAAGCGAAGTACCTTCTTACTACAAAGAAGCAACGGTAAATGCAGATGGCTCTCTTTCTTTTGGAAAAACAGTTGGAACTGCAATTGAACTGACCAATGTATCTCCGGAATTTATGACTGAATCAAAATATGGAGATTATCAGCTGGATCTCGACGGACTGGAGAACACGATTGATGTTGGAACCGATCAGATCTATGGTGTTATTGTCAGCACGAAAGAAGGCAATGACTATGGTATGCGTCATGTGGAAAATATCTGGCGCGGAACAGAGCTGGCATGGTCAACTGGATTTACAACACAGGTACATGGATGCCTGACTTCTTCTGCACATTACAAGAGCATGATGGGACAGCATATCAATAAGGTTACTTATTATACCAGCAAAGGAATCTACACGATTCCAGTGAATGATATTTTTGTTCCAACAAAATTTGAGGCAAGTGTATCCGTAGAAGACGCTTCTCTTTCCGCTGGAAAGACAACGATGACCGTAACCGGACTTCCGGCTGATTATGATGCAGAATATTCCGTAGATGGTCTGGATGGATTTGCAGTAGACGGAAATACCATTTCTTATTCCGCAAATGCGAAAAAAGGAATGTATACTCTGACGATTCATGATAAAAAAGGTGTTTATGCAGATCTGACACAGAGCTTTACTCTGTATACAGATGCAATGCCGGCTGCTTACAACGAAAAAGGAAGTGCTCCGGCGCTTGTAAAAGCAGAGAATGCATCAGAAGATGACTTTGCTGATTATATCAAGAACATCACTTCGGTAAAAGTAAATGGAAAAGAATATGCAGCAACTGGAAAACGGAAAACAATTCTGATCAAAGAAGACGGTACGCTTGATCTGACAGCTGCCGCTTTTGCAGAAGGAAATAAATTTGAAATCGAAGTAACTGCAACAGGTTACAAGACGCTTTCCTTTACTTATGAGAAGAAAGAAACAACATATAAATATGTATATGCAGGTCTTACCTGGGCTGAATATTGGGCAGCAGAAGGAGTTCAGGCGGCAGGAAGCGACGCTGGTTCGGATGAAACTGACAGTCGCGAAGAAAGTGATAAAGGCGCTTTTGATGTTGTAACCCGTGCGACTACAAACCATGGACTGCACAGAGGAAGCTTCCAGTGCGCAGCGACTATCTACATGAAAGATGGCACAACCTATGATGTAGCATATTATACCGCAGCAACCACGGCAGTTCTGACGAACGGCGAGACCGTAACTTACGATAAGAGCCAGATTGATCATTATGAAGTAAAAGGTCTGAAATATGTGCCTGTAAAAGTTTCGGAAGATGATTACGAAGATTTCTGCAAAAAGTATGTTGTGGTAGAAAACGGCGGAACACTTTCCGGTGGATTTTCTGAAAATAAACTGCAGAGCTATACAGGCCTGGTTGCAGATGTAACAGAAAACACAAACGGTCTGAAGATAGCAGTGAAAAATGCAGATGGAAGCTTCTCCTTCTCTGCAAGAACAACAGGAAGTGAATCCGGAATCAAAGATCAGGCGCTGAAGACAGCTCCGGATGCTGAGACCGTAGGACTGACCGTGAAAGAAGCCAATGGTTCTTATGGAGAATTCCTTCGCGTAGATTTAACGGGAGATTACGGCGATCTGGCTGCTAATCTGCAGACCGTAACCTGGACTTATTACGGTGATGATTCCACTTATACGAATGCAAAAGCAACGTATGGAACAAAATTCGCAGCAGATAACTGGATGCATAAAGTAATGGGAATCCAGCTTGGCCTTACCGATTCCCTGCGCTGCACTTTACCGGAGGGAACGGATGGAACCGGTTATTGGAAGATTACGATTCATGCACTTGGCTATGCAGATGCTTCCTACACTTTTGAAGCAACCAAAGCGAATATTGTAGGAGCTGATCCGGTAGAGAGCACAGCAGCACTGGAAGAGGCAATTGCAAAGGCAGATGCACTGAATAAAGATCTTTACACGGAAACTTCCTGGAATAATATGCAGACAGAACTGGCAGAAGCAAAAGAAGCATTGGAGAAAAAACAGAGCCAGGGAACCGTAGACGAAGCAACAGAGCATCTGAATGCAGCAATCGAAGCACTTCAGTCCCAGTATGTATTAATGAACATTCCGTATGCTGAGTTCTATCAGGCAGAGGTTCATAACGATATTCCAGTAGATGCATTTACTTCCGCAACCAAGAACAAAACAAGAACAGCCTCCCTTTCTGGCGGATCTTACCATGTGAATGCAGACGGAAGCGATATTACAGGTATCACCTTCCCAGTAAAAGTAACAGAGGGTATGGATCTGAGCAAATACACGAAAGTGACAGATGAGGATTCTGTAGAAATCACCGTTACCAACCGTGGACAGACATCCACCACAACGTATACCGGAAAAGATGCACTGTATGAGAATGCAAGCTATGCATATTACACTTTACATGAGGTTCCGTCTTATTACAAAGAAGCATCTGTAGATGCAGACGGCAATGTAACCTTTGGTGCTGTTCAGGGAACCGAGACAGCAAAGCTGGAAAATGTAACGGCAGAGCTCTCCACTAACAGCAAATACGGTGATTATCAGCTGGATCTGGATGGTCTTACTGATACCATCAAAGCAGGCGAAGATACCGTATATGGTGTTGTTGTCAGCACAAAAGAGGGCAACGATTACGGAATGCGTCATCTGGAGAATATCTGGAGAGTGTCTAAGCTGGCATGGAGCACTGGATTTACCACAAGCGTTCATAATTGCCCGACTTCTTCTGAACATTACAAGAGTATGATGGGACAGACCATCAACAAAATTACCTATTACACCAGCAAGGGAATTTACGAAGTCGACGCAGATGTATATGTACCGGTTAAGTTTGCATATGAATTTTCTGTAGAGAATGCGTCTGTCACATCTGGAAATGCTTCTGTTAAACTGGAAGGCCTGCCGGATGATTACGATGCTGTCTATACAGTAGAAGGTCTGACGGGAACCGTGTCCGGTGATACTCTGTACTTCAAGAATGCAGAGAAAGGTTCTTATACATTGACTGTCAGCGATAAGAATGGTAAATATGCAGATCTTTCCGCAGACTTTATCCTTTACACGGAAGAGATGCCGGCAGCATTTAACGAAGATACGACAACACCGGGTCTGCTTAAGAAAGGGGATGCAACAGATGAAGAGTTTGCAGATTATCTGAAGAACATTACCTCTGTTACTGTAAATGGAAAAGCATATGCAGCAAGCGGAAGAGGAGCTGTTGTACTGTTCAATGAGGATGGTTCCTTAAAGACAGATGCAGCACCGTTCGCAGAGGGCGATTCCTTTGAAATTACAGTTTCTTCACTGGGATATCAGGATCTTAGCTTCACCTGGAAGAAATCAGCAGAAGAGCCGACTCCTACTCCTACAGAGACCCCAACCGTAACCCCGACCGAGACTCCGACGGTTACCCCAACTGAGACTCCGACGGTTACACCTACAACAGCACCAACCACAACCCCGACGACTGCTCCTACCACAATACCTACGACGCAGCCGACGAAGACCCCGACAAGCACCCCGAAAGCAACATCTACTCCGCTTGCAAGTAATAAAGTATCCAATACCTCTACTTCCAAGAAGAGCGATAATGCAAAGACCGGTGATGCTACCAACATCTGGGGATGGGTAAGCATGGCAGTTGCATCTCTTGGCGCTGGCGGACTTGGATTCAAACTCCGCGGCAGAAAGAAAAAAGACGACGAAGAGTAATTCAGAACAAAATGACTGAGAAATTCTTCTGACATAAGAAATCACAGAAACCTCTGTTCCAGCTTTTCTGGCGGAGGTTTCTGCCGTTTCGAGGAGTAAAAAAGTGATTCTTTTCTTTTTGTAAAAAACAAAAAATTAAGTGTTCACACAATGCCCAATTCGTGCGATAATAATACTGTGTTTTTTGCACATGCAGCACAATGGAGGTGACTTAGAAAACATGACAGCAAAACTGTTGGAAAAACATATTACCGATACAATTCGGGAATGGCAGGTGAAGATCGGCTATGAGGGCGGTACGATGAAGCTCTACTACCCGGCGGAGTCCCTGCGCCGTTCCCTCTCTTTAGACGAAACAGAAGACCTGGCTAAAGCGCTTTCCGCGTTCTGTAAGAACGTACAGCCGCGCCTTGGAATGCTCGCTATTTCGGCAGTCAAAGACCGCTACTGTGTGGAAATCCCGGAGGAGGGATGCTCTTATATTGAGCGGGAAATCCCTGTTCCGGAGCTCCTGCAGAACCTTCTGCAGGTGATCACAACGCCTGGAAACACAATGGAACAGGTTCGAAACTGCTTTTCTTCCTATGCAGAGAAAATGCATACTACCGTGGAAGAAAACGCATCCGAGGAGCATGAGATGGGCCATGTATTTTCTTTTTCAGACCCGTCTGTAGATGAATACTGTTACTGTGTCGAAGAAAATGAATTCGGCCTGACGTATCACCGTTTTTCACGGGAAGATTACGAGGCTTTATAAATAAAAGGAGGATATACACCATGGAATTTACAAAACTGCTGGAAGAAAGAAGAAGCATCCGCGCGTTTGATCCGGAGAAACACGTAACCGCAGAGCAGATCCAGGAGATCGTACAGGCAGCGATTCAGGCACCATCCTGGAAAAACTCACAGACAACACGGTACTATGCCCTTGTAACACCGGAGAAAGTCGAAGAATTTTCCGCAAAATGCCTTCCAGAATTCAATCAGAAGAGTTCAAAGGGAGCCGCACTTGTCGTAACAGCATTCGTAAAAGACCGCTCCGGCTTCACGCAGGACGGAACACCGGACAATGAAGTCGGAAACGGCTGGGGCTATTACGATCTTGGCCTGCATGACGAAAACCTGATCCTGCGCGCAATAGAACTCGGCCTTGATACTCTGATTATGGGAATCCGTGATGAGAAAGCTATCCGTGAAGCCCTCTCCATTCCGGAGAATGAGCTCCTTGGTGCTGTCATTGCTGTCGGCTACCGTGCCATCAACCCGGACAAGCCGAAACGTAAAACCGTGGACGATATCTTAAAACTGTTCTAAATCCGGCGCATCCGTGTGAAGACGTGCGCGGTACTTTCCAGGTGGGAATCCAAAGAACCGGGAAAACTGCTTGCTGAACGCATAGACATCGCCATATCCGACAAGACCGGCAATTTCCTTCATCGGTACGCCGCCCTCGAGAAGAATACAGGCCTGCTCCATTTTCTTCCTAGTGCGGTACCGTGCAGGAGAGACGCCGGTCTGTTTTTTAAATACTTTTCGAAACGTCTCATAACCGATCTGGAGTGACCGGGCAAGCTCTTCGAGAGAAATTTCTTCATCAAGATTCTGCGAGAGCATATCGCAGGCGGCCTCGATCGGATCCCGCTGCAGATTCACCCGGTGCGCATGGTAGCCGTACATTCGCAGAATCTCTTTTTCCATCTCCGGAATCCGCAAAGGCAGCAGACTGTCCGGTGTGGCCTTTAACGACTGCAGAAGCTTCTGATACCGCTCGAGATCGCCGGGAAGCAGCTCTGCCTTTAGCACCGGCTCCCGGTTCAGAACCGAAAGCGAGCAGAAAGAATCAAAAAACGGTTTCCCAATCGAGATAAAAAATTCCAGCCATTTCCCATCGGGGTCTACGCGTGTGGAATGCGGCACACCCGGCAGACGCTGGACCAGGCTTCCCGCCTGCAGCGGATAGGAGGTGCCGTCCTCGGCAATATATTCCCCGCTCCCGCGCAGCAGCACGAAACAGCTGTAATACTCGTTCGAAAAATGATACTGCGAGCGGTCCGCCGTCTCTTTCCGCATAAAACCGCACGCCAGAATCCCGTTCTTCATTTCATTTCCAATACAGCGATAGATAACATCGCTCTTTTCTATTTTTGCAAGCAGATATTCCGGTATCATACGACTTCTCCTTTGCTTTCCCATTTTGGATAAAAGAAACACCAGATCAACTATTTCTCATCCACGTGCAGTGTTTTATACTGAATCATAAGATAACTGCATGAATCTTCTGAAAATCCACAGATGTATTATATCACAGGAAAGCAAAAAAGGAACACCAATCTGGATAAAAAGAAGAGAGACAGTCGGAAAATGCGAAAGCAAAGGCAAGGAGGGTTTCAAGAACATGAGACAGACAAGAGACTGGGAAAATCAGTATATAACGCAGAAAAATCGTTATCCGATGCATACGCCATACGGTGCGTATGAGACGGTAGAGCAGGCGCTCGCCGGAAATCGGAACGCGTCCCGCTTTGTAATGGATCTGAACGGAGACTGGAAATTCAAAATGTATCCGTCACCGGAAGCGGTGGAAGCATTTTATGAAGAGAATTTCGATCACGCAGCATGGGATGCGATTCCGGTGCCGTCCAACTGGGAACTGCAGGGATATGGAAAGCCGGTTTACACCAATATGCTGTATCCGTTCAAACGGGAGGCAAACGGCGAAGCATTTGAGATCGAGATTACCGAAGGCACCTACGAGCTGAATGCGCCGTACGTACCGGAGAAAAATCTGACTGGCTGCTATTTCAGAACCTTTGAGGTTCCAACAGACTATATCGGCCGACAGCTTCTCATCGATTTCGGCGGTGTGGAGTCCTGCTTCTATCTCTGGGTCAACGGAAAACAGGTGGGGTATTCCCAGGACAGCAAAGTGAACGCGGAATTTGACATCACTGAATATGTGCAGGAGGGAACGAACACCCTCGCCGTACAGGTAATGCGCTACTGTGACGGTACTTACCTGGAAGATCAGGATTACTGGCATCTGTCCGGTATCTACCGCGATGTCCGCCTCGTATCGAAACCGGTGCAGCACATCCTGGACTATAAGGCAGAGACACTGTTCACACACCCGGATTACACGAAAGCTACCCTCTCTGTCACGATCTGGCCGGACAACTCCAAACCGCTGTACGGCGAGTATCATGCCAAAGTGACGCTGTATGATGCAGAACAGAACAAAGTAACCGAGATGGATTCGAGACCGTTTGCTGAGTGCGGCTTCTATCTGATGCCGAAATTCATCGCAACCGTTACTGCTCCGGTAGAGAACCCGGCACTCTGGACTGCAGAGACTCCGACACTTTACACCCTCGTTGTCGAGCTACAGAACAAAGAGAATGAGACGGTTGATATCGAGAGCTGCAAGGTCGGCTTCCGTCAGGTGGAAATCAACAGCCGCGGTGTTCTGACCCTGAATGGCAAACGCCTTGTGATCCGAGGTGTTGACCGCCACGATTTTTGCGCCGAGACGGGACGTACCGTTTCTGAGGAGCAGATGCGAAAAGAAATTGCTGTGATGAAACGCCTGAATTTCAACGCTGTTCGTACCAGCCATTATCCGAATTCCGTGAAATGGTATGATCTGTGTGACGAGCTTGGCATTTACCTTGTCGATGAGACAAATCTTGAGACGCACGGTTACGGCGGACAGCTCAGTGCATCCGCTGAGTGGACAGCCGCTTATCTGGAGCGTGCAACCCGTATGGTACTGCGTGATAAAAACCATCCTTCCATCGTCTTGTGGTCCCTTGGAAATGAATCCGGTGCCGGGGCGAATCATGCTGCGATGCACGGCTGGATCCGCGAATACGACAAGACAAGATACGTTCAGTATGAGTCCGGCAACCCAAAGAGTAATATTTCCGACGTCATCTGCCCGATGTATCCGACGATGAGCTGGCTTACGGATGTGATGGCAGACGATTCTGATCTCCGCCCGTTCATCATGTGCGAATATGCGTATGCAAAGAGCAACAGCAACGGAAACTTCAAGGAGTTCTGGGACTATGTCAATAAATACCCGCGTTTCCAGGGCGGCTTTATCTGGGATTTCGCGGACAAGGCGATTGCGATCCACGAGGAGGACGGAAATATCAAATACGGCTACGGCGGAGCGTTCGGAGAGGATGTGACCGATCCGGTTCCGGATATGTGTCTGAATGGTGTTGTCTTTGCCGATCTTTCCTATAAACCGGGCGCCTATGAGGTGAGAAACGGCCAGTCCCCGGTTACGATTGAGCAGGTGAAAAATCCATATACCGGCGAAACTATATGGGTGCTGGCAAACCGCTACCATACCCTCGATCTTTCTCATCTGCAGGTGCGCTATGAAATTGTGCAGAACGGCGAAACGCTTGCAAAAGGCAGCTATCCGGCATTTTACACGGCAGCCGGAACAACAGAGACGCTTCCGCTTCCGGAGCTTCCGGAACAACTGCATGGCGAGGCGTATGTAAATTATTACGTTGAGCTTGCCCAAGATACCTTCTATGCCCCGGCGGGAACAGAACTATACCGCCGTCAGATTCCGGTTACTACAGGTGTTTATCTGGCAGACGAGAAAACGATTGTGGAGAAACCACTGACCGTAGCGGAGGATGAAAATCAGGTTCGCATCACCGGCGAAGAGACCGAAATTATCTTTGATAAAAAGACAGGTGAATTTACCAGATATCAGGCAAAGAGCGTTTCTTTTATGAACGGCGGAAAAGATGAATTTTATCGTGCCCCAACCGGTATTGATGAGGGAACCCATGAAAGTGATTACGATGATATCTGGCGCGCGGAAGGTCTGGATCGTCTGAAAAAGGAAGTACAGTCAGTATCGGCTGTCAGTGCCGGAAATCAGGTGCTTCTTGAAGTGCAGGCTTCCTATACCGCGGAGCCGGACAACGCAGTACTCTTTACCGCTCATACTCTGTATCGCATCGGCAGTGAGGGAATGGAGCTGAAAAACGAAGTAACAAACAACAGCGGCCTTGAGACCATCGCAAGAGTCGGACAGTCGTTCTGCCTTCCTGCAGCGTTTGATACGCTCAGCTGGTATGGAAAAGGTCCCTGGGAGACGTATGCAGACCGAAAAGACGCAGCACTGATTGGACTTTATACATCTTCTGTAGCAGAACAGCACGTTCCGTTTGTAGTACCTTGCGAATGCGGTGGCCATGAGGATACGCGGTTTGCCGTTCTTTCAGATGGAACACATACCGTTCAGATTGTAGGCAGTGATGATTTCCATTTCAGTGCGCTTCCATATTCTATGGCAGAATATCGAAAAGCCGCATATAAGGAAGAACTTCCGGAGCAGACGACAGGAACCTGGCTGATCCTGGATGCAGCACACGCAGGCCTTGGCGGAGATACCGGCTGGACGAAAAACATCCATCCGGAATATCGCGTATGCAAGGGAAGATATAGCTATACGTTCCGTTTCCATTTCGCATAAAAGAAAAAATCGGCCAACTGCCTATTGGATTCTTACGGAACAAATTACAGATTTCTCGTGAATGCTGCATATGATGAAAGGAAGAAAGCTATGAGGAAGCAGGATATTTGCCTGCTTTTTCATAGTTTTTTAAGTTAATCTTAAATTTAGCAAAAAATAACTTAAATTGAGTTGACAGTTATTTGCTATCATATTAACGTAATCTTAGATGTTAATAACGTCATAGAGGAACTAATAGATAAGTGACAGAAAGTAGGAAAGAACGTGGGACGAAGAAAGAAGGTCCGTCTGGAACAGATTGCAGTGCAGTGGAGAAAAGAAAATTCATACGGTAGATATAACAATTCTTCCGGAAGAGGTAACGGATACAACTCCATTTTATCTGATGTCATTAATTATTGCATAAGATTTTTGAAGGAGAGGCTTCCGGAGATTGAGACAGCAGCACTTGGAAATGAAGCTGGAATGATCGGTGCAGCAAGTTTACTGTAAAATATGGAGGAGATAAGATGAGAATTAATCCTGATAATAAAAAAATACGTTATAGCGGAAGGATTGACTGGGCGAATCCAAAAGAACCAATCTGGGTTTATCCATGTACATCTGTGGAATTTAAATTTACAGGAAAATATTTGAAAATTTTCCTGAGAAACAAAAATGAATACTGGCAGAATTATCTTGGATGTATTTTAGATGGAGTGCAGTCGTGTTATTATCTGGATAACGAGAAAGAGAATGAAATAGAGATTCGTGTTCCTGAGAATGAAAACGGAGAACATCATGTTCTTTTCTTTAAACGTCAGGATTCCTGCCATGAGATGCACATCCTTGGATTTGAAATTGAAGACGGAGCAAAATTATTGGAACTTCCGGATGCACAGACAAGAAAAATTGAAGTTTACGGAGATTCTGTATCAGCAGGAGAAGTGACAGAAGCAGTGGATTATACAGGAAAGACGGACCCTGAACATCAGGGAGGTTATTCTAACAGCTGGTATTCCTATGCATGGATGACAGCACGTATGCTGAATGCACAGATCCATGATATCGCACAGGGCGGAATTGCATTGCTGGATGGACAAGGCTGGTTCCATGAGCCGAATCAGATTGGAATGGAAAGTGCCTGGAATAAAATCCGCTTCAATAAAACATTTGGTGAACTGACAGAATGGGATTTTAATCAGTATACACCGCAGGTTGTTGTCGTGGCAATTGGCCAGAATGATAATCATCCGTTTGATTACATGTCAGAAGTCTATATGTGTGAGAAAGCAATTCTTTGGAGAGAACACTATACAGAATTTTTAAAAAAACTGCGTCAGGTATATCCGAAGGCATCGGTCATCTGCTGTACGACATTGCTTGAGCATGACAGTTCTTGGGACAAAGCAATTGACGATGTAGTGGTTTCTATGGGAGACAGTAAGATTTCCCATTGTATCTTTAAAAGAAACGGAGCAGCGACTCCAGGACATCTCAGAATTCCAGAAACCTATGAGATGGCGAGAGAACTTGCTGATTATATAGAGAATCTGGGAATCGAGGAATGGAAATAATTAGAATAGTAGAGTAATAAGAGGAAGATATCCTGGTGGTCTGATCCGGTTTTATTAGGACATTATCCGGATGAGGGATTGGTGCGTTATGAAAAATATCTTCCGAAAATCACAGAAGAAGATATGCGTCTGATCTCAGAACCGATCGATATCTATGGACAGAATATTTATAATGGAAGATGCGTCCGTATGGGGGAAGACGGAAAGCCACAGGAGGTTTGCCGATATGAAGGATTTCCTAAAACTGCGATCCAATGGCCGGTAACACCGGAATGTCTGCAGTGGGGACCGAAGTTTTTATATGAAAGATATCATAAGCCAATTTACATCACAGAGAACGGATTATCCTGCCATGATGTGATCTCATTAGATGGAAAAGTGCATGATCCAAACAGAATTGATTTTCTTGCAAGATATTTGCGAGAACTGAGAAAAGTAGCAGAGGAAGCGGATATCAGAGGATATTTCCAGTGGTCTTTGATGGATAATTTTGAATGGGCCAAAGGTTACTCATATCGATTTGGACTCGTATATGTGGACTACAGAAATCAGGAGAGAATTATGAAAGATTCCGCATTCCGGTATAAACACGTGATAGAAACAAACGGAGCAGAATTATAAATGGAAATAAAAGATCCCTTTTGGGGTTTATTTAGTAGCGTTAATAATAAATACTTGACAATTTATAAGGAGTGGTGTAGGGTAAAGGTGTCAAAGGAATTTCACCGGATCGGGTGTAATTCCGTTCACTATCCTATACGAAAAGAAGAGGTATTCATGATGAAAGAATTAAAGCCAATCAAAGAGGGTAAGGTACGCGAGATTTATGATAACGGCGACAGCCTGATCATGGTAGCAACCGACCGTATTAGCTGTTTTGATGTCATTCTGAACAATGTGGTAACAAAAAAAGGTACCGTTCTGACCCAGATGTCCAAATTCTGGTTCGATCTGACAGAAGACATCCTTCCGAATCATATGATCTCTGTAGACGTAAAAGACATGCCGGAATTTTTCCAGCAGGAGAAATTTGACGGAAACAGCATGATGTGCCGTAAGCTGGAAATGCTTCCTATCGAGTGCATTGTCCGCGGCTACATTACCGGAAGCGGCTGGGCAAGCTATCAGAAAACAGGAAAAGTATGTGGCATCGAGCTTCCGGAAGGATTAAAAGAATCTGACAAGCTTCCTGAGCCAATCTACACTCCGTCCACAAAGGCTGAAATCGGAGATCATGACGAAAATATCTCTTATGAGCAGAGCATCGCCCATCTGGAAAAATACTTCCCGGGAAAAGGAGCCGAGTATGCAGAGAAGCTTCGCGACTACACCATCGCTCTGTATAAAAAATGTGCCGATTATGCTTTAAGCAAAGGCATTATCATTGCAGACACAAAATTTGAGTTTGGTCTTGATGAAAACGGAAATATCGTAATCGGCGACGAGATGCTGACTCCGGACAGCTCCCGCTTCTGGCCTGCAGATGGTTATGAACCAGGCCATGGTCAGCCATCTTTTGACAAACAGTTCGCGCGCGACTGGCTCAAAGCCAACGATGGAAACCACGACTGGACTCTGCCGCAGGAAATCGTAGACAAGACGATCGAGAAATATCTTCAGGCATATGAGATGCTGACAGGAAAACCGCTGGCATAAAGAACATCATAGTGTTAAAAAGCTACAGGAGGCAGGTTCTGCCTCCTGTTTTTGCATATTTTGTGATAAGATCAGATGATAATCTGATACTCAAATGCGTGAAACATGTGATATAATGGGAAGAAAGACAGGATGCGAAGGAGGAAACACGATATGAAAATTGCTGCTGCAATTGAAAAAATGACAGATTTTTATAAGGGAAATATTCATGATATTTATCATTTTCTGAAGGTATGGGCCTTTGCAAAGAACATCGGCGAGGCGGAAGGACTGGATCCAAAAACACAGGAAACGCTGGAGATGGCAGCTGTTGTCCATGATATTGCCTGCCCGCTGTGTCGGGAAAAATACGGAAATACCAGCGGAAAGCATCAGGAAGAGGAAAGTGCGCCGCTCGTTGCAGAATTTTTCAAAGATGTACCGGCAGGAGAACTGGATGTCGAACGCATCACATGGCTGGTTACGCATCATCATACCTATACAAATGTAGAGGGAATGGATTACCAGATCCTGCTGGAAGCCGATTTTCTGGTCAATGCCGGCGAGAGCGAATATTCAAAACAGGCGATTGAAAATTTCTGCAGAAAAGTATTTCGGACGGAAGCGGGAACGCATCTGTTGAAGAGTATGTTTCCGGAGAAGGAATAAGGTCATGAAGTGTGACATCCTCCACCACCTCTACAGGTGGTGGAGGATGTCACTTTTACAGCAGGACAGCCGGGGGCATTTAACCTTTATGGCGGTCAACCGGGAGATCCCGAAGTATCTGGATGCTACCTTATGGAACAGGGGATTTGTGGATACAAACGGCAAATACTATGAGCTTTGGAATGCGCAGGCACAGTATTATACGGAGTAAAATTTTGGCAATCTGTCGGCAGAAGCCATTCACAGAGAGATTGACGGTACACTGAAACGGCTGGGAACAGATTATCTGGATCTGTATATCATTCACCGTTTTGACTACGAAACTCCGATTGAGGAAACAATGGAAGCCCTGAATGTATGACCGCACTGGCATGGCAATGGGCGAAGGGAGTCAGCTCCCCGATTATCGGTGCGACCAAGGCGGCAATTGTTTCGTAAAAAACTATGGCATGTAAAACGCCGTCAGACTTGTTGTAGTCTGACGGCGTTTTACGTTAGGAAGCTCTTTGAAGAAACATCTATATTATTTCGTTTCCTGTCCCGCTTTCTTCCGGAACAGTTCTTTTCCACAGCTGATGACAATGATGACACCAAGAACCATCAGCAGAATGGCGATGATGAGCTGCAGTCCCTCAACGAGGAAGACAGCGGTTCCTGCTCCATACGCTTTTACAAGTGCAATGACACGCTCTACCAGTGCGGTAAAGGTGACACAGAGCATGATGATGAGCGGCGGGAACAGGGTTCTGTTTTCACGGCCGGTGACTTTCAGGAAGACACAGAGCGTGATCAGAACGAGTGCACTCAGCATCTGGTTTGCACTTCCGAACAGCGGCCAGATATTGGCATATCCGATCTGGGTCAGGATGTAGCCGCAGAGCAGAGTAACAATGGTAGAGAAATATTTATTGCAGAGCAGCTTTCTCCATCCGGCAGCATGTTCCATATCATCGACAGTGAACAGTTCCTGGAAGGACATACGGCCGATTCGTGCAACGGAGTCAAGACTGGTAAGTGCCAGCGCCGATACACACATCGTCATGAAGCACTGTGCTCCGTATACCGGGATGCCGAACATTTCCAGAAATCCGGCAACACCGGAAGAAAAGATCGCAAATGGCGTTCCGACAGCAGCCGTACCGTCTGCAGAAGCAGCAGCACCGGCAACGCAGAGGGCGAGGACGGCAAGCAGGCTCTCCAGAACCATAGCTCCGTATCCGACTTTCTGCATATCTTTTTCATTCGCAATGGTTTTCGAAGAGGTTCCAGACGATACCAGGCTGTGGAATCCGGAAACAGCACCACAGGCAACGGTGACAAACAGGATCGGGAACAGATCTCCGGATGCCGCATTGTGGAAACCGGTGTACATTGGAAGATTCATTTTCGGGTGTGCAACAACAAGTCCGACAACAGCGCCAAGGATCATGCCGGCAAACATAAAGGTTGTCATAAAGTCACGCGGCTGCATCAGAAGCCACATCGGAAGGACAGCGGCAAGAAAGATGTAGGCAAATACCAGATAAGTCCAGGTTGCTTTGCTTGTTACAAGCGGTACATTCATGCCGATTGCAAAAGCTGCAACGGTGCATGCAAGGCCGAGTACCATTTCTTTCCAGCCTTTCCACTGCAGTTTTTTCTGGAGCAGTCCGAAGACAACAGCAAAAGCGATAAACAGAAGGGAGATGCTTCCGGCAGCGCCGTTTACAGTTGCCTGGGCAGAAAGCTTTGTGACGCCGTCAACCGTTTCGTAAGCATTAAATGTTCCGGCAACCATATCTGCAAAGGCGGCGATAACGATCAGTGTAAAGAGCCAGCAGAAGAGAAGAAACAGTTTTTTTCCTGTTTTGCCGATGTATTTCTCAATGAGAAGTCCCATGGATTTTCCTTCGTTTTTGACACTCGCATACAGCGCACCGAAATCGGTAACAGCACCAAAGAAGATACCGCCGATCAGGATCCATAAAAGGACGGGAACCCATCCAAAGACAGCGGCCTGAATGGCACCGGTGACAGGGCCTGCACCTGCGATTGAAGAAAACTGATGGGCGAATACGGTCCATCCATCGGTAGGGACGTAATCCTGACCGTCATTTTTTGCAACGGCAGGTGTTTTTGCTTTGGGATCGATGCCCCATTTCTTTGCCAGCCAGCTTCCGTAGAAGGTATAACCTGCTATCAGACATACAGCGGCGATCAGTACAATAACCAACGTGTTCATAATAAAATTCCTCCTCGTTCAAAAATGATATTTCCAGTTTACATGGATTTCAAATGGAAAAAGAAAAGGGAAAAGGCAATTGTGTTGGTATGCTTGGAAACAAAAAAAGCTTCGTCTCCCTGACTTATGCAAGAAGACGAAGCTTTCAAAAAACGCTCCGCGTTACCACTTCTAATTATCGGCTGTTTCTTTTGGTCGATCACTCAGACAAGATCCCCGAAACCATTTGATACACTTTCCGGTGAATCTCTTCTCTGCTAACGGTGAGAGGCCGGTCCGGACTACTTTCCATTTCTGGTTTCGTCTGTACAGCTCACAGGGGATTGTTCTTTGGGATACCTGCCATCTCGCACCAGCCGATGGTTCTCTGCAAAGGCTCACCCGAAAAATGTTGTCCTGCTCATTGCTTTTTTCTGATCCCTTTTTTCTTTTGAACACTTTGCATTATAGTCTCATTTTTCGGTTTGTCAAGCAATTTTAAAAAAAATATCATGTTTTTTCCCTGAAAATAGTAAAAATCTATTTCTTGACACAGAAAACCAGAATTTTTATAATAGAAGAAAAAGCGCAGAACCAGAAGGCTTCTGCGGAAAGGTGGTATTTTTGTATGGGGTATTATGACAAAGAACGTGTAAGGGGATTTTTGCACAATCAGGACGGTATTATGGCGAATGATTTCGGATGTTTCTTCTGACGGAAGAGTTTATGAGAAGATACAAAGACCGCTGGATCATCGGCGCATATGACTGTATCAACGAGCCGATCTCCATGACGCCGCGCCGCGAGGAGCTGACACCGAAGCTGGTCTATTTCTACGAGGAAATTGTGCAGACAAAGAGGTGAAGGTACAGGCAGCTATTCAGGGAGAGACTCTTTTTGAAGGGGTAATGCCTCCTGCCGGTGAGAAAGTAACTTCGGATGTTCATCCATATTTTGCATATGAAACAGCACCGAACACACTCGAACGGTTCACACTCGGTACCGTTACAGGAGAAGGCATTCTGAAAATAGAGGTTCTGGACGGATGTGCACGGTTCGGACAGATTGTGATTCGGAAAAGTGAAAAATAGCAGAACATAACGTTTCTTTATGAGAAATAAATAACAGATCTATCTGCCCGCAGGAATCAAAAAAATCCGACGGGCAGATTTTTTGATTTTTTTCAGTTTTCCATTGACAATTGCATCACTGGTGCTATAATAAAAACAAACATATGAATAAATGTTCATATGAACAGTGAAAATGAAAAAGGAGATCAAAAGCGATGAAGAAAACGTATAAGATCGATGTTGACTGCGCAAACTGTGCAAACAAAATGGAAGAGGCTGCAAAAAACACAGCAGGTGTAAAGGATGCTACCGTAAACTTTATGATGCTCAAAATGATCGTTGAGTTCGAAGACGGACAGGATCCAAAGAGCGTTATGCAGGATGTTCTGAAAAACTGCAAAAAAGTTGAGGATGACTGCGAGATCTTCCTCTAAAATAAAAAACTTTCATCGGCGGATGGAAGAAAAAGCTGGAGCAGAATAGATTCTAAAACCTGTCTGCGGTTCAGCTCGAGAAAAATCCAGTATTTTCTCTCTGGAGCAGCGGATTTGGATCTGTAAATCTCTGGGATGAAATGCTGGATTTTTTCATCCGGCGGTAAGAACAAAGGAGGCATATGTATGAATAAGAAACAGAAAAAGGTTCTCATCCGCGTCATTGTTGCATCGGTTCTTCTGATTCTCTGCGCGGTACTGCCGACAACCGGCTATGTGCGATTTGCAACCTTTATGGTTCCTTATCTGGTCATCGGATACGATATCCTGAAAAAGGCCTGGAAGGGAATCCTGAACAAACAGGTATTTGATGAAAACTTTCTGATGGCTGTTGCAACGGTCGGTGCCATTCTGCTTGGCGAGTATCCGGAGGGCGTAGCCGTTATGCTGTTTTACCAGATCGGCGAACTGTTCCAGAGCTATGCTGTCGGAAAGAGCCGCCGGAACATCAGCGAACTGATGGATATCCGCCCGGATTATGCAAATATCGAGGTAGACGGAAAACTCGAGCAGGTTGATCCGGATGAAGTTGAGGTTGGCACAATCATCGTTGTACAGCCTGGTGAAAAGATTCCGATCGATGGTGTGATCGAAGAAGGAAACACCACACTGAATACCAGTGCCCTGACCGGAGAGAGTGTTCCGCGTGACGCCCGGGAGGGAGACGAAGTCATCAGCGGATGTATCAATATGTCCGGTCTGATTAAAGTAAAAACAACGAAAGAGTTTGGAGAGTCCACCGTATCCAAAATTCTGGACCTTGTGGAAAACTCCAGCTCCAAGAAATCAAGATCCGAGAACTTTATTTCCAAATTTGCGAAATACTATACACCGGCAGTCTGCTACGGTGCGCTGGCGCTGGCAATCCTGCCGCCGCTGGTACGGATGCTGTTTTTAAGTGCCGCTCCTGAGTGGAGCGTATGGATTTACCGTGCGCTGACCTTCCTGGTTATCAGCTGCCCTTGTGCACTGGTCATCAGTATTCCGCTCAGCTTCTTCGCCGGTATCGGCGGCGCAAGCCATGAAGGTGTCCTGGTGAAAGGTTCCAACTATCTGGAAACACTTTCCCAGACCAAATACGTTGTATTCGATAAAACCGGTACCATGACACAGGGTGTCTTTGAAGTAGCCGGTATTCACCACAATACGATCAGTCAGGAAGATGTTCTGGAATACGCAGCACTTGCTGAGTGTGCTTCGAGCCATCCGATCAGCAAGAGTCTGCAGAGAGCATATGGAAAACTGATCGACCGAAGCCGTGTCACGGACATCGAAGAGATCAGCGGAAACGGTGTAACAGCAAAGGTAGACGGTAAAAATGTCGCTGCCGGAAATGCAAAACTGATGGAGCGCCTTGGCGTTGATTATATCGACTGCCACAGCGTCGGCACCATCGTCCATGTTGCTGTAGACGGCAAGTATGCCGGACATATCCTGATCTGTGATATGATCAAACCGCATGCGAAAGAGGCGATTCAGGCGCTGCGGAAATCCGGTATTAAAAAGACGATTATGCTGACCGGAGACTCCAGGCGGATAGCCGATCAGGTAGCTGCAGATCTTGGAATTGATGAAGTTTACAGCGAACTGCTTCCTGGTGACAAAGTAAGTAAAGTGGAAGAGCTGCTTGCTGCAAAGACAGAAAAAGAAAAACTTGCCTTCGTAGGTGACGGCATCAACGATGCACCGGTACTGTCCCGTGCCGATATCGGTATTGCGATGGGAGCACTTGGTTCCGACGCAGCAATTGAAGCAGCTGATATCGTTCTGATGGACGACGATCCGCTCAAGATTTCCAAAGCAATTCACATTTCCAGAAAATGTATTCACATTGTTTATGAGAATATTTATTTTGCAATTGGTATCAAAGTATTGTTCCTGCTTCTGGGAGCCATCGGTATCGCTAACATGTGGATGGCAATTTTCGCAGATGTCGGAGTTATGATTCTGGCGGTTCTGAATGCAATTCGTGCTCTGTTTGTGAAAAATCTATAGAAAGACGAGGACACAAAATGGCAAAAATCAATCCGGATGAAGCTGATCTGTGCTGTGACTCCTGTGAGGTTCATGAAAATCTGGTAAAGATTGTCAATGAGACCATGCCGGATGAAACAGAGCTTTACGATCTGGCAGAGCTTTTCAAGGTATTTGGTGATTCCACGCGGATCCAGATTCTGTTTGTCCTGTTTGAGGCAGAGGTATGCGTCTGCGACCTGGCAGAAGCACTGCACATGACACAGTCCGCAATTTCCCACCAGCTTCGCATTCTGAAGCAGAATAAGCTGGTAAAGAGCAGACGAGAAGGAAAATCGGTGTTCTACTCTCTTGCAGATGGTCATGTACGGACAATCATCGCACAGGGACAGGAGCATATTGAAGAGGATTAAAAAAAGCATACGATAGCAGAAACGTCCCGCAAATGAAATTTCTCATCTGCGGGACGTTTCTGCTTTTCACATTCATTCTTTATTTGGTAAACCATGCTTCCCGAACATGCTGTTTTAGAAGGTTCCGTGCATTTTGGAAGCTGTTTTTTTACTTTGTTTACATAACCGAATTATGTAAAGTATTTCTTGGATTTCATGATTTATACTCCTCGGAGTAATACGGAATGCAGAGATACATACCGTCCGTGATCTGGTTGGAACTCAGGTGATTGATCTCACGGACCTCGGCAATGTAACTGGAAATATCGGAGTATTCTTCTGTACGGTATTCTTTGGCGATGTCCCACAGTGTATCGCCGGAAGAAACGCGGATACTGGTGTAGTATTTGTAGGTTGGAGCTTTCGGCTCACTGTCTGCCTGCGTATTCTGCGGCGTGAAGTGGAAGATTAAAAGAAATGTGACGGCAACCAGAGACAGGAGAGCGGCGGCTGCGCGGATCTGCAGTTTTCTTCTCTGGATTTTTCGTCTTTCTCTCAGTGATTTTCTTTTCTTTGCATTGGTACTCATGTAAAATTCCCCCTTGATTTGTGATAGAAGAGTAGTTGTGCTACGTGAACATTTGTTCTTTCGAATATATGTTCATTATAATAAAAGAACGTATGTTTGTCAATACGAAATACGAACAAATTTTCGAAACTTTTGTTTGCGTTCCGGTGGGATTTATGGTAAAATTTATTTGGTATATTTTAAGCAAATATCGTATAGAAAGAGGGGACTACCCTAATTCATATAAAAAACGAAACGACAGGAGGAACATACGATGGCTGGAGACAAAAATAAACTGACAGAGAAACAGAGACAGATTCTCGAATATTTAAAACAGGAAATTTTGCAGAGAGGATTCCCGCCGTCTGTGCGTGAGATCTGCGAAGCGGTTTCCCTTCGTTCTACATCCTCGGTACATGCACATCTGGAAACACTGGAGCGGAAAGGCTATATCAAACGAGATGCAACAAAACCGAGAGCCATTGAAATCTGCGATGAAGGATTCCATACCGGCCGCCTTGGTGCAATCCAGGGAATTGCATCGGAAGACACCGCATCCCAGAGTGAGGTTGCACAGATTCCGCTGATCGGCAAAGTAGCTGCCGGAGAACCGATTCTTGCGGTAGAGAATATTGAAGGATATTTCCCTATGCCGGTAGACCGTCTGCCAAACGCAGAAACGTTCCTTTTAAAGGTACAGGGCGAAAGCATGGTAAATGCAGGTATTTTAGACGGTGACCTTGTTCTTGTGGAACAACAGGCAACTGCGGAAAATGGAGAAAAAATTGTCGCTCTGGTCAATGATTCCGCTACAGTAAAAACATTCTACAAGGAAGACGGTTATTTCCGCCTGCAGCCGGAAAACGATGAGATGGATCCGATCCTTGTGAATGATCTGCAGATCGTAGGAAAGGTAATCGGAGTATTAAGATTTTTATCCTGAAAAATAAAAGAAGAAAATAAAAAATGTTGTGAAAAAACGAACAAGAAATCGGCCTGTAAAATTCGGCGGTTTCAGAGGAAAAACCGGTGATTTCTGAAAGTAACTCTCCAACTATTCGAAAAACCTGCGTTTCCCGAATAGTTATATAGAAGAAATACTTCTTTTATTTTCCCGGTTTTTCTGTTTAGAAAGGCTCATTTGCAGTTATGAAATCAAAAATTACGTATCACGAACAAACCGATATGGAAAATACACTGAAGCTCCGCGAGGTTCTGAAGACGCTTCCCTCTTTTACTTCCGAATTTTTCCGCGGCATCAGCACAACGACATCGACCAGCACACGAATCAAATATGCATATGACCTTCGGATCTTTTTTCAGTATCTGCAGAAAGAAAATCCGGAACTTGCCAAAATTCCCATGGATCAGATGTCCGTTGATGTGCTTGACCAGGTCACTGCACTTGATCTTGAGGAATACACAGAATATTTAAAGGCTTATATCGGTTCCCAGGAATCTTATACCACCAACGGGGAAAAAGGCCTGAAACGAAAATTGTCGGCACTTCGGACGTTCTATTCCTATTATTTCAAAAAGGAACTGATTGAGACAAATCCTACGCTGCTTATCGATATGCCGAAGCTCCACGAAAAAGAAATTATCCGTCTGGAGCCAAATGAGGTTGCGGAGCTTCTCGATTTTATTGAATCCTGCGGCGACGGGCTGAGCAATCATCAGCGGGCCTACTATGAAAAAACAAAGGAACGTGATTTTGCAATCATTACTCTTCTGCTTGGCACGGGAATCCGTGTGTCGGAATGTGTCGGGTTAGATATTGAGGATGTCGATTTTAAAAACAATGGCATCAAAGTGCTTCGAAAAGGTGGAAATGAAATGTTTGTCTACTTTGGAGATGAAGTTGCCGAGGCACTGAAAAAGTATATCGAAGTCCGCGCAGGTATTACACCTGTGGCAGGACACGAACACGCACTCTTCTATTCGGCGCAGAGAAAACGGATCAACGTCAAGACGGTGGAAAATCTGGTGAAGAAATATGCGTCCCAGGTGACGACAACGAAGAAAATTACGCCGCATAAACTGCGTAGTACGTACGGTACGACGCTGTATCAGGAAACAGGCGATATTTATCTTGTTGCAGATGTTCTCGGCCATAAGGATGTCAATACGACGAAGAAACATTATGCTGCCATGGACGATGCAAGGCGCCGTCAGGCTGCCACAGCGGTACGGCTGCGGGAGTCCATGCCGGAGCATGAGGAATAAAAACATATCAGAAACCAAAAGAGGAATCAACAGGGATTATATCCCATTCGTTGATTCCTCTTTTTTATGGAGACGACTTCTCTCCTGCTTTTTTTTAAGTTACTCCGCCTTAATTGCCCAGCGCATTTTCGTTGAACTTGCACGGCTGTTGCGGATGCATTCTTCTTTGGAAGGACGAATGACTTCTTTTGAATATTCGGAATAAATACCGATCTGATACAGTCCCTTCATGGACTTTTTCACAAGCCGGTCTTCGCCGGAATGGAACGTCAGAATTGCCGCTCTGCCGCCCGGAGCAAGAGCATCCGGAAGTTTTTCCATGAATGCTTCCAGAACCTCATATTCGTTGTTTACATCGATCCGCAGTGCCTGGAAGGTGCGGGCGCAGGATTTTTTGATGGCTTCTTTTTTCTCGTCTTTCGGAAGAAAATCCAGTGCTTCAGCGATCAGATCACGCAGTGCAAACGTAGTGTCAATTTTCTTTCCTTTCCGAAGTGCCCGCGTAACAACCTGGGAAATTTCTTTTGCATACGGTTCATCGGCATTTTCAATGAGCATGCCTTCCAGTTCATCGCGTGCAACCGTGCGCAGACGCTCGGCCGCGGAAATTCCTGCCTCCGGATTCAGGCGAAGATCCAGCGGTCCATCATATTTGTAGGAAAAGCCGCGCTCCGGATTATCAATCTGCATGGAGGAAACACCAAGATCCGCCAGAATGAAGTCAAAGGGGCCGTATTTGGCAGCAACCTGATCAATATTGGCAAAATTCTGATGAAGAATCGTTAAAATCTCAGGGCCGTACCCCTGCGCGGCCAGTCGTTCTTTTGTTTTTGCCATCTCGATCGGATCGACATCCAGCGCACAGAGATGCCCTTTTCCCTGCAGGCATGCAAGCATACGGGAGCTGTGGCCGCCGTATCCGAGTGTTGCATCAAGTCCGTTCTGTCCCGGCTCGATCTTGAGAAAATCGAGGATTTCATCTACGAGAATCGGGATATGCATGCCGGCCGGTGTGCTTCCCTTTTGGATCACATGCTCAATGGTCCCCTGATATTTCTCCGGATTCAGTTCTTTGTATTTCTCATTGTAATTCCGCGGATGTGTGCCTTTGTAGCGGACGCGGCGTTTGTGTTCTTTCTGTTCTTCCATAAAATGTTCTCCTTATACTTCAAATATATTTAATCGAACATGTGCGTTCGAATATTTTCCAGATCAATTGGTTCTCCTGTCATCGGCTGCAGAAAGTGCAGTTTCCAGGCATGGAGCGCGGCACGGGTACCGCCGTCGCGGACTCCGTAGAGCGGATCTCCGAAAAGTGGATGTCCAATAGATGCCATGTGAAGACGGATCTGATGCGTGCGGCCGGTTTCCAGACGGCAGCACACGACGGCCCAGAAAGGATCCTGAAGGACAGCCTCGTAGTGTGTAGTAGCCCACAGGCCGTTCCCTTCTTTACAGATACGCATTTTAGTGATACGTTTCCCAGACGGATCGAAAGAATCAGGGTCATCTCCTGGAATTTGCTCCATGGAAAGACGAATGGTTTCTTTTTGCGTTTCTTCGGAAAAGGGATGGTGTACCAGAGCCAGGTATTCTTTTTTCAGCGCGCCGCTCTCCCGCTGCCGGGACAGTCTGGCAGCAGCCAGCTGATTCTTTGCAAATAGTACCAGACCCGATGTATCTTTGTCAAGACGGCCGATGCAGCGGAGTTCAGAAGGCGCTGTCGGTGTTTTTAACAGGGATGCGGCAGCATGTGTCAGGGAATCGGAATAATGGCCGTGGGAAGCGTGGCAGACCATACCGGATGGCTTGTCTGCGACACAGAGATCACTGTCCTCATAGAGAATCCGTACGCCGGCAGAATCACCTGATACCGGCAGAACCTGATCTTCGGAAAGGTGGGGACACTTCTGCTCATATCGAAAAGTGATTGTATCTCCAGTCTGAACGACTGCATTCGTGCGGCAGGAAACACCGTTTTTCTGAATTCCATCCGGAATATATTTGGCATGGCGGATTTCACGTGGTGTCAGGTACAGAAAACGTTTTAGAATTGTTTCCACCGACAGTCCCCCCTGTTCCGGAAGGACAAAGTGACACAGCTGCTGATAGTCAAATTGCGGCATAAAAGATTTTCTCCTCTTCACAAGTTCACATAATCATTTTATGTAAACTATATAAATACAAACAATTCAGTACGATGATGGTACACTATCTCTAGACAAAAACAGGTTTCACAGATCTCGCAAACCACGTTCTGTTTTACCGATTCGGCAAACAAAAAAATTTTATTTACAGATCCTCTAAGATCACCGTAAACGGCCCATCATTCACCAGTGATACTTCCATCTCAGCCCCGAACACTCCCGTTTCGACAACAGGAACCTGTTCCCGTGCTTTCGCGACCATATATTCATACAGTTCTTCTGCTCTGTGCGGCTCGCCTGCTTCCGTGAAGCTTGGACGGTTTCCTTTTTTACAGTTGGCATACAGGGTAAACTGTGAAACCATCAGAAGCTGTCCATCCACATCTGCCAGGGACTTGTTCGTCTTTCCATTTTCATCTTCAAAAATACGCAGTCCCAGCAGTTTTTTCATATACTTGTCTGCTGTTGCTTCATCGTCCCCCTGGCCGACACCGATCAGAACCAGAAAACCTTTCTGAATCGATCCAACAACCTTCTCTTCCACCGAAACACTTGCTCTTTTTACACGTTGTATAACAATTCTCATCTTTAAAATCCTTTCATAAAATGACCCTCCTCTTATTTTTAAGAGGAGGGTCGTTTCTCCTATGTTCTGTTTTGATCAGATGCTGAAAATCTTGCGGATTCCCGCTTCTTTAACTTCAATTGCCTGTTTGATCATATCTACGGTTCCATCGATACCGAATACACTGCTGTTCAGGCACAGGTCGTAGCTGTCTACCTCGCCCCAGCGTTTGCTGGTGTAGTAATTGTAGTAGCTTGCACGCTGTTTGTCGATCTTTGTGATCTTGTCTTTTGCTTTTGCATCAGAAAGATCATACAGCTTTGCGATACGGCGGATGCGATCCTGCATATCTGCTTTAATAAAGATGCTCAGCACGTTCGGATTTTCCTCCAGTGCATAATCTGCACAGCGGCCTACGATGACACACGGACCGTCCTGCGAAATCTTCTTGATGGCATCAAACTGCGCCAGAAATACCTTCTGGTTCAGCGGCATATCCATCATGGTAGATCCATAGCCGAAGGAGTAACTGTCCATAACCAGAGAGTATAAAAAGCTGTTGGTTGGTTTTTCATCGTGGTTTTCGAACAATTCCTGGCATAATCCGCTGTCCTTTGCTGCTCTCTCCAGCAGCTCTTTGTCATAGTACTTGATTCCCAGGCCATCCGCTAAAATCTTACCAATGGAATGTCCGGCGCTTCCGTACTGACGTCCAATCGTTATGATAGTTTTCATATAATCCGCTCCTTTCCATTCCGTCACAATAATCTGCTTTCACAGATGTAGTAACTCGCGTTTTTTCGTTACATCTAGTATACTACAGAATTCACAGAAAGTACAGAACATTTTGATAAAACTTATACAAATTAACTATATACTTTTTGAAATATCATTCTTTTTAAGCAGTTTCAGACATTTTTTCGAAACTGCAGCAACAGATTGGAAAAATATTCCGGAAGCGGCGCCTCAAACTCCATATAGGCACCGGTCCGTGGATGGATAAATCCAAGTACCATCGCATGCAGCGTCTGTCCCTGCAGGTTTTTCACCGGGCATTTCTTCGGGCCATAAACCGCATCGCCAAGCAGCGGATGCCCGATACTTGCCATATGGACACGAATCTGATGCGTCCGGCCGGTTTCCAGCTGGCATTCAATATACGTATAATTTCCAAAGCGTTCCAGCACACGGTAATGTGTGACCGCCGGTTTTCCGTTCCGTTCATTAATCGCCATCTTTTTCCGGTCTGTCGGATGGCGGCCGATTGCACCGCGCACGGTTCCCTCGTCCTCTTTCAGATTCCCATGGACAATTGCCCGGTACTTTCGGGTAATGGAATGTACAGAGAGCTGTTCTGCGAGGCTCTGGTGGGCGAAATCGCTCTTACAGATAACCAGGGCACCCGTTGTGTCCATATCGATTCTGTGGACGATTCCGGGGCGCAGAACGCCGTTGATGCCGGAGAGATTTCCGCGGCAGTGATACAGAACCGCATTGACCAGTGTTCCGCTGCTGTGGCCTGCCGCCGGATGTACGACCATCCCCTTTGGCTTATTGACGACCAGAAGATCATCATCCTCGTACAGAATATCAAGCGGAATGTTTTCTGGCTCCACGTTCAGTTCTTCCGGTTCCGGCAGAAGCACCAGAACGGCATCACCGGCGGCAACCTTGCTGCTTGCTTTCTGCGTTTTTCCGTTGATCGAAACCTTTCCGTCTTTTAAAAGCTTCTGCAGAAAAGAACGGGAACAGTCCGAAAAAGATGCGGCCAGGCACTGATCAATCCGTTTTCCGTCAAAATCCGGTGTAACTTCCAAAATCCGTTCTTCTTCAGCCATCGGACTCCTCCTTTTTGGCGTTTTTATGCAGAAATGCGAAGTCTTCGTCCTTGTAGTACAACAGATACAGCAGTAAAAAGACAGCGACCGATACGGTGACATAAATATCAGCTACGTTAAAAACCGGAAAGTTGATCAGCGAAACGTAGATGAAATCAACGACATAGTGATTCAGAAAACGATCGTAAAAATTTCCGACCGCACCAGCCGTCAGAACAGTCAGCACGGCAAAAAGCGGTAAAAAGCGGCGTGTCTTTGGAAGCTTGTAAAAGACAATCACCATGACGATCAGAAACAATACCGTCATCATAGCAAACAGCCAGTACTGATCCTGCAGAAGTCCGAATGCCATACCGCGGTTTTCCAGATAAAACAGCTCCAAAACCCCTGGAATGAGCTCGATCGACGGCTGGTCCTTCAGATACTGCACTGCCAGTGATTTTGTATACTGATCTGCTGCAAGCAGAAGGACAATCGCTGCCGCGCAAACCAGATAAACGGCCAGCGGAGAAAGTTTTTTACTCTTCATCGATCAGATCTCCATTAATAGAATTGATAGCTTCCAGCATTTCTTCATCTGTAACCGTGCGGTCCACCACAGCATGGCCGACAGACTCCAGAAGGATGAATTTGATCGTACCCTGTTCCATTTTCTTGTCCGATTTTGTTGCAGCCAGAATATCTTCCGATTTCAGGCCGTCCACGGTGATTGGCAGATAGAAACCGACGTTCATATCACGAATCTCGTAAAACTCTTCATCGGAGAGATAACTTCTCTTGTAGGAAATATAGGCAGCAGCAACGGTTCCAAGTGCAACGCACTGGCCATGGAGCAGTTCGAAGTTTTTGAGCTTTTCAATGGCATGACCGATCGTATGGCCAAGATTTAAAACGGCACGCTCTCCCTGTTCTGTTGGGTCATTTTCTACAACCTGGCGTTTGATATCGCAGCATTTCTGGATCATTTTCGTTAATACCGGCTCAATCCGCTCTTCGATCTCAGACATGTGATTGATGGTCCAGATGTAGAATTTTTCATCGCGGATCAGACCTGTTTTCAGGACTTCTCCCATACCGCAGGCAAACTGTTCGCCGTTCAGGGATTTTAAGGTTGCCATATTCATATAGACAAGACGTGGATGATGGAATGCACCGACCATATTTTTGTACTGGTCGAAATCGACGCCCGTTTTTCCTCCGACGCTGGAATCTACCTGTGCAAGCAGTGTCGTCGGAAGCTGGATGAAATCAATGCCGCGCAGATACGTTGCCGCCGCATAGCCGGTCAGATCCCCAACGACACCGCCGCCGAGTGCGAATAAAATGTCTTTTCTCTCAAAGTGGTTTTCAATCAGATGCGTGTACAGATCTTTGACGGTATCCAGATTTTTGCTTGCTTCACCAGCTGGGAAAACAAATGCGGTTACGGTCTCAAACAGCGGGGACAGTACATTTTTTACCTCTTCCAGATACAGTTCTGAAACCGTGCTGTCTGTGACAATGCAGGCCTTTTTTGCAGGGAGTTTTAAGTTCTCCACACAGCCGGCGAGGCGTTCGTAGCTGCCGTCCCAGACAATTTCATAAGAAAATTCAGTAGATGTGCCTTCTCTTTTAACGGTAAGTGTTTTCATAAATTATGCCTCCTGTATGTTCTTTCATGAAAAAAGCATCAGAATCCTGCATCTGATGCTTTTCCTTTGTTACTAAGTAAATCAATAATTGATCCAGTAGATCCATTTTAATTTACTGCAAAGATAATTTTCTTTAATAATCGGTACGGATATTTGGAAGATCAAAAGCTCCGCTTAAGATATCCTGGATGTCGCCGGAAATTTCTACACTGGACGGTGTCAGGATGAAAATATAGCTGGAAACTTTCTGCAGACTTCCGCTCATGCAGTAGCATGCACCACAGCAGAAATCAATGATTCTCTGGGCAATATCCACATCAATGCCTTCTAAGTTAAGGACAACGGTACATCCGGCCAGAAGCGTATCCGCGATTTCACGGGTATCCTCCATGGAAGCCGGTTTGATGACGCATACTTCCATATTTAATGCACCTGCTTTCTTTCTCATTGGAGTAACTTTCGAGGAAACCGGAGCAGCTGGCTTTGGAGCTCGTGCAGCAGCAGCCTGGCTTGAAGCGGTGGTCTTTGGCGCCGGCTGTTTACGCGGTGCAGTGTGAACCGGTTTCGCCTGCGGCTCTTCCTCTTCGTCCTCATCCTCGTTCTCCAGTTTACGGAAGAAACGTTTCTTTGGTTTTTCTTCTATATCATCGTCTTCTTCATCGAAGAAGCTATCCGAATCAGCATCCTCTTCCTCGTAATCGTCGTTCAGCCGGATGGCATCCAGAAATTTGTCTAAAACACTCATTCTTATACTCTCCTATTTTTAGTCCTGTGGCATTTGGCCAGACAGCCGTGCAGAATGCGCGGGGTCACTCTTCTTGGAAAGACTTCCTGTTATCTTTTACTGTAATCCCGTTCGCCAAAGACTCCGGTTCCAACCCGTACTAAAGTGGCGCCTTCTTCTACTGCTACTTCGTAATCGCCGGTCATGCCCATGCTCAAAATGGCCATACGTACATTATTAATGTTTTTGGCGGCAATGTCAACACTTAATTCCTTTAATTTGCGAAAAACCGGACGATTTTCTTCTGGATCTTCCACATACGGTGCAATGGTCATAAGTCCCTCCACATGAATTGCCGGAAGTTTTGCGATTTCTTCAATCAATGGAAGGGTTTCCTCTACGGAGACACCAAACTTGCTTTCCTCGCCGGCAACGTTTACCTCGATCAGGATCGGGATTTCGCAGTTGTGCTTTACCGCTTCCTCACTGATCGTTTTTGCCAGACGAAGAGAATCGACAGAATGAATCAGGGCAACTTTTCCTGCAATGTATTTTACTTTATTCCGCTGCAGATGACCGATCATGTGCCAGTGGATATCCTTTGGCAGCACTTCCTCTTTTTCTGTCAGCTCCTGCACTTTGTTTTCACCGAAATTGCGTTCGCCAAGATCATAGATTTCGGAAAGCATTTCGACCGGTTTTGTCTTGCTGACCGCAATCAGGGTAACTTCCTCCCGGTTCCGTCCGGCTCTTTTGCAGGCTTCTGTAATTTTCTTCTGGACTTCTTCATAGTTCTCTTTCAGCATATCTTTCTAACCTCCAGTATTTAATGCACAATATCTTCTTCACTGACGGTGGATGCATTTTCCACAATATAATCATACTGCGAAATGCCGTATTGCGTTTGTTTTTTTATGATAGAATACTCCGCATTCTGATCGATGATCTGAATTTTGCGGAATACAGCATATCCTTTGTTGATGCAGTAAACACCCTGCAGCGGAACCGTTTCTCCAATCTGATACGTTGTGGCGGAATCCTGTGCACGAAGGATATCTCCATCATTAAAAGCGGCCATGTCGACGTAATATTCGACCGGATTATCATTTTCATCATTGACCTGCTCATAGATCGTGGCGTTTACAAATTCTGTCACCGGCTGTCCGTTATCATCCAGCATGACATTTCCTTTTTTATCGGTCTTTTCCCGCAGGAAACCGGAAGAATTGCTGTCTCCGCCCTGTACGAGCATCTGCGCCGGGATTTTATAGAAATCTTTTTCCGTGATGGCAGTATTTGGAATTTTCAGTCCGCTTCCAGTGTTTGTGACCAGCTCTATTGAAAGAAAACGGTCTTCCGCATAACGGATCATCCCGCTTGTAAACGAAATGACAGCATAGTTCTGATCGTTAATGGACTTTAGATTCAGTGTTCCCGTCTGTGTTTTTCCGTCTTTCAGAAATTTAACTTTTATCGTACTGAAATTGGAAAGTGTAACGACCTGCTTATTCGTCACCGGAACGGCAATTTCCCACTGCTCATCTGTCACCAGACGGTATACTGCATTTCCAGTCTCCGTCTGCGCGCCGGAATCAAAGGAAACCACAGAGGCTTTCGTAGAGAAAAGCTCCGGCGTAAGGCTGTCCTCCGTATAGCTTTCATATCCATCACTGCCGTAGACGACAACACCGTCCTGATCTGCATAAAATATCGTCTGTGATGAGGAATCTCCGTTTTCAGCGGCAGCGGCAAGCAGCTTTGCGGAAAGTTCTGTTTTCAGCTGATAAATGCCGGAAAAGGAACTGGAATCATAATCAGAAGAAAAACGTGCGAGCGAGGAACGAAGCGACGTTCTCGTTGCCGCATCTGCCGAAATACCAGAGGTATCGGCATTTTCTGTTGCGGAAATCCCATAAACAGCGCTTCCGCGGCTGATTTTCGATGCATTTGGGGTATAGAACTGAACATATCCGCTGCCGGAGGAAAGCTGCACACTCTCTGTCCGCATGGCGAATGCGGTATAGGTATCATTCCGGGATAAAGTTCCCTGCACAACCTGAAAAGATTTGATATGATCGGCGGTCAGGTAAAAGAAAAGTGAAACTGCCATATAGAAAAAAAGGGCTCCAAAGATGATATTTCCAATATTCAACGCTGGAAAAGGGAAACGGATTCTCGAATGCCGGCGGCTGTTCTTTTTCTGCTTAGACAAAATGTATGCTCCTTTTATTGTTTAATCCATGCGCTAAAAGGACGGTGCCGTAAGCGCCGTCCTTTGGTTTTGTCGCTATGCAATTATTATAATACAGTTTTGGTTACAGTGCAACGATAATCTTATCCTGCATGCCTTCCGGAAGCTCTTCTTTATCCATGGAGACACTTAATACGAAGGTAATGTTATACTGCTTGCCAATGCCTTCCAGCTGTTCAACACAATCTGTGATGTCCTCGCCTTCCAGTTTTGCTACTTTCAGGAAGCTGTCGAGATAAACGCTTGCGAGATCGTGGTCCTGAGAAACGATACCGCAGATAAATCCGATAAATTCATCACTGTTTTTCAGAGGATAGTCGGTTGCGGAAATCAGACGTACTTTGTTGTTTAATTCAAACATGTGCTTTGTGCTCTTGTCAATATACACGATATTTCCGTTTGCGGTTTTTACCTCTGCATTTACTTTGTCTAACAGCTGTTTTGTTTTGCCTTTTCCCTTCTTGCCTACAATTAATTGAACCATAGCAGTTTCCTCCTTAGATTAGAATAAGATATTTTCACCAAAAACCTTTAAGTTCATGGTTTAATTATAGTACAATTCACCAACGTTTTCAATGGTAAAATGAAAAAATTCTGAAAAATCTTCTAATTTGCGGGGAAAGGAGCTCTGTTTTTCTAAACGGATACGACAATCTCCCGGAGAGGCAGAAAAAACGCCGTCCGGGGGATTGCAAAAAGATTACGTCAGGAGTTGATATTGGAAAGAAGAGTGTTCATGTCCTCGTACAGTTCCACTTTTGTTGATGCATGAAGAATGACTGAGATAAACGGTTCTCCGTATGCATTCTGGGATACCAGTGCCAGGCAGGAACCGGCCTCATCGGTCGTTCCGGTTTTTCCGCCGAGCACCGTCACGTTTTCCGGTGCGTTTTTCTCTCCGGTCAGATATTTGTCCGTGGAGCTTAAATAGATCGTTCCCGCCATACCGTCCGCATGCGTCATGTTCAGCGTGTAGGAAGACATTGACATCGTATTCTGGAATTCCGTATGCTGATAGGCAGCATACAGCATCAGATAAACATCATATGCAGTAGTGTAATGATTCTCATTGTGAAGACCGTGCGGGTTTGCAAAATGCGTACCGGTCATGGCAAGGGAAGCTGCCTTATCGTTCATCATCTGAACGAAATTCTCTACACTTCCGCCTACCTGGCGGGCAATCGCCATAGCAGCATCGTTGGCAGAATAAATCAACAATGCATGGAAAAGCTGATCCATCGTTACCGTATCGCCCACGGCCAGTCCACTCATCTGGGATCCATCTTCCAGCGCAAGATCCTCTTCTGTGATCGTTACCTGCGTATCCGGCTGGTTGTATTCCATGGCAAGGAGAGCCGTCATGATCTTCGTGATGCTGGCTGGGTAGACCTGATCATACATATTCTGCGCGAACAATACTTTTTTGTGATCCAGATCAAACAGTCCGGCCTTTACCTGTGAAGAAAACGAGATATCATTCAGCGGTACGCTCGTCTCACCGACACAGAGATCGGCAGAGAGCGTTTCAGCCTGAAACCGTTTTTCTGCCGAAAGCGGATCGGAGGCGAGCACCATACTTCGCGCAAACGGCTCTGTAATGTCCATCTGGCGGTCCTGACGGTACAGTTTCACACCGATCAGAACCGCAATAACAGCAACACAGACACCCGCGCCGATGATCAGGCGGTTTAAAATATGTTCGGTTTTTTCCGGAGCAGTCCCGTTTTTCTCCGTTACAGGCAGTTTCTGTTCTTTTTCTGTAGTATTAGTCGTTTCTCCGGTAGATTTCACGCCAGTCCATTTCTCCTCTGTCTAATGATTTGATCAGCATTTCTGCCGTTGCAAGATTGGTGGCAAGCGGAATGCTGTGTACGTCGCAGAGACGGATAATCCGATGGACATCCGGCTCATGCTGTTTCGGCTGTTCCGGATCCCGCAGGAAAATCACAAGATCCAGATCATTCTGTTCAATCTGAGAACCCATCTGCTGAACGCCTCCAACGTGTCCAGCCAGATATTTGCGGACGTTAAGTCCGGTTGCCTCTTCTACCAGACGGCCGGAAGTTCCGGTTGCGTAAAGAGTATGCTTGGCAAGTACCGAGCGGTAGGCGATACACAAGTTCTGAAGCAGCGTTTTTTTTGCATCATGCGCGATCAATCCGATGTTCATTGATGGTTTTCCTCCTTAGTAATTCATAGTTTCTGGTTACAAAATCCCGGTTCTGCAGTCCGACATTCAGGACAAGCCCCATTCCGATGTAAAGTGTTACAAGGGAGGTCAGTCCATAGCTGACGAACGGAAGCGGTGTACCGGTGTTCGGCAGGATTCCGGTTGCAACACTGATATTCAGAAAGCTCTGAAAGGCAATGAGTCCTGCCATACCGCAGCAGATCAACGTTCCTGACAGATCTTTTGCTTTCCGGGAAGTCCGGATGCATTCGACGAGAATCAGGAACAGGAGCAGGATGATTCCGCAGCATCCAAAGAAACCAAGTTCCTCTCCTGCCACTGCAAAAATAAAGTCATTATGGTTCTGGGAAACGAAATTTCCCTTATTTGCGGAAGAAACTTTATTGTTGTTGAGTCCTTTTCCGGTCAGCTTTCCGGAACCGATGGCTGTAATGGAATTCTGCTGCTGGAGACGGCCGTCGGCGTTGTCGGCATCATCGCTTAACCAGTCCTGAATTCGCCCAAGCTGATAACCAATCGTCTTGTCAAGAGCCGCCGGAAGCTGGAAATTCACCTGCGTAATGACAAGCAGAAGCGCAAGTACCAGTGCTGAACCGGAAACCAGAACAACGGCGATAACTTTGTAGCTTAAGCCCGCCACATACATCATAAAGCAGAACAGAACCATGACCGTAATCGTATTTTTCAAATCCGGCTGACGGTAAATCATAACGAGCGGCGGAATCAGAAGCCCGATCGCGGTAAAAATGGTTTTCGCCGTATTCAGATCTTCTTCATGCTTCATCAGAAACATCGCAAAAAACATGATCAGAAAGATTTTTGACAGCTCGGTCGGCTGAAACTGAAAGCTTCCGATCTGAATCCAACGGGTCGCACCAAACGTGTTTTTTGCGGTAGAACCGCCGAGATAAAGAACGCCAAGCATCATCAGATTTCCGATGTAAAGAACCCAGTAAAAATTCAGAAGCCAGCTATAGTCAAGCAAAGAGACAATAATCATGATGACTACGCCCAATACGACTCCGATGGCCTGTTTTTTCTGGTCTGCACTGTCTGCACTTCCGATCAGAAGCACACCAATGATGCTGATGGCAATCAGAAGAATGACCAGCCGGAAATTATAATTTTTCAGCTTATATCGTCTTAACATGATACTCCTCGTTTCTTTTCAATGGTATTTTCGCTGTCAGTATGACAGGGGTTGTTTGTGTAATGGTGACGGAAATTTCATCCGCCTCAACGGTAAGGTATTTTCCTGCAGCAGCAGAAAGATCATTTTTCAGCATCTGAAGCGATGCCGGAGAACAGTTCAGACGTTCTGCCATTAAAAGATTGGACAGACGTTCTTTTGCAACGAGGCCGGAGTGCGGCTTTCTGCCTGAAAATAAACCCATACCAGTTCCCTCCTATCGCCCGAATACACGGCGGAAAAATCCCTTTTTGCTGTCAAGATCCAAGTAGGGAACACTCTCCCCGAGGATCCTGTGGCTGATATTCGTAAAGGCTTCTCCTGCCTTGGAACCGCTTCCAGCGATCGCTTCGCCCTGGTTGGTGGCGATTACTACCTGCTCATCATCGGGCAGAATGCCGAGCAGCGGAACAGCAAGAATTTCCTGTACATCATCCACCGACATCATTTCACCGCGTTTTACCATATCCGGCCGGATACGATTGATGACAAGAGAGATATCCCTCAGATCCTGCGCCTCCAGAAGGCCGATGATGCGGTCCGCGTCCCGGATGGCCGAAACCTCCGGCGTAGTCACAACAATTGCCTTATTGGCACCGGCAACTGCATTTGCAAATCCCTGCTCAATGCCTGCCGGACAGTCAAGAAGAACAAAATCAAAGCTCTGTTTTAATTCATCGCAGAGTTTTTTCATCTGCTCGGGCGTTACGCTTGTCTTGTCCCTCGTCTGGGCAGACGGGAGAAGGTAGAGCTGCTCGTACCGTTTGTCGCGGATTAGCGCCTGCTTCATCCGGCAGTTGCCCTCCACAACATCCACAAGATTGTAGACAATCCGGTTTTCAAGGCCGAGCACGACATCCAGGTTTCGAAGACCGATGTCGGTATCTACCATCACAACTTTCTTTCCAAGCTGTGCCAGCCCGATTCCGATATTTGCTGCGGTTGTCGTCTTTCCGACGCCGCCTTTTCCTGATGTAATTACAATGACTTCACTCATCTGGAACCTCCTTGTTGAAAACTGTTCTGCATTTTCATGCCGCAGGATGCGTCCAAACCTTTGTTTAAAAACACATCCTTTCTCTTTTGCAGCTTTCTTCCCAGGCTTCGTTTCCGCCGGAAAAATTCCTTAGTCTGCTCTCACGCTTGCAACACCGTTGGAATTTGCCTGACCGGACAGAATATCGTCTGAGAGGCCATAGTAATAATCTAAGATATCCTTAGCTACCAACTCTGCGTTCATAGAAGAATATCCAAACGGAATGCGGACGGCAAGAGCAATATCGTCTCTGCTCTCATAGTGAGAGAAGCCCATAAACAGTCCATGGTTTGCACGTGTATGGTCTTCCTCCGCGGTACCGGTTTTTCCGGAAAGCTCTACCGGCCAGGATTCCGGGAAAATGGTCGCATTGGATACGCTGATTACTTTTCGCATGCCTTCGTGTACCAGATCCCAGATGCTGGAATCAACATCCATTTCTGAATTTACCGTCGGGCCGAAATCTGCGCCCATATCGATGTCATTGCCATCCGAATCCGTTGCTTTCTGCAGAAGGGAAAGATTATAAACCGTACCGGAATTTGCAATCGTTGTGACATAGCGTGCAAGCTGTGTCGTCGTATAGTTGTTGGTACCCTGACCAATCGAGGAAGGGATCGGAAGGGAATCGGTTACATTCGGATCGGTTTCCGAAATTTCGATTCCAGTCTTTTCATCCAGCTTAAACATATCGGCATATTTCTGGATCATTTCCAGAGAGCGCTTCTGTGTAAAGGTGCCGTTCTCATCGAGTCCCAGACGATATCCAAGCGTACAGAAGAACACGTTGCAGGAGTTCTGGATGGCACCGACAATGTTCAGATCTCCGTGGCCGCTCAACTGATGGCAGTGGACATAGTCAGATTCGTTGACAAGTCCTTCCCCGAACAGACCGTTGCAGTTGATGATACTGGTCGGAGTAATTATGCCTTCGCTTAATCCGGCAACCGCTATCAGTGGTTTAAAGGTGGAACCAGGAGCCGTCTTCTGCTGGGTTGCTTTGTTGTACAGCGGGCTGGATTCATCGGTATTCAATTTTGCCCAGTATGCGGTATCCATCTGGTTTGCCAGGCGGTTGTTGTCATAGCCAGGATAGGAAACACAGGCTAAAATAGCACCGGTATTCGGGTCCGTAATGACAGCAGAACCGGAACACGGATCGAGTGCAAGCTGTGCCGGGGTGATTTCCAGTTTGGCGATTTTATCGGACAGAAGCTGGAACGGTGTCATATTTCCTGCAACATAAGCGGCATAATCGTCATCCTCTTTCGTCAGAAGGTTCTGATCATACATCAGATTGCAGATATCATAGCCATCGAGCATATCCTGCAGCAGCATATAGTGATACATCTTTTTTGCAAATGTTGTATTGTTTGCCAGACGGTCCAGAATAACCTCCGTCAGCTTCTGATAAACCTCCTGAGAATCCAGGTAGGCATCATCCTGCGTCAGTGCTGAGACATCAATCCAGTTCTGGCTTGCCGCATACGTCAGGTAATCACGAAGAGAAATCGTTCCGTCATTCCATGCCTGATAGGTGGCGTCTTTCTCATCAATTGCTGTTGAAGAAAGAATACCCATCGTACTGGAAAGCAGCTTATCCACGATGAAGGTCTCATATTCCTGCATTTCATCGCTGAGGTCGTTGTAAACGGTTGCTGTTTCAACGGTCAGTTCCTGCGTAATCTCGGCAAGCACCTGCTGGAGCTTCTGCTGGAACAGTGCATAGATCCGCTGCTCACGCTCCGTGGCATCCGCCGCCGAGAAATGGGAAATATCAATCGTGCTGTTTTCGATCAGTGCATTGTATACATCGTAAATTGGAATCGGAACGGCATCCGTATTGGCAAGTGTTGAGGTATCAACGGATTTTACATCACTCAGATACTGTTTCAGAATGCCGGCAATTCTCTGTTCCAGAATTTTATATACCGCAATCTGCAGGTCATAATCAATCGAAAGATAGACGTTATTTCCCTGTTTTGGCTCAACCAGGGATCCCTCTACCGTTTCCAGCTCTTTTCCGACGTTATTAACGATAATCTCTTCTGATCCGTCGGTTCCCTGAAGGATTGTCTCCATATACTGTTCCAGACCAGATTTTCCGACGATGGATTCCGTGGAATACGTTTCTTCTTTTCCCTGGCTCTTCAGCTCTTCATTCAGTTCTGTCAGCTCGTCTGAGGACGCCTGGCCCGTATAACCGATCAGAGAAGAAAAATACTTTCCGTCATAATATACACGCTCGGAATCTTCCGAAATGCTGACACCCTGCAGAACATCTTCATTCTCCGCAATCGATGCAGTTGTATTGCTGCTGACGCCGGAAGCAACTGTCACGCGGACATACTTCTGATAATTCGTCTGTTTCATCTTATAGCGGATCACCAGAATTTCCAGACGCTCCTGATTGGAAAGAGAAAGGACCGCATTTCCGGATTCGTCTGTCTGGTATGGAAGACCATACTCTTCAAAATCTTTGGCAGAATATGCGTATTTTTCATCGTCAGAATAGGCATCCAGGCCAAAGCCGTCCGGTCCGGCAAGAAATGTCATCAGCGTTTCGGCACTGGAACTCTTCTGTTCTGCCGTCATATCGTCGATTTTCTTCTGTCCATAAATGTCTGCACGGAAACGGTCGCGGGTCGTTCCCTCTTCACCTGTAAAAACAAACGCACCGTTCTCATCCACTTCAATCGGGAAGGTGCTGGTGTCAATCGAGTCTCCGTTTGCACGAATCAGCTTACAGAGACGATAGAGTTCTGCGTTCAGAGAGAGAATACGTTCTTTTGTCGTGTTGTACGTTCCGTTATCCTCGATGGTTACGGAGTAGGAAACCTTATTTCCAGCGATCAGTTTTCCGTTCCGGTCATAAATATTTCCTCTTGTACTCTCAAGGGTTCTGGTTTTTGTGATTTGCAGTTCAAAATTATCCGCATACTCTTCTCCATGCACTACCTGCAGGATAAAAAGTCTTCCGATCAGGACGGCAAACATAGCAAGGAAAACCACACCAAGCAATAGGGTGCGGTTTTCACCGAGTCTGCGGAAAAATTTTCTTATCTTCTTAGCCATGGCGACTGTTGTCCTTCCATTTCATTTTCGGTCAGTTTACGGTTGATGATAAATAAAAGCCGGTAAAGCAGAATGGAGAGCACTACCGTGTATACCATTTCCGGCAGAATAATATGCGCCAGATAATCGAAAAAGTGCAGGCGCACGCGCAGCAGGAACTGCAGCACATACATCAGCAGACTGTAGACAAGATCGCTGGCAGCAACCAGTACAATGTGTACCTTAATATCATCGTCATAGAAGACTTTGCAGAAAAAGCCGTTCAGATAACCGATATACATGTAGAGCAGTGCGTAAAATCCAAACAGGCTGCCGTAGAACAGATCAATCATCAGACCGCTGAAAAATCCGACCATCAGTCCCTCTTTTTTTCCGCGCATCAGCCCAAAGGCGGACGTCAGAATCAGAAGAAGGTTCGGCGTTACGGACGCGATCTGAAAATACTGAAATACAGTTGTCTGTAACAGGAAAGCTGCCAGAATCAGAAAGGCAAGCGTGATTTTTCTGCGCATTTACTCTCCTCCCTGCTGTTTTAATTCTTTGATCACGAGAACTTCCTGAATATGTTGAAAATCCACAACAGGAATGATGTATCCCTTTTTCGTCAGGTGATTGGAGTCCTCGGTGATTTCACTGACATAGCCGATCAGAATACCGCGGAGGTATTTATCACTGATGTTCGATGTCACAATCTTTTCGCCCTCAGCTACCGTGTCGGTTGTATTCAGCTTGGAAAAGGCAAGCTTTCCGTCGCTGATCAGGCGCAGATCACCCGATACAATACACGTATCCGAGGTAGATGCTGTCATGGCGCTCACGGAACTGGAGTCATCAATGATAGAGCGGACAGTAGCGGAATTGGAACTTACCTCCTCAACAAGTCCAACAAGGCCGCCGTCTGCAATAACGTTCATATCTTTCTGAATCCCGTCATTTGATCCTTTGTTGATGACAAAGGTATCATACCAGTTGCCCGGATCCTTTGAGATGACCTGTGCTGCTACTTTTTCATATTCCGAGTAGGACTGGTCCAGCTGATACAGCTCCTGAAGACGCTGCAGCTCCTGCTGCTCCTGTACAAGCTGATTGTTTTCCTCAGTCAGATCCGTGACCTTCTGTTCAAGCTCCTCTTTCTCGGCAGACAGTTTTTTGACGTTCTGGAAACCGGTCAGACAGTCTGTCAAATACTCACCGATCTGGTTAATTCCGTTCTGAAACGGGATGATCACAAAGCCTGCGGCTTCCCGGATCGGCGTGACCGGCATTTTGTCTGCTGCACTGCCTAAAATGCCGGAGAGACACAGGAACGTCATGATGAAAAGTAAATGTTTGCTTTTTAGCTGAAATTTTTTCTTCTTATTCATAGCGGGTCCTTTTTGATAGATTTACTTCTTTTTATTTACCGTGTAAGCCCAGCGATGCAGCGCATCGTGCGTGATCAGTTCCTTGAGCCCACAGATGGTACAGAGGTCATAATACTGGGAAAGCTGCACCGGACAGCCGAGCTGTCTCGAAAGATAGCGGTCAATGTTCGGAATCCTTGTGCTTCCGCCGGTGATGTAAATACCCTCTTTCTGGATATGATCGTGGATCTGCGGCGGTGTACGCTCCAGCGCATGCTTGATTTCCTCGCCGATCTCATTAACACCGGAAAGGAGTGCTTCGTTTACGAGGGAAGAAGTAATGATCCCTTCCATTGGAAGACCGGATGCACCATCTACGCCGCGCACCTTCCGCGCCTTTTTTTTGTCTGTTCCAAGATCCGCCAGCGCAATCTTGACACGTTTGGCTGTTTTGGAGCCAATCTGGAAATTGTTTTTGCGGCGGTTCAGATTGCATATCGATTCGTTGAACTGTTTTCCGCCTACCGGGATGATTCTGGAAAAAATAACCCTCGCGTTGGCGATAACAGAAATCTCTGTGCTCTGCGCTCCGATGTTGACAATCATGGAACCCTTCGTGCGGTTGATCGGAATGCCAAGTGCCAGCGCATCCGCGATTGGTTTATCCACAAGATACATGCGGCAGTTTTTTAAGGCTCCCTTATGTGCAATCGTATAATAAGAACGCCGTTCAATCTCTGTCATATCGCAGGGAACTGAAAAATACAGCTCCGGGCGGTATCCCATGTGGCGCGTACAGCGGTGGAGAAGCGTGTGCAAAACGGCTTCTACCATCAATACATTCGCAATGCGTCCGTTGCTCATGGGGGTAATTACCTCGATATTGGAAGGCGTTCTCTCGTGCATTTCATATGCGTAATTTCCAACGGCAATCACCTGTTCGCGGTTGCGTATGGCAATCATATTTTTTTCTTTTGTGATTGTGTCTTTCTTCAGGTCATAGATTTTGACGGTACTGGTGCCAAGGTCTATGCCGTATACATTTCGAATCTGCATCGTGCTCCTTTAACTTGTTCCCTTCCTTTGGGCATTTCTGCCTCGGATTTTCGGGATCAGATTCCCTGTTCCAGCATACTGGTATAACAGTGATCCCCGATAATAATGTGATCCAGCAGGGTAATGCCGAGCATTTCACCCGCCCGCCGGATCTGCCGTGTCACGGTAATGTCGTCACCGCTTGGTTCCGGGATTCCGCTTGGATGGTTGTGAACCAGCAGAATATGAACCGCACGGAACTGCAGTGCCGCAAGAAAAAGCTCCCGCGGCGAAATCATCGTCGCATTGACCGTCCCTCTTGTGATTTCCTTTTCTCCGAGAAGCTGATTTTTTGTGTCCAGCATCATGCAGAGAAGAACCTCCTGATCCTCGTGGCGGAGACGTTCCATGTAATAATCCGCAATGGAAGCCGGATCATGAAAGCAGAGACCTTTTCTTGCTCCGGCCGCGGCCATTCGTTTGGAAAGCTCACCGATGCACTGGAGCTGGATCGCTTTTACTTCCCCGACTCCGCGGATCTGCAGAAGTTCCTGTCTTGTACAGTGATAGAGTCCTAACAGGCCCTCCTCTTTTCCGGGAAGGGAAAGAATTTCTCTTGCGAGCTCCAGGGATGTTTTTCCCCTTGCCCCGCATCGTAAAATGACAGCCAGAAGCTCCGCGTCGGAAAGGCTTTCCGGGCCGTTTTCCAGGCATTTTTCATATGGCTGTTCCATCGTCGGCAGGTTTCGTAATCCATTTTTTCTCATGTATTCCTCCCACCACTCTTCCGGGAATTTTCATGGAATACATTGGTTTGAATCACCCATCATTCTAGCACAACTTTCCGCAGATGTATAGGAATTATGAAAAATTCATATATTTTTTTGCAATTTCCTCTGCCGTTTTTAATCCGTCCATGGCTGCGGAAGTGATGCCTCCCGCATAGCCTGCGCCCTCTCCGCACGGGTAAAGACCGGTAAGCGACGAACTTTCGAGCGTTTCATTTCTTACAATGCGGACCGGTGACGAGGTACGCGCTTCCACGCCGGAAAGAACGGCGTCCGGACGGGAAAAGCCGTGGATTTTCCGCTCAGATGCACGAATGCCTTCCACAAGGGAGTCTCCGATAAACGTCGGAAGAACTTCCCGCAGATTGGCGAAAGTCCATTCTCCGCAGATGGAAGGGGTTACCTCTCCAAGTGCTGTAGAAACTCTGTTTTCACAGAAATCACCAAAAAGCTGCACCGGAACTTTGCCTTTTCCGGCTTCCCACGCAGCGTGTTCAAGCGCTCTCTGGAATGCCACACCATCGAGTACGTCCGGCGTTCCCTCTACATGGTATGGGCGGTAGTCTTCCGGTGTTACGGTGACAATCATAGCGCTGTTCGCATTTTTACCTTCCCGGTCAGAATAACTCATACCGTTGACGCAGGTGCGTTCCGCTTCCGAGGATGCGTTGACAACATAGCCGCCGGGACACATGCAGAATGAGTACACGCCTCTTCCGTTTTCACACTGATTGGTGAGCTTATACGGTGCTGCCCCAAGAAAATCCGGTGCCTCCGGTCCGTACTGATCCTCCGTGATCATCTTCTGCGGATGCTCAATGCGGACGCCGACAGCGAAGGATTTTGCTTCCATGGAGATCTTATTTTCGCAGAGTTTAAAGAAGGTATCGCGTGCAGAGTGGCCGATCGCAAGGACTGCCGTCTCCGCGGCAATCTTCTCGGTTTCATTGACGGTTACAGAAGTGAGTCTGCCGTTTTCAATCCCAAAGTCCGTCACTTTTGCTCCGAAACGGACTTCTCCGCCGCATGCCTCGATCTTTTTCCGCATCGTTGTCACAATTCCGATGAGCTGATCTGTGCCAAGGTGCGGTTTCTGATCGTACAGAATTTCTTCCGGTGCCCCGCATTCCGTGAAGATCCGGAGTACCTCACGGTTTCTGCCGGATGGATCCTTCACCGAAGTGTTTAATTTTCCATCCGAAAACGTACCGGCGCCGCCCTCTCCGAACTGTACGTTCGATTCCGGGTTCAGAACGCCGGTTTTCCAGAACGCATCGACACTTTTCTTTCTCTGTTCTGCAGATTCGCCGCGCTCCAGAACGAGTGGACGGTAGCCATGCTTTGCGAGAACATAGGCACAAAAAAGCCCTGCCGGACCGCTTCCGATAATAACCGGCCGGTGAACAAGAGTCTGTTCTCCGGATTTTGGGAACACATATGGCTTTTTCTCCGCTTTTACGATCTGGTTATTTTTCGCCTTCCGCAGTACGGCGTTCTCATCTTTTACTTTTACATCAAGCTGATAAACGTATTTTAATTCGGATTTCTTTCTGGCATCAATTGAGCGGCGTAAGAGCTCAATTTCCTGCAGATCGTGTTTTCCGATTTTCAGTGTTTTTTTTATTTTCTGTTCCAGTTCCTCCTGTGTGTGGGTGACTGGAAGCTTTAATTGCTGTATCCGAATCATGCATGTTCTCCTGCTGCAGCTCTTCCGGCTGCACTTCCGCTGGACCAGGCCCACTGGAGATTGTAGCCGCCGCAGACGCCGTCGACGTCCAGGGCTTCTCCCGCAAAGAAAATACCAGGGTGCTGTACCGATTCCAGAGAATCCGTAAGCTGGTCGAGCGTGATGCCGCCCGCACACACCTGGGCTTTTCCAAAGTCGGTCTGGCCGGTGATCTGTAAACGATATGATTTGATGGCGCCTGCCATTTCTTCCGGAGTCTTTTTCTTTCCGATCAGAACCGGAATGAGTTTTTCCGGAAGAAGACCGATCAGAAGCTCTTTTGGCGCTTTATACGGGCAGATTTCCTGCCGTCTGACAAGTTCTGCAGTAAGCTCCGATTCCGTCAGTTCCGGAAAGAAGTCTACGAGAAGTTCAGCGCGTTTTTTCTGCATGCAGGCGCGCACAGCGAACCGGGAAATCTGGAATACCGGGATGCCGGAGACACCGTAGTCGGTAAGCTGCAGCTCTCCCTGTTCCGTCAGAATCTCCTGATTTTCAACCAGAAGCGTAATCTTCGCGCGCACCCGAACACCCGCCCAGGAGGAAAACTGGTTTCCTTTGCAGCGGAGCGGGCAGAGGGCCGGGAAAAACGGAATCGAAGCGAGCTGAAGCTGATCGGCAAATCGAAGTGTATCTCCGTCGGAACCGGCGATCTGGGAAGCACAGCTTCCGCAGCAGATGATGACGCTGTCAGCCGGGTACTGCCATCCTTCGGTGCGCACCAGATAACCATTTTCGGCTTTTTCCACTGCAACAGCCGTTTCCCGTGTCTTGATTTTTACCTTTCGGAATCTGGCTTCCAAAATCAGCAGCTCAAGAACGGACTGTGCCTGCTCGCTGGCCGGATAAAGCCAGCCTTCACGGCTCCGGATGCGGATGCCGAGCTGTTCAAAAAACTGTTCGGTGTCCTGTTCGGTAAACTGTTCGAGAACCCGTGATGCACGCTCCTGATTTCCCGTGCGGTAGCACGATGCATCCTGATAACGATTGGTAAAATTACACCGTCCGTTTCCGGTCGCAAGAAGCTTTCTGCCCGGTTTATCGTTCTTTTCCAGAACGGTGACCGCGGCACCGAGACGTGAGGCCCAAATTGCCGCCATCAGTCCGCTCGCGCCACCGCCGATAATTACCACATTTTTTGCCATTATAATGTCACCATACCGGCATCGACGAGTTTCTGAAGACTCATCAGAATACCGAATTTTGCGTGCTGCCACGTAAGCCCACCCTGAAAATAGACAGCGTACGGCGGTTTGATCGGTCCATCGGCAGAAAGTTCAATGGAAGAGCCCTGCACGAAAGCGCCAGCTGCCATGATAACTGGGCTGTCGTAACCTGGCATATCCCAAGGTTCCGGGGAAACGAAGCTGTCGACCGGGGCAGCTGCCTGGATACCCTGGCAGAATGCGATGACGCCTTCCGGTTTTCCAAAGGTTACCGCCTGAATGATGTCGTGACGGCTCTCGGTTCCGTTTGGAACAACGGCAAATCCCAGTTTCTCATAAACATTTGCAGCAAAGACAGCACCTTTTAATGCCGCTGCGGTAACGGTCGGTGCCAGGAAGAATCCCTGGTAGAAGGAACCGTTCACACCGAGTGTTGCGCCAACCTCTTTTCCAAGTCCCGGGGAGAGCAGACGGTATGCTGCATTTTCCACGTACTTTTTCTTTCCAACAATGTAACCGCCGGCCGGAGCCAGTCCGCCGCCCGGGTTTTTGATCAGGGATCCGACCATCAAATCTGCACCGACATTGGTCGGTTCGATCGTCTCCACGAACTCGCCGTAGCAGTTATCGACCATACAGATGACATCTGGTTTGATATTTTTAATAAATGCAATCAGTTCACCTATGCGGGTAACAGAAAGCGTCGGTCTGGTCTGATATCCTTTCGACCTCTGAATCGTCACCATCTTTGTCTTTTTGTTGATGGCATTTTTGATTCCTTCGTAATCGAAAGAGCCGTCCTCTTTTAAATCTACCTGGCGGTAAGTTACGCCATATTCCGCAAGAGATCCGACGGACGGGCGGATGCCGATCACTTCCTCAAGGGTGTCGTATGGTTTTCCAACAGGAGAAAGCAGTTCGTCGCCCGGGCGGAGATTTCCGGAAAGCGCCGTTGCAAGCGCATGGGTTCCGCAGGCGATCTGCGGGCGTACCAGTGCATCCTCAGTGCCGAAGCACGTTGCATAGACCTGCTCCAGCGTATCACGTCCCAGGTCATTGTATCCGTATCCTGTGGTTCCATATAAGCATGCCTCGCTGACCTTGCTTGCCTGCATGGCGTGGATGACCTTTAACTGGTTGTATTCTGCGATTTCATCAATTTTTGCAAAACGCTCTTTTAATTCTTCCTCAATTTTCGTTCCAAATGCGAAAACCTCTTTGGAAATGCCAAGTGTGCTGTACATAGCAGCTTTTTCTGTCAACATGATTGTTCTGCCACTCAAAATATGATCAAATATACTCATATCGAGATATTGTAGTTCTCACGAATCCTACTTACTGTTTCAAACGTGTATGCTTTTGACCAGCCGGAGCTGTATCTACTCACAAGTTCTGGTACACTCCACAGTCGTTAATTCCCGAAATGGCCTTCGGTACATATGTATCTCTGCGTTTCTTACGCACTCTGATAAGTTTTCACATCTCTCAGGTTTAATGCCGCATTCAGATCCCTGTCCTCGCAATACCCACAGCTGCACTGGTAAACCCGATTCGAAAGTTTTAAATCTTTTCGAATCTGTCCACAATTATGGCAGCGTCTGGAGGACGGATACCAGCGGTCTGCTATTCTCAGTTCGATTCCTTTTTCTGCACATTTTCCCTGCAGTCTTGTGCGGAACTCATAGAATTTCTGCGATGCTGTTGCTTTCGAAAGATGCCGGTTCTTCATCATACCTTTTACATTCAGATCTTCAATCGTAACAAAGGATGGCTTGGTTTTCACAATCCCTGCAATTGTTTTCTTAATATAATCGGTGCGGATATTGTCAATCCGCTGATAAAGCCGCTGTACCTTTAACTTTTGTTTTTGTATATTCGCTCTTTGAGTGGACACTCCTTTCTTTAAATTTTCATATTTACGGGAAAGACTTCTCTGTTCCCGTCTTAACTGTTTTTCCAGTTTCTTTATTTTTGCTGACTTGTTGATGTTTTGATAAACAGTTCCATCAGAAAGCACAGCAAAACTTTTGATTCCTAAATCAATTCCAATCCCCTCATTCCGGTTTTCTTCTTTTGGTGGATCAGGTACTTCCACCAGAACAGAAACGTAATATCTTCCGGCACGCATGGAAACCGTGCCGCTTTTAATTACATATCCGTCTTTCGTTGTCGGAAGATATCCTTTTTCCTTGATCCGTACCCATCCCAGGGTGGGAATATTGACCCGGTGCCGTTCGCAGAAACAATCCGTACGGTTGTTTTTTACAAAGTACATTTTGACGTTGGATTTATTTTTCTTTTTGTATCTTGGAAAATGACTCTGCCCTTTGAAAAATCTTGAAAATGCCGTACATGCATTTTCAAGAGAACGTTTTACCGATTTGGAACTGACCTCTTTGATCCAGGCATACTCCGGATTTTGGGGCAGATACTCATTATTCAGCCAGACGCTGAAGGATTTTCCGCTCATAAACTTTTCACCCTTCTCGTAACGTTTTCTGTTCTGGTCCAGATAAAAGTTATAAACATACCGGCATGTCCCGATCGTCCGGCGGATTTTCAGCTTTTGCTCATCCGTCGGATTAATTTCCGTCTTGAAGCTCTTCTGCAATTTCCTCATCTCTTTCTATCTGTTTCTTATACTTGCGCAGTCCGTATAATCTACACGAAAATACATGAAGAATGGAAATAATATCCTGCACCAGCTCTTCCTGCGGTGACAGGGATTCATTATTCACAACGATGATTGTTGTATGAAACTTCATACAGAACTTTTCAAACCATTCATAGCCAAACCGGATAAAACGGTCCTTATGTGTAATCACAATGGTTTTTACTTTCTGTTCCATAACATCATCCAGCAGTCGGTTCCACTTCGGCCGGTTATAATTTAAACCGCTTCCATACTCTTCGATACACTGGCCGACAATCATTCCTTTTGCGTTACAGTACTGGCGCAGAAATGCTGTCTGGTTCTGTAAATCATCTTTTTGATTTCGGGTCGATACCCTGGCGTAAAGAACTACCTGCCGCTCATCCTCTTCTGTATGAATTCCTTTAAATTGAAGGTACTGATCATAAGTGTAATAGCGTCTGTCTGTTGGAGTACGGTTGGCTTTTAAAATTCCTTCCCGGTCCCATCGCTGCAGCGTTTTGACGGAAACCCCTAATAATTCAGCAAAATCTTTTGGTTTATAATTTCTGATATTTGACGTGTTCATCGTACACCTCCATAGGTATATTTAAACACTTATTATATCTTTTGTCAACTTAGTTAATCACTTAACACTTCCTCCTTCTTCCTTTGCATCGGCCGAAACGGTTTCGTTCCAGCAATCCAGCATATAGGATAATATTTTTTCTTCGTCGTAAGCAAAATCCGGCTTGTTCAGCCAGATTACATCTTTTTCCCGTCGGAACCAGGTGAGCTGCCGTTTGGCAAAATGACGGGTGTCCCGCTTGATGATATAAATGGCCTCTTCCAGTGAACATTCCCCTGCAAGATACGGGAACAGCTCTTTGTAGCCCAGACCCTGCATGGAGACAAGTTCTCTCGTGTATCCCATTTCTTTCAAACGGGAAACTTCATCAACCAGTCCGTCGTGGATCATCTGATCCACCCGCCGGTCGATCCGGTCGTACAGAATCGAACGTTCATCGTTCAGCACAAAATAAGCAGAACAGTACGGGGATTCCTTCTGTTTCTGCTCCTCGTTGTGCTCCGAGATTTTCTGTCCCGTTTCATAATAATATTCCAGCGCCCGAATCACACGTTTGACATTGTTCGGATGAATCGTCTCCGCGGATGCAGGGTCAACTTCCGATAATTTCTGATACAGCTCTGCTGCACCGTACACTGTCGCCGCCTTTTCTTCCAGTTCTTTCCGGATTGGAAGCTCGCCGTGTGATTCCGTGAAATCAACTTCTTTTAGCAGTGCCTGAATATAAAATCCGGTGCCGCCCGTCACGATCGGAATCTGTCCGGCGGCGTATATTTTTTCCATCGCTTCATGCGCCAGTTCCACAAACTTCACGACGTGAAACTCTTCGGAAGGATCGAGCACATCGATCAGATAATGCGGAACGCCGCGCATCTCCTCCGGGCGGATTTTGGCAGATCCGATATCCATATGGCGGTAGACCTGCATGGAATCCGCGGAGATAATGGCCCCATTCACCGCTTTGGCAAGCGAAATCGACAGCTTCGTCTTGCCGACAGCGGTCGGACCGGTCAGGATAATCAAAGGTTTTTTCAAAAAAATCACCTACACAATTCTCTTAAATTTCTTTTCCAGTTCCCGCTTCGAGAGGGAAATGATCGTCGGGCGGCCGTGCGGGCAGTGGTACGGATCTTCGAGCGTCAAAAGCTCGGCAATCAGCTGTTCCGCCTCCGCATAGGAAAGATGGTTGTTCCCCTTGACAGCGGCCTTGCACGACATGGTCGCCAGACGGTCTTTTAAGATCTCCAGCGGCTTTTCGCGGACCTCCTCGAGATTGTCAAGAATCTCGATAAACAGTTCTTCTGTCGCAATGCCGTACAGATTGTGCGGCACAGCGTTGATCGCATAGTCCTTTCCGCCGAACGGGGAAATTTCATAGCCGAAGGACTGGAAGACATCCATGTAACGGGTCACAAGATCTGCTTCCTGCGGCGTTAAGGAGACGATCAACGGAGGACTCACCATCTGGGATGTGACGTTCTTTTCCCGGTAATTCTTCATCATCCGTTCAAACAGCACCTTCTCGTGTGCGGCATGCTGATCGATGATGTAGAGATTCTCGCCGTACTGAATCAGCCAGTACGTATCGAAAACCTGGCCGATAATGCGGTGCGATTTCTCTGCCTCCGGGGTAAGAAACTGCTCATCAAAGAGCTGCATCTGGCCTTCCGGCTCAGACGAAGCGGATGCAGATGAACGTTCTTCCGGCATGGAAGGCGTCTGCGGAACCGTCTCTGGCTCCTGCGGATGCTGTATTGCTTCCACGCTTGAGCTGCCTGCTGGATTTGTAACTTCCTGCTCCGCATTGCTGCTCTCCTGCTGATCCCACGCTTTTACATCCTTATTCCGCGCTGCTGCCTGCTGTGATTCAGCCATACGATTCGGTGTCTCTGTTTGTTTCAGAAACGTCTGAGAGGTCTGCGGCAAAGCAGTCTCCTTTTGCATTGGCATTTCTGCTGCAGTTTCAGCTGAACTCAGAACCGCCGTTTTTTCTGTCTGCACAGAATGATCTGCCGTCTTTGGCACGTTTCCTGCACCCGGCTCAAACAGTTCTTCCTCTTCCCGCGTCATTCCCGTCATCTGCTGAACCGGCACATACGTTTTCGCTGCGCGGTATCCATTTCGTTCCACCTCCGGGAAAATCGGCATTCTTCTGCTCTGGCTGGAAACCGGCTCCACCGGAAGGGACTGCCGTGCAAAGCCTTCTTTTACCTGCCGTTTCTGCTCGAACGGTTCCGGAACAACAATCTGTTCTTTCCGTGCCGCTTTTTCCTCTGCTTTCCGTTCCCTGTCGGAAGAAAGCGAAACCTTCACAATCTGCTCCCTGTGATTCAGGGCATCCGAGATCATATCACGCATCTGGCGGTAAATCTCCTCCTGATGGGAAAATCGCAGTTCCATCTTCGTCGGATGCACATTGACGTCGACTGCTTCTCCATCCATCTGGACATAGAACAGCGTAAACGGATATTTATGCTGCATCATCGATGTCTGATATCCGTCCTCGATCGCGCGGGCCAGCAGCTTGCTCCGCACATACCGTCCATTCACGTAATAATTTTCAAAATTCCGGTTTCCCCTTGAAATCACCGGTTTTCCGATAAAGCCGTCGATCGTCATCAGCGGGCTTTCCGAGTGAATCTCGATCAGCTCCCTCGCGATGTCGCGGCCGTAGATATTATAGACCAGTTCTTTTAAATTCCGGTTGCCGCTCGTATGGAGCTTCACCTGTGAATTCACCATATATTTAAACGAAATCCCCGGGTGCGACAGCGCAAGCTGCTCCACAACGGAAGTCACCGCATTCGCCTCCGTAACCGGCGTTTTTAAGAATTTCTGACGAGCCGGCGTGTTGTAAAAAAGATTCCGGACCAGAAAGGTTGTTCCGGTCGGGGCACCGACCTCCTCATTGGCCTTCTCCGCGCCGCCCTCAATCACATACCGCGTTCCCGTCAGCGCATCCGGCGTTTTCGTAATCATCTCGACCTGCGCAACCGCCGAGATACTCGAGAGCGCCTCGCCGCGGAAGCCAAGAGATGCAATCTGCACGAGTTCTTCCACGGAACGGATCTTACTCGTCGCGTGGCGCAGAAAAGCGAGCGGCACCTGTTCGGCCGGAATGCCGCTTCCATTGTCCGTGATCCGCACCAGCGAAATACCGCCATCGCGGATTTCCACGGTAATTGCCGTTGCGCCGGCATCCATTGCGTTTTCTACCAGCTCTTTTACCACGGAGGCCGGCCGCTCTACGACCTCACCGGCCGCAATTTTATCAATCGTATTCTGATCCAGTACTGCTATGGTAGCCATGTTAATCCTTTCTGTTCCCAACCCAACTGCTTATTGCTTCACGCAAGGGAAGCAGGGGACTTGCTTGATTCGGTTAAATTTTCATTTACCGTGGTTTATTTCCAGCGGTTCTTTACCTTTCCCTGGAAACGGTACAGCGTATTTAATGCATCCATCGGTGTCATATTCGAAATATCAAGCTCCGAGAGTTCTTTAATGATATCGTCATCCTGTACCGTATCGAACAGTGACATCTGCGCCATATCAACCTCGTCGTAGTGAACCGGCTTTGCTTTTGGCTTCTTCTGCATTGTCAGATCCTTGACTGCTGCGGTAATATCGGCATCACTTAACTGCTCCACCAGCTCCTGGGCCCGGGAAAGCACCGACTCCGGCACACCTGCGAGGCGCGCCACCTGGATCCCGTAGCTCTTATCTGCACCGCCCTGTACAATTTTACGCAGGAACACAATATCGTCTCCCTTTTCCTTGACGGCGATACAGTAATTGTGTACTCCCGGCAGCTTTCCTTCGAGCTCCGTCAGTTCGTGGTAATGTGTCGCAAACAGCGTTTTCGCACCGAGCAGCTTCGGATTCGCCACATGCTCGATGACCGCCCAGGCAATCGAAAGACCATCAAACGTACTCGTTCCCCGTCCGATCTCATCAAGGATCAAAAGACTGTTCGCGGTCGCATTCCGTAAAATATTTGCCACCTCCGTCATTTCGACCATAAATGTACTCTGGCCGCTTGCAAGGTCATCGGATGCGCCGACACGGGTAAAGATCCGATCCACAATACCGATGTTTGCCTTCGAAGCCGGAACAAACGAACCGATCTGTGCCATCAGCACAATGAGAGCCGTCTGGCGCATATACGTCGATTTACCGGCCATGTTCGGTCCGGTGATGACGGAAACGCGGTGGTCACCGTTGTCAAGCAGGGTATCATTTGCGATAAACATATCGTTTGGAATCATCTTCTCGACCACTGGGTGACGGCCGTCCTTGATATCAATCTTTCCGCGGCTGTTCAGCTTCGGACGCACATAGTGGTTGTGCTCGGCAACGTAGGAAAGCGATGCATACACATCAAGCCGTGCGAGGGCCTGCGCCGTGCGCTGAATCCGCTCTGCCTCACCGGCAACCGTATCACGCACCGTACAGAAGAGATCGTATTCCAGCGCATACAGCTTATCCTCCGCACCGAGAATCGTATCCTCGAGTTCCTTGAGGCGCGGGGTAATGTAGCGCTCCGCATTCGTCAGGGTCTGTTTTCTCGTATAGTAATCCGGAACGAGATCTTTAAACGAGTTTGTAACCTCCAGATAATAGCCGAATACCTTGTTGTATTTGACCTTCATATTTTTGATACCGGTTTTCTCGCGTTCGCTTGCTTCCAGCTCACTCAGCCACTGTTTTCCCTCAGTCTTGGCGTGACGGTAATTATCGACCATCTCGTTGTAGCCGTCCTTGATCATACCGCCGTCGCGCATCAGATACGGCGGATCATCGACGATTGCCGCATCGACAAGCTGATAGAGGTCCTCGAGCGGGTCGAGTTCCTCCTGAATCTGTGCCAGAGCGCCGCCGTCAAACGAATTTAAAAGCTGTTTGATGTAAGGCAGCATCTGCAGCGATGATTTAAAGGCAATCAAGTCACGCGGATTCGCGGACTGGTAGCTGATTCTTCCGACGAGACGTTCGAGGTCATAGACCGGGCGGAGGTATTCACGGATTTCCTCGCGTAGCATCGCCTGCCCCGTTAGAGCCTCTACAGCATCGAGTCTTGCATTGATTTCATCCTCGTCGATCAATGGCTGCTCCACGTAGCTTCGCAGAAGACGCGCGCCCATCGCCGTGCGGGTTTTGTCGAGAACCCAGAGCAGGGAGCCGCGTTTCTGCTTCTCACGCAGCGTTTCCACCAGTTCCAGATTCCGGCGGCTGGAGCTGTCGATCAGCATATATTTGTCTGTCACATACGGTGTAATCGAATTCATGTGAGACAGATCCGATTTCTGTGTCTCATGCAGATATTGGAACAGCGCACCGGCTGCAATTGTTCCGCAGTTGTAATCGGCGATGCCAAGGCCTTCCATCGTAGCAGCATGGAACTGTTCCTGCAGTGTACGGCGGCAGATGTCATCGTCGAAATACCAGTCTTCCAATGCATTCACGCAGATATGAAGGCGGGTCCGGAGATCCTCCACATCAATCCCGCAGAGCAGGAACGACTGATTGCAGATGATTTCCGCCGGCATAAACTTCGTGATCTCATCCACAAGGCGGCGCGGCTTGTCCATTTCCGTGACGAAGCACTGGCCGGTCGAGATATCTGCTGTAGAGATACCGAAGCATCCCTCCATGCAGACGATCGACATGATGTAGTTGTTCTTCGTCTCATCAAGTCCCTGCGGGATCAGCGTCGTACCCGGTGTGACAACGCGGATGACTTCGCGCTTTACCATGCCCTTTGCCTGTTTCGGGTCCTCCATCTGCTCGCAGATCGCAACCTTATGGCCGTTCTCTACAAGACGGTTGATATACCCTTCTGCAGCGTGATACGGGATACCGCACATCGGAGCGCGCTCCTCCATGCCGCAGTCCTTTCCGGTCAGCGTAAGCTCAAGTTCTTTGGATACCAGGGTGGCATCCTCGAAGAACATTTCGTAGAAATCACCTAAGCGGTAAAACAAAATGGTATTAGCCGGGTCAGTCAAGCCCGTCTTCGTCTGGCAATAATGTACCATCATAGGCGAAAGCTTCTCACACTGATCCAGCGCATCCTGTGCTGTCACAGGCCGCGTGGACATCAGTGCCGGCGCTTTTACCGCTGTGTTTTTTGTTTCTGTATCGTTCATTTGTATTTCATACCTTTTCTCAAAAATAAATATAAGAAGTATAACAAACGTTATACCTGCACAATTTTAGCATGAAACCAGAAATTGTGCAAGATTCACAAGCGTATAAAATGCCCCCTTCCTGCCAGTGGTTTTTTCTCAAAACCAGCCGTCCAGGAAGCGAGCATTCCCTTTAATTTTTCTTTTTTTGTCTCCATTTTGAGAAAGACGAACCAATCAACAGGATCAGCACAAAAACAACGGCAACCGTTTCATAAATCTGCACGCCGGTGTTGACAGGATTGTCGTCAATTGAGCGGTAATCGCGCTCCAGACGCCACAGCATCGCCATCCGGTCCATGAAATCAATCTGCCGCGCGCCGTCCGTCTCGGTCTTAAAGACGGCACAGTAAAGATTCGTGTACCACTGGTCAAGAAGACTGACCCCGGATCGCCCGATCTTTCCGCTGCCGATCTCCTCGTCATTTTCATCATACAGAATCCTGCCGCTTCTCGAACTCTGGTAATCGAGCGGCGTTTCATCTACATCAAGGAAAATCAGTCTTGTATCTTTTCCATAGGAGGTATCCACATACTGCTCCTGCGCATAGCCAAGACACGTACCGGATGCGTCGTAATAGCCGTACGTCGTGCCGGAGCCTTCTCTGTCATTGATGGGCTCATCCTCCACATAGTCAATCGAAAACCACTCCTCCTCGTTGATATAGACCGTATTCTTCTGAAGATAGCCCGCCACTTTTCCGTCTGCCACAATCTTCGTCTTTCGTTTACTTCCATACAGGTCAAAGTAGATTTCTATGGTTTCTGCCGATGTAAGCGCCTCTTTTGCCTCATCCGCAGTTGCAAACTCAGATTCCGGCACTTTTTCTTTTCCGCAGCCGCCAAGCACCAGAGCGGCGGCAAGAAAAAGACCAGCGGCTGTATATATTCTCTTTTTCAACTGCCTTTTTCCTCCGCCTTACTTGTTATCTTTGTAATACTCATTTGCCTCATCGTACATCATATCGAGCAAGGCGTATTTATCCTGGAAATCCATCACCTGCGTACCGTTATCCTCCAGGTTCACATAGAGATTGCACTGTGAACCGGACCAGTCCATCTCTTTTTTCGCAGAACCGATCACCGTTCCGCCCTCTGTATAAATGGTATGTCCATCCTCTGATGCGTAATATGGTTTTTCGTTCAGATCTGCATCGAGAAAAATAATGTAATACGCTTCCGGCATCTGATCCGGTGTCGTCACGCGCTCCTGTGCATAGCCAAGCAGGTTGTTGTCCGGATCATAGAATGCATAGGTAGTAGCGGATTTTGTCATCTTATTGATTTCTTCGTCCGTCACAATTTTCATATGGAACCATTCTTCGCCGGAAATAGAGATCGTCCAGGTCTGATCAAAGAGACCGCTGTTTTTCATATACGCGGCAGCCTTTTCATCCGCATAAATGTTTCCCGAAGCGTCAACGTTATCCAGATCACAGCGCATGCGGACGGACGAAGCCGATGCAAGGGCTTCTTTTGCCACATCCGCGTTTTCATACCCTAACTTTTCTTCTGCCGCCGAGCAGCCGCACAGAAGCAGAAGTCCTGCTGTAAAACCCAAAAACAATTTTGTCGTTTTTCTCATAGATTCCCCTCTCTTTCTTTTGTCAGGACCGATTGGAAAGACCGCCGTCCTTGTCGCGTGCCAGTTCTCTTGCCGCCATCACAGCGAGTGCGGTCAGCTGCGGCAGATATTTTGCATCGTAGACAATCAGAAACGCATTGTCGAACATGATGTTTCCGACGGTAAGATCCATATTGTCGACGATGGCGCCGATCATAGTTCCGTTCAGTTTTACCGAGTAATTGTGGCCGATGGAGCCAGCGTATTCCCGGAGTTCCAGTTTTCCCTCCGGCAGTTCCATCGAGAACTGATCCCGTACGAGTGCAAACTGCTTTTTCAACACACCATACGGCTCGCCGTACAGATAAAAACGGTACGTCGGCAGCGCGTGGAGCAGTTCCTTCGTCATACGGAAGATTTCGGTGTGCATCGCATCGTAGATATAAAATGTTTTCAGCGGCACGGTGCTGTCGATCTCGTAAACCAGGTTTCCGTCTGTATCCTCCAGATCGAAATGCTGGCCCGTCAGGCGGTAATCCTCCGTGAAAGTGTAAATCTGGGACGCCGAAATCTTCTGAAACGGCTGTACCGTTCCGGTTTTGACGAAATGCTCCAGATTCGCTTTTAATTCGCTCTGGAACATCATCAGATCGGAATGGTAGCTTAGATGGTCTGCGAGGTTCTCTGCAACATCTTCATGAATCGGATACACGGGTGTGGTGAGTTTCTTTTTGATAAAGCCTTCGATGAAGGAATATCCCAAATAACCGACATGACCGTCTTTAGTCAGCCAGAAGTAGAGATATTCTCCCTTGGCGTCCGGTCCGAAAACGAGTGCTTTCTGCCGCATCGTGTAGAATTTTGCAAGCCATGCAGAACCGAACGGTGTATCGACGTTCTTGTAAGCCTCATAAAATTCTTCGATTTTCCGCGGCTTCTCCATGGAGATCATGGCAATCATATCCGTCATGGAATTGTAGTTCTCCGGGGTTGCCATGGACCAGATGGCAATGCCGAAAATCAGGACAACCGTGGCGATGGTGAGTGTGATCGTCTCTCCGTAGCCGACCGCCATCAGATAGATGCCAAGCAGCGTGACAGCGCCGCCTGCGATGCGGAATTTCCATTTTCTCTTTTTCAACTGAATACCGCCTCCTCTCTTTTCGTTACTTTTATTGTACTTGCTCCCCTTTTTTGTGTCAATTGAAACTCGCTCCTCCGCTCTATTTTGTTCTGCCTGGCGGGACAAAGAAAGCGTGTCGGCGCATCTTTTTTTGTCAGAATGCATCCGGCACGCTTTGTTTCAAAAATTTAATGAACGAAAAGAAATTATGAAATTGGAATCACGCGTCCCGTTTCTGCCATAGTTCGGTGGGAAATGGAAATTACGGTACGGTTTTTGGAAACCCTTTGCAATGCATTTAATACCATTTTTTCCGTCTCTGCATCAAGGTTTGCGGTAATCTCATCGAGGAGCAGAATTTCAGGCTCCGCTGCGGCTGCACGGGCAATCGAGAGGAGCTGCCACTGACCCTGTGAGAAGAGATCCTGTGTACAGATCGTATCATATTGGTCCGGAAGCGCCTCGATGGTCTTTGCAAGTCCGGTCAGCTCTGCTGCTTTTTTTACATCTGTATCCGAAATCTTTGCATCATACAAAGTAATCTGGTCTTTTACCGATCCCGGCACCATGTGGAACGATTGCTCCACATAGCCGAAAACCTTTCGTTTCTTCGCATCCGGCAGATCGACAGATGGAACGCCCCAAATCAGAACCATTCCTTTCTGTGGCTCATATAAACCGAGCAGCAGTTTGAAAATAGTACTCTTTCCGGCACCCGTTCGTCCCAAAAGTGTTACCTGCTCGCCTTTTTTGATCTGCAGACTTACATCGTTTAAGATGACCTGGCTTTCGTCATATCCAAACGTCACATTTTTTAGCTCAGCCGCTATGCCGTAATCTGTATTTGCAGTCAGCGCAGCCGGCTCTTTCTTCTCTTCCAGGCTGTAAAATTCATTGATTCTTTCCATACCGGCAAACGCAGACTGAATTGTCTGGATTTCCATACCAAGACTTTCGACCGGAGCAAAGATCTGGGAAATATAGTTTATAACAGCAACGGCGGTTCCGGCGGACATGCAGAACAGCTTTAAAACGGTCGGATTGCCGGAGGCCGAAAGCAGCATGACAACAGCAACAACAATGGCATTTAAAATCAGGATGACCGGAGAATAGACGGCATCGTAAAAATTGGTCTTCTCCATTGCGCTGTAGCTGTCATCAATATAGTGCGCATACTGCTGCTCCATATACGTCTCTTTCTGCAGACAGTGAATGGTACGGATGTTGTGCAGCGTCTCTGGAACGTGACCCGAAGCACGGCTGACTGCACGGCGGTTGGCAATCTGGGAGGCCAGCATGTTTTTCTGAACATAACGGGTAAAGAGGAACAGAACAGGGAGTAAAATAATCAGAACAATCGTAAGTCCACGATTAGTCACCCAGATGACGGCAAGAATGCTTAAGATTTTGCACGCATCGGCAAACATACTGATGATCCCGGAGGTAAACAGGTTTTCCACTGTGTCGACGTCACCGACAAATCTTGATACGAGAGCGCCCGGCTCCTGGCGGTTCAGCTCGTTGGCGGAAAGGCGTCCGAACTTTTCCATCAGACTGCTTCGGAGTGCATGTGTAATTTTCTGGCCGAATACCGTCAGAAGACTCTCTCGTGCCGACTCCAGAAGACCCGTCAGGGCAAGAAGTCCGAAATACAGCAGAATTCCTTCCATCCAGAGGGTATGCTTCTTTGTCAAAAGGTCAATCAGCTGTGCCAGCACAAGAGGCGGGAGCAGTGCGAAAATAACCGCACCGCAGACGACTCCCAAAAGTGCGGCTGATAAAACGCCGTGTTTTCGAACGGTTTCTTTGATTACCCGCAATACAGATTCTTTCTTTTGCATCAAAAGCTGCCTCCCTTCGTCTGATTGCTGCAGAGCTCTGCGTAGGACGGAACCGTTGCAAGGAGTTCCTCATGTGTGCCGACCTTCGTATGGCACTCATCCATCCAGATGACCTGATCCATCTGGTCGAACAGATAGAGGCGATGGGAAATGAGGATTATAATAGAGTCTTTTGCCAGCTCCTTTAAATTTAAAAAAATTTGTACTTCCGTCTCTTTGTCGAGTGCCGAAAACGGATCGTCGAGAACCAGAACCGGCCGTTTGTGGTACAGGGTTCGCGCAAGGGCAAGGCGCTGCGCCTGACCACCAGAGAGGCGGACACCGCCCGTTCCGACCAGGGTATGGATTCCGTTTTCCATTGCTTTCACTTCATCTTCCAGGCAGACGACTCGGATCATCTCCTCTGCGCCCTCTTTTCCCCCGAGACGGATATTCTCTTCCACGCTTCCATGGAACAGCTCCGGGTCATGGCCAAGATAACCGACCATGCGGTTCCGGTCTGCTTTTTCCATTTTTCCAAGTTCTTTTCCGCCGAAGGTGATGCTTCCCTCATACGGCGACTCGCAGAGAAAAGTCTTTCCAAGCGTTGACTTTCCGCATGCGACAGGTCCCGTCACACCGATGATCTGGCCAGGAGACGCTTGAAACGACAGGTCATGGATGATCTCTTTTCCGTTTGGATAGGCAAAATGCAGGTGATCGACGTTAAGCTCTGCAGGCGCTGCGGCTGGAAGCTCCGGTTCTGTTTTGGAATTCTGCAGCAAAGGTTTGATTCGTTTCCAGGAAACCTGCGCTTTATGTACCGCATTAAAAAGCTTCGCAGCGCTCGATGATTTGGTGGCAAGCTTTGTGTAGCAGGACAAAAACGTGGTAAATACGGCGATGTTCCACGGTGTCCATCCCTCCTGCAGGACGTTTCTGCCTCCAAAATACAGGATAAACAGAATGCTCGTCATCGAGATCATACGGTAAATCGGCGGCATAGCTGTGTTCCAGATATTGGCGCGCACAGCGGCAGATTCGTAAGCCGAAAGATTCTCCTCATAAGCGGCCTTTCTGTCCTCCTCACAGCCAAAGACACGATACGTGATGGCATTTGTCGCACGGTCCAGGGTTGCAGCACTTAATGCACCCGACTGTACCTTATAGGCAGCGCCCGTTTTCTGTACCATGACCTTCATCTTTTCGGCAATCACGTAGGAAATGGGTGGGAAAATCATGCAGAGAAGAGCCAGGCGCCAGTCGTACCAGAGCAGCATACACGCATAGGCGAGAAGAGCAACACCGGTATCAAAGATTTCCGTTGTAAATTTCCGCATTCCTTCTACGCAATCGTCTACATCGAGAATGGCCTTCGTCAGTATATTTCCGGTACCTTCCGCTTCCAGCTCCAAACGGCTTTTGCGAACCAGCGTTCCGTAAAGAATCTGCTTCATATGCCGGTTGACGTTGTTGGCAAATCTTCTGACATAGAACCGTTTGAAATAGCGGGAAACCTGCACAATGCCAATACTCACGACATAGGCCGTGACCAGCATCAGCATCTGGTGGAAGGTTCCTGTGCCGCCGAGGAGATCAACCAGCTTTCCTGTCATTTTTCCCTCAAACCAGGGGCCTGCAAGAAGTCCCAGATTATAGATGAGACCGGAAACCGTAACAAAAAAGAGAATTTTCCATTCTTCCTGAAAGTAAGAGAGCATCCGGTTCGGGCGAAAGGATTCATCCTTCATCGCCGCTGCCTCCTTCTGCTGTTGCTTTTATTGTTTTATCTGCTTTTTCCCTTAAAATTTTTGAAAGTTCCGCAAAATGATTCTGCCGTTCTCTCTTCGATTTCCAGTACAGCTTGTCCAGTGTTTCGCAGAAGCTCTCTGCCTCTTTTTCCGGAAGCTCTGCAAGCAGCCATTCGTAAAAGAATGTTTCAATTTCCGCTTTGGAATTTTTCAAGGATTCTGCTTTTTCCGTAGCATACAGAAGCTGGCTTCTGCCGTCCCACGGATTCGGTTTCCGGATCAGATATCCCTTTGTCTCAAGGCTTGCAGCGCGCCTTGCAGCGGCTCCTTTATCAATCTTTAACTGTTCGCGCACTTCCGTCTGGGTGATGCCCGGATGATGGCGCACCAGATGGATAAAGTCAAATTCTGCCGTACCGATGCCTTCTTCTTTCATTGCCTGCACCGTAAATTTCCCGGCTTCCCGCGCTATTTTTGTTATTTTCCGTTCTGTTGGATCCATTTTTCTGTTCCTCCTGTCCATTCTCGATCTGTTTCAAATAGATGCATATACAACTAATTAGATGATAGTACAACTAATCGAATTTGTCAATCTATAGATCTTCTGGTTGACGAAGTATCGTCCGAACTTTATAATAGAAGTATTCGGCTGTTAAAAACAGTCAGTCTATCAATAAGGAGATGTATCTTATATGGAAAAGAAACATACGCGCGGCAGCTTTACCGGATCGATCGGCTTCGTGCTTGCTGCTGCAGGAAGCGCGGTTGGACTGGGAAATATCTGGCGTTTCCCTTATCTTGCCGCAAAAGACGGAGGCGGAACCTTTATTTTAGTTTATATCGTACTGGCTCTGACCTTTGGATTTACCCTGCTGACAACTGATATTGCCATCGGAAGAAAAACCGGACAAAGTCCGCTTGTCGCTTACGGTAAGATTCACCCGGGCTGGAACGGTCTTGGCCTTCTCGCCAGTATCGTGCCGGTTGTCATCCTGCCTTACTACTGCTCCATTGGCGGCTGGGTATTAAAATATCTGTCTGTGTTTCTCACCGGACATGGCACTGCTGCTGCCGAGGATGGTTACTTTACCGGCTATATTACCGGTACATGGCAGCCGATTGTGTGGTTGGGAATCTATCTTTTTCTTACCGCATTCGTTGTATATCGTGGTGTCAATAAGGGAATTGAAAACTACAGCAAAATTCTGATGCCGATCCTTCTGATTTTAATCATCGGAATTTCTGTTTTTTCTCTGACCCTGACCCATACCGACGCAGACGGTGTCGTCCGTACGGGACTGCAGGGTATGAAAATTTATCTTGTTCCAAATTTTAAAGGAATGACGCCGCAGAAATTTTTCACCGTCTTTGTCGATGCACTCGGACAGCTTTTCTTTTCGATCAGCGTTGCGATGGGTATCATGGTTGCCTACGGTTCCTACGTAAAAAAAGAAACAAACCTGATGAAATCGATCAATCAGATTGAGATTTTTGACACCATCGTTGCGCTGCTTGCCGGTTTGATGATCGTTCCTGCTGTATTTACCTTTATGGGAGCAGAGGGTATGTCCGCCGGCCCTGGTCTGATGTTTGTCTCCCTGCCGAAGGTCTTTCAGTCCATGGGAGCAGCAGGCGGCGTAATCGGAACCATTTTCTTTCTTATGGTCTCCTTTGCAGCCATTACATCTTCCGTATCGGTCATGGAGTCCATTGTTTCCTGTATGATCGACAAATTTCACATCAGCAGAAAGAAAAGCACGGTTATTGTAACCGTTTATGCATGTCTCGTCGGTATCATCGTATGCCTCGGCTACAATGCGCTTTATTTTGAACTGAAGCTTCCAAATGGCGCAACGGCTCAGATCCTGGATGTCATGGATTTTATCAGCAATAACCTTCTGATGCCGCTTGTTGCACTTCTCTCCTGTATTCTGATCGGATGGGTTGTAAAGCCGCAGGTCATCATCGATGAGGTGACGCTGGGAGGATATAAGTTCGGTCGAAAGAGGCTGTATATCGTCATGGTGAAGTTTATTGCACCCGTGCTCCTTGCCGCACTGCTGCTGCAGTCGTTCGGTATTTTAAACGTCTGATCACTGCGATACCAGATTGCTATGTGCTTTGCACTCACGCAATCTTCAAAAACATTCGTAATCCGCTCATTTTCCTTCGAAAAATGGCTCCTTACTTATGTTTTTGGCGAGTCAAGAGATCAAAAAAGCATGTTTTCCGGTGGCTTTTCCAGAAAACATGCTTTTTTTGTGCCTGTCTGCACATATTTCTAACAGGTGAAACCCTTACATCCTGCGAATTAACGTTCCATTTACACCAAGTATCTCTCCATCAAATTCCCGGGCAAAAAGTACTTCCCCGTCTCCTTTTACTTTTATCTCCTCATCCGATGCGTTGAGCAGAACTTCGATTTTATTTCCCTCTTCGTCTAGTTTAATATACTCTACACACCGATCATTTTCATAGCCATTGGGAAAATGGAAATGCAGGCTTCTGCACACTTTTTCATTTCTTCGAAGCATGATCAGTTTCCGCATCGTTGCAATTTTTTTCTGATTCTCTTCGCTTTCAATTTCACTCCAAGGCATACATCTTCTGCAGTCCGGATCATGAGCGCCTTCCATTGCGATCTCCGTTCCATAATAAATACAGGGGCTTCCCGGAAGCGTAAAAAGGATTGCAAGCTGCTGGTAGAACTTGTCCAGATCGTGAAAACGGTTCATCAGCCTCTCGGTATCGTGGGAATCCAGGAGATTAAAAAGTACATCGTTATTCTGCTGCATATACATGGTATAGCAACGGTTTACCATATATTCAAATTCTTCTTTTTTCATTGTTTTATCAAGAAAGAAATCATGGATTCCACTCAGCAGCGGGTAGTTCATGACAGAATCATATTCATCTCCCTGCAGCCACTGGCTTGCATCATGCCAGATTTCCCCCAGAAGATAAATATCCGGCTTTATCGTTTTTAAATGCTCTCTTATCCGCTTTAAGAACCTGTGCGCCACTTCGTTTCCTACATCGAAACGAATTCCGTCGATATCAAACTCCCGTACCCAGTCCTCACAGATTTTACAGAAATACTGTATCACCTCTTCGTTGTTTGTATTCAGCTTTGGCATCCCGTCTGTAAATGCAAAGGAATAGAACCGTCGGTCTCTGGTGTCTCCCCTTTTTTGAACCTGTTCCCAGTCCTCTACCATAAACCAGTCCGCATAACGAGACTCTTTTCCATGCTCCAGGATATCTATCCACGGCTCAAATTTTCTTCCACTATGATTAAACACTGCATCTACCATAATGCGGATTCCTTTTTCATGTGCTTCTTTGCAAAGCGCTTTCATTGTATCCGCATCGCCAAAAAACGGATCTATTTTTGTATAATCGGTCGTGTCATATTTGTGGTTGGACTCTGCTTTCATGATCGGATTCAGATAAATACCGGTAATCCCAAGTTCCTGCAGATACGATAATCTCTGACGGATCCCTTCCAGATTTCCTCCGAATTTTTCTTCGTTTGTTACGGTTCCGTGATTTCTCCAGGGTGTGATATCATCTCCGTTTTTTTCCGGTGTCCCGTTGCAGAACCGATCCGGGAAAATCTGATACCAGATCGTTTCGTTTACCCATGCCGGTGTGCGATTGATATCTGCCGGGTTCATCCAGGGCACAATAAAGCACTGCTGCATACGGCCATCCATCCGGAGCTGTTCTTCTGTCAGGAAACCATCCTCAAAATAATACCAGACTTCCTTTTCCGTCCGCAGTTCAAAGTAATATTTGCATCTTTTGTATTCCGGAAGAAGCGTTGTTGTCCACCAGATCTGATAAGGCAGACGTTTTTTATATATCATTTCCTCTCTTTTTCCGATCCACTTTTCTTTTCCGCCCAAAATTCCGGCTTCATAAGGATCTCCGTAATGGATAAAAACCTGTTTTACATCATATCCTGTCTTGATATTGACAATCAGTCTGTCCTCATCCAGGGCATAACTCATCTGTTCTGAAGTTTTATGGTATACACCACTAAATTCCATCTCATTTTCCTCCCGCATAGCTCTAAAGCTGTTTTTTGCATCCTTGTAAGAAACACGATCACTTTTTTGTTTCGTATTGTTTCGTAGCTTTACTATAAGCCTTTTTTATTTCTTCGTCAATCAATTTCCATTTTTCCCTGCGCTTTCGTAAAATTCAGATAATTTTCAGGATGATTTTTGTGCAGGATGCTTTCTTCGAAACTTAACGAAACATTTCTTTTTCAAGGTATTGATTGCTTTTTATCTTATGATCTATAAATGAGCAAATATCGAATTTTGCACAAACTTATC
>NZ_QUHK01000080.1:0-2900 GCF_003479665.1 Blautia sp. AF14-40
CGGAAAGTCTACCACCGCGCCTACTACTCTCTGGACGCATACAGCTGGCTGGAAAATTACGCACTGGAACACAGCAGATCGCCGGAAGATATTTTGCTGGAACGAGAAGAAATGACCACCCGCCTGCACCTGATTGCAGCTCTGCCGGTGGCTCTGGCTCATGCCACTCCGACACAGGCCCGCCGTGTTCACGCCTATTACATTGCTGGTATCAAGCAGCCGGAAATCTCTCGGATAGAGGGCGTCCACAGCAGCAAGGTTAGCGTTGCCATCCGCCGGGGTCTGCGGAATATGCGCCGCTGCTATGATGGCTTTTTCCAAACAGAGTGAGGGCATGCCTATGCAGACCATCAATCTCAAACAATATTATCCATTTTGCAAAGAGGACATTTTTGTGGAGGTGTCCGATGAGATCGTCGAAGCGTTTCTTCTGGACAAGAGAGCCGAGGCCGCCAGAGATCGCAAGATGTTCCGGTATAAGGCATTTTATTCCCTCGATTGTAACGATGGAATCGAAAATGCCGCCATCGGCTGGGCGCAGCCATCGCCGGAGGACTACCTGATAGAAAAAGAAGAATTAGCCGAATACGAAGAACTGATACGGCGATTGTACGAAGCCATTTCTTCCCTGCCGCCTATGCAGGCTCGCCGTGTCCATGCCCGCTATATGCTGGGTATGAAAGTGAAAGATATTGCCGCAATGGAGGGTGTCACGCCATCACAGGCGGGAAAATCCATCCATGCCGCACTGCGGAGGCTGCGCCGGTACTTTGCTCGACAGAAATGGACGGTCAATCTATGAGTATTTCCAAAGAAAAGAGGTGCCTGACATGAACGAAAAAATTACAGCCCACCCCCAAAAAGAAGAACGGGAGAAAGTCCTGAAGGAGATTCGGCAGCTTGAAAACCGAAAGAAGATTTTGGAGAACAAGCATCGGAACGAAGAACGCAGGGTTCGCACCCGCCGCCTGATTGAGCGTGGAGCCGTTTTGGAGGGGATTTTCCCGTTGGCTCCCGACCTTTCCGGCGCAGAGGTTAAAGCATTTTTGATTGCCCTGTCCCATCTTCCGGGGGCTGCGGAATTGACTGCAAACCTGTCACAATCCGGGGACACGCCATAAGTCCCTTGTTTACAAGGGCGCACTTATACACCGTTGCCGGTGCTGTGCGCCCTGCCGGGGGCTGTTGCGTACTTCGTCCGCGATGGGGCGCTACACTCCCCAAACCCCTTGTGCGCTCTGCGCAGCCAGTCACCCGCTTTGCGTATGCCCGGCTCCACAGAGCCTGTTATCCCCTCACTGAAAGGAGGTGTTCCCCATAGATTTCTGTCATATCCCCGTCAGTATTATCAAGCGCAGCGCAGGCCGTTCTGCTGTTGCCGCAGCTGCTTACCGCAGCGGAACCAAGCTGACAAATGAATGGGACGGCATGACCCACGACTACACCCGGAAAGGCGGCATTGTTCATGCGGAGATCATGCTGCCTGCCTACGCCCCGCCGGAATTTGCAGACCGTTCTATCCTCTGGAACAGCGTGGAGCAAATCGAGAAAGCAAGGGACAGCCAGCTTGCCCGCGAGATTGAGGCAGCTTTGCCCCGCGAACTGTCCATAGAACAGCAGCTTGCCCTTGTCCGGTCCTATGTGAAGGACAACTTTGTAGACAAAGGAATGTGCGCCGACTTTGCTATCCATGACAAGGGAACCGGCAACCCTCATGTCCATATCATGCTGACGCTCCGGCCTTTGAAAGAAAATGGACAGTGGGGCGCAAAGTGCCGCAAGGCATACGACCTGGACGAGAATGGACAGCGTATCCCGGATGGGAAAGGCGGCTGGAAGAACTACCGGGAGGACACCACCGACTGGAACGACAAAGGGAATGTGGAGATTTGGAGGGCAGCGTGGGCGGCCTACATCAATCGGGCGTTGGAATCTGCCGGCAGACCGGAGCGCATTGACCATCGCAGCTATAAGCGGCAGGGCATTGATAAGATTCCCTCTGTCCATCTGGGGCCAGCCGCCAGCCAAATGGAAAAGCGCGGCATCCGCACCGACAAGGGCGAAGTAAACCGGCAGATCGCTGCCGACAACAAGCTGCTGAAAGAAATCAAAGCCCGCATTACCCGTCTTTATCGCTGGTCGAAAGACGAAGCGGAAAAACCACAAACACAGCAAAGCAGCTTGACCGCCTTGTGGGAGGCCCAGCAGCAGTTGAACGCTCCCCGCACCCACACCGGCAAAATCCGGGCTTTGCAGGAAAGCGCTGCACTATTCAGCTTTTTGCAGGCAAACGGCATCCAGTCTATGCAGCAGCTTCATGAAAAAATCGCTGATGTGAACAGTTGTTACTATGACCTGCGGGGAAAGATCGTCAAGGCCGAGCGCCGGATCACTACCCTTACCGAGCGCGGGGAGATGTGGGAACAGTACAACCAGTACAAGTCCATTCACAAGCAGCTTGCCAAAGTAAAGCCGGAAAAACGGGAACAGTTTGAACAGCGCCACAGCCGGGAACTGATTCTGTATGACGCAGCGGCCCGGTATCTGAAAGAACTGAAAAACAGCGGCGAGGCAATCACCCCGAAGGCATGGCAGCGGGAAATTGACCAGCTGGCCGCTGGAAAGCAGACGGACACGCTTGCCATGAAATCCATGAGGGATGATTTGAAAGGAGTGGAACGGCTCCGCAAAACCGCCGAGCAGCTGTCCCGACAGGAAAGGGACAAGTCTTACGACCGTGGGTCGGATCGGTAAAGGATACTGCATTTTGGCGTACCCCTGTCAAGTGCGTCGCATTTCACGACATACTTTTGCACACAGAAAAACCGCCGTACAGGTTTCCCCATACGGCGGCAGACTGTTTATTTGCCGAACAAGTCGCTGTGTGTGCCGGTGCGGGC
>NZ_QUHK01000081.1:0-2850 GCF_003479665.1 Blautia sp. AF14-40
AGAAGAACCTTATAAACATTATTTTACAGAAAAAGTTTCATCCTCTCAAAAAAGGAATGGAAAGTTACTGTTTTAGTAGCTTCCATTCCTTTTTTGAGAGAGAAGGGTAATTTCTTTCTGATTAAAAAGGTTGTTACATTCATCTATAATAGCTTCAACTGTGCGTACCTGTGAAGGAGTGAGTCGACGGAGCTTATCTGAAAGAATCAACAGATCCTTATCTATAATTTCACCAGTGAGTAAATAATCGGCACTTACTTCTAAAGCAGAGGAGATTTTTAGCAGATTTTCAGGCCTCATTGCTCGCTTCCCTGATTCAGCATAAGAAACAAACTGGGTAGTGACTTCCCCTTTTTCTGCAAGTGCTTCTTGAGTGAGTCCCAGCTTTTTTCGACGATCCATAATTCTTTTTCCGATTTCCTGTAAACATAATTCGCTATCCGACATTAGTATAAAACATCTCCTCTCGTATTGTTAAATTATATCCACAATAGATGATAAAAATAAGCGTCTACTGTTGACTAAAATCAACAATACGATATATAATCGGAGATAAATATTGAAAAATCTTGGATGTATAACAAGTAGAAAAAGTAGTGTATGGGAATATGAAAAAGCGAACAGCTATAATGAAAGAAAATGAATTCTCAGGAGGACTATGATTATGGAACAGATGGATTTTTCAATAGAGCTATCAGAAAGTGAGATAGAAAAATTTGCAGATTATCTATACCAGAAAGAAAATGCAAAAGCAACAATCAATAAATATATGGCAGATATAAAAAAGTTTTTATCTTTTTTGGCAGATGATAAGCGGATCAATAAAAAAGTATTGTTGCAATATAAAGAATGGCTTGCTCAAAAATATGCTGTCAATAGTGTTAATTCAATGCTTGCCGCCTTGAATCAGTTCCTGGAATTTTTGAATGTAGGAAAGCTGAAAGTGAAAAGAATAAAAGTGCAGAAGCAGCCTTTTTTACAGGATCAGAAAGAATTGACAGAAAAAGAATGCAGGAAATTGATTGCAACAGCTATGGCAGAAGGAAAAGAACAGCTTGCATTGTGTATTGAAACAATAGCATGTACAGGAATTCGGATTAGCGAAATAAAATTTTTTACAGTGGAGCGTGTAAAATCTGGAAAGATAGAGATTTATAATAAAGGAAAGTATAGAAGGATTTTTTTGCCGAAGGTATTGCAAAGGAAACTTCTTTCCTATTGCCATAATAACCAAATAGCAGAAGGTTGGATATTTGTCACGAAAAATGGGAAGTTAAAAGACAGAAGTAATATTTGGAGAGAAATGAAACGATTAAAAGAAAAGGCAGGAGTAGCAGAATCAAAAATATTCCCGCATAATTTTCGACATCTATTTGCAAGAATTTATTATAAAGTGACAAAAGATATTACAGGTCTTGCTGATTTACTTGGACATAGCAGTATCAATGTAACGAGAATATATACAGCAACTACAGAAACAGTGTTCCAAAAGAAGCTGGATAAGATTGTCGAACAGGAAATATTGGAATGTACAACATAATATCTGTTATGTTGTACAGTGCCTCTATTAACCTGTTCTACCCTCTTTCTGCAAGTCATTCATTTCCTCTAAAAGATAACTTTAAGCAATAAAAATAATAAAGATTATAGCCAATTTACCAAGAGCGGTACTTAAATAGGGCACAGCTACCAAAAAATCAGAAAGGAACTATGTAATATGAACAGCATAACAGATAGCAGGGTGTTATTTAACATTATATCGTACGAAACTTAATCTGTCCATAAACAACATAACAGATATTATGTTGTATTGATTTTGCAATGGATAAGGAGTAACGATGGCATATACTGTAAGAAAATTACTTGAATCAGAACAATTTCCAAAAATGAAGCTGCTTTGCGGTGAAAAAGGTCTAGATTTGGAAGTGAAAGGCATTCGAATAATCGAAATTGAAGATATGGAGCGATACCTGACGGGTGGTGAAATACTCATAACCAGTTTTCAGGTATATTTATCATGCAGTGATCGAGAAGTAGAGCAGCATTTTGAAGATTTAGTTAAAAGTGACATAAGTGGATTCATTGTAAAGAAAAGAAAAGAATATGATCCTACAGGACGCAGATTGAGTTTATTAGAAAAACACTGCAAAAAATATGAAATTCCTCTGGTAGAAATTTCAGAAGATTCATATTACTGGGGAATTATCCGCTATGTTATGATACAGGTATTCGATAAAGACACTGCACGCTTAAAGTATTTTAAGATTACACATGATAGTTTTAATACGTTTATTTTAAAAAATAATGGATCAAGTAATACAGCAAGTGATATTATCAAATTTTTAAGTATCATGATCGAGAATCCTGTTGTATTGTATTATGGTGATCTTAATTGTATGGTTTCAACAAACTCGGACAACTCTAAGTTAATATTGTCAGATGAAATTCAGCCATATAAACCAAATATTATTACGAAATTTCAATATATGAAGCAGATGAAAGGAAGCTGTGTTCAATATGTAGTGAAATTTGCCATATTGAGTGAGGTGGAAATATATATAACAATAACAGAAGAAAATAGAGAACTGACAGAACTTGATTATATGGCAATCGAAAATGCGATTATTAACTTGCAGTATGGATTTTTGAGTGAATTTGCACAGAATGAAGTGAAAAAGACGTATCAGAGAGATCTTATCCATAATATTCTGAATGGATTACTGAGTTCGAAAGAAATGACGGAAGCGGCAGCACAGCTCGGAATGAAAGAAAGCGATACTTACAGGGTTGTTGATTTTCATACCATCAAAAAAAATGTACAAAGAAAATATACAAAAGAACAGCTTCACG
>NZ_QUHK01000082.1:0-859 GCF_003479665.1 Blautia sp. AF14-40
AGATTTCTGTCATATCCCCGTCAGTATTATCAAGCGCAGCGAGGGCCGTTCCGCTGTTGCCGCAGCCGCCTACCGCAGCGGAACCAAGCTGACGAATGAATGGGACGGCCTGACCCATGATTACACCCGGAAGGGCGGCATTGTCCATGCGGAAATCATGCTGCCCGCCCACGCCCCGCCAGAGTTTGCAGACCGCTCCACCCTCTGGAACAGTGTGGAGCAGATCGAGAAAGCCAGGGACAGCCAGCTTGCCCGCGAAATTGAGGCGGCGTTGCCCCGCGAACTATCCAGGGAACAGCAGCTTGCCCTTGTCCGGGCCTATGTGAAGGAGAATTTTGTGGACAAGGGGATGTGCGCCGATTTTGCCATCCACGACAAGGGAACCGGCAACCCCCATGTTCATATCATGCTGACCGTCCGGCCCCTGAAAGAAAATGGCGCATGGGGCGCAAAGTGCCGCAAGGCATACGACCTGGACGAAAACGGCCAGCGTATCCCGGACGGGAAAGGCGGCTGGAAGAACCACCGGGAGGACACCACCGACTGGAACGACAAAGGGAATGTGGAGATTTGGCGGGCGGCATGGGCGGCCTGCACCAACCGGGCATTGGAGGCCGCCGGTCATCCCGCCCTGGTAGACCACCGCAGCTACAAGCGGCAGGGCATTGATAAGATCCCCTCTGTCCATCTGGGGCCAGCCGCCAGCCAAATGGAAAAGCGCGGTATCCGCACAGACAAGGGAGAAGTAAACCGGCAGATCGCCGCCGACAACAAGCTGCTGAAAGAAATCAAAGCCCGCATTACCCGTCTTTATCGCTGGTCGAAAGCCGAAACGGAAAAACCACAAACACAGCAAAGC
>NZ_QUHK01000082.1:869-2742 GCF_003479665.1 Blautia sp. AF14-40
CCGAAACGGAAAAACCACAAACACAGCAAAGCAGCTTGACAGCTTTGTGGGAGGCCCAGCAGCAGTTGAACGCTCCCCGCACCCGCACCGGAAAAATCCGGGCCTTGCAGGAAAGCGCTGCGCTGTTCAGCTTTTTGCAGGCAAACGGCATCCAGTCTATGCAGCAGCTTCATGAAAAAATCGCTGATATGAACAGCCGTTCCTATGACCTGCGCGGAAAGATCGTCAAGGCCGAGCGCCGGATCACTACCCTTACCGAGCGCGGGGAGATGTGGGAACAGTACAACCAGTACAAGTCCATTCACAAGCAGCTTGCCAAAGTAAAGCCGGAAAAACGGGAACAGTTTGAACAGCGCCACAGCCGGGAACTGATTCTGTATGACGCAGCGGCCCGGTATCTGAAAGAATTGAAAGACAGCGACGAGGCAATCCCCCCAAAGGCATGGCAGCTGGAAATTAACCAGCTGGCCGCTGGAAAGCAGACGGACACGCTTGCCATGAAAGCCATGCGGGAGGATTTGAAAGCAGTGGAACGGCTCCGCAAAACCGCCGAGCAGCTGTCCAGACAGGAACGGGACAAGTCTCACGACCGGGAGCCGGAGCGGTAAGGGCTACCGCGTTTTGGCGTACCCCTTTTAGGTGCGTCGCGTTTCACGACACCCTTTTGCGCACAGAAAAACCGCCGTACAGGTTTCCCCATACGGCGGCAGTCGGTTTATTTGCCGAACAAGTCGCTGTGTGTGCCGGTGCGGGCCAGCGTCAGCACCAGAACATCATCTTCTATGCGGTAGACAAGCAGCCAGTCCGGGAGAATGTGACATTCCCGATGGCCTGCCCAATCGCCGGACAGGTCATGGTCACGGTTCTTATCCGGCAGCGGTTCGCCCATCGCCAGCAACGCTACGACCTGCTCCAGCAGTTCGATCTTCAAGCCACGCTTGATGGCTCGTTTGTAGTCTTTTTTGAAACTGGTCGTGTACTTGACGGTATATTTGGTTTCTTTCATCTTTTCAGGTCAGCAAACAACTCGTCAAGGTCATTGTAGCCCTTTACAGACGGGTCTTTTGCAATCCTTTCCGCTTCCAGCATGGCAGCAACCGTTTCTTTGTTCGGCTGTTCCAGCCTTACTTCAAAGGGAATGCCGCCTTCACGAAGCGACTGGCGCACAAAGATGTTAAACGCCGTAGTCAGGTTCATGCCAAGTTCAGTAAACAGTGCGTCCGCCTGCGCTTTCAAATCTGCGTCCATGCGGATACTGATGTTTGTGGTATTTCCAGCCATACGATCAACCCCTTTCTGCTGGCAATTATAGTATATGCTATTTGCACGAAGAAAACAATACTTTGCACGAATATTTAACAATAAATTCATTGAAGGAGGTCACTGTATGAAGCAAATTATTTTGCCCGTCACTATCCACCTGAATATCCGCCTGCCCCTTGCCCTCTTGCAGCCGGAATCGGCAGACGCGCCCACCGGCCCGGAGCCGGAGGCCCATGCCTGCCAGGGCTGCGGCAACTGCGGCGGGTGTGGGAAGTGCCAGCATGAAAAAAAGCAAGCCTGAACCCGTCCCCGTCATGGACTACCGCCAGTACCGCAGAGCGCGGCGGCTGGTACATGAGTGCTGCAACTATGACGGCGGCCACTGTATCGCCCTGGACGATGGGGAGGAATGTGTCTGTGTCCAGTCTATTTCCTACTCCCTGTTGTGCAGGTGGTTTCGGGCGGCGGTATTGCCGCAGGATAAGGAACTGGAAACGGCGCTGTTCCACCGGCTGAATGCTAAGAAATGCTCCGTATGCGGGGCGCTGTTTACCCCCGGTTCCAACCGAGCCAAATACTGCCCGGAATGTGCCGCACGCATGAAGCGGAT
>NZ_QUHK01000083.1:0-2696 GCF_003479665.1 Blautia sp. AF14-40
GTTGATAGCAAGGTCGATACGCTTCATCACGCCACCGTCTATGAGTGCGTCCATGAGAAAGTCATACCAACTTCTTTGTTGTGCCAGCAGGTAACTTTCAAACTGTCGGCAACCACGCCCCTTTAACTCTAAAAGGACACCTTTTTCTTCGTCAGCCGACGTATAGATAAAGATGTCCCCTAAAGAATAATGCTCCGTATAACTGTAATGTCCGTAATCTTCATGGAGCATATAATTGATATTCAGTTTTAATATATCTTTGATGATGTGCTGTATATCCAGCGTGGGAAAACGAATTTTCACATAATCAAACAGCATGGTAAGCGGTACTTCTGGATTGAACCTTGCCAGTTCTTTATGCAGAGTTTCCAGAAGTTCCTTTGACGGCTTCATTTTTCCGCTTTCTATCTTGTTGAGATATTCCCTTGTGATACCAGAAGCCACCGCCAGCCTGCCTTGTGAGATACCATAAGCAATCCGTTTCTCCCGTAATTCTTTTATCCATTGTTCTTCATTCAGAACCATACCCCCAATCTGTAAAGTGTGAAGTTTTTTAAGGCGACTTCACAGCCGATTTTTGCTGGAAAATCATGCCAGAAGCCTTATGTTTCCTATGTTTTTTGTCTATTGTCTATTTGCAAACGTACCCCTCTGTTAGATACCGAGGGGTTTTACCTGCTGGCGTGGCTTACGCCACACCAGCAACGGCTAGTCCGTGCCGTCGCCTTTCGCTTCGCACGTCGCCGTCCCGTCCTGCCTTGCGTTATTCGATTACCAGCGTGAACGCTTCTGGATCATCAACAATGTTGTATGAACCGAGCGTGTCCGCTGTCTGCGTATATCGGAAGTGAAACAAAGGCTTTTGTCCTTTCATGGAAAAACGGGAACGGTACACCGTACCATATAGAGCGTTTGGCTTTGCCACATCATAGCTGAACAGAGTAGAAGCAAAATCATTCTCCCCGCATTTTTTGATGATTTCCTCTGCACATTTTTCTTTATCTGTGATGATAAGACGGTTGAGCGTAAAGGTAACGTGTTCTTCATGGAAATTTTCTGATGAAGTCCCCATACTTCCTGCTACATCAATCTCACGTCCCCATTGCAGATAGGAAACCGCCACTCCCAGCACAAAAAGTACCGTGATTGTTATTATTTTTCTCTTTTTGCACATACTGTTACTGTCCTTTCTTGTGGGGTGTATTATAATACAGTCTACGGTAATACATCTTATTTATCAATACAGTTGTATCTTATAATTCAAAGAAAAGACGAGGTACAGCGTATGCAGGTATATATTGATTTAGAAAATCTTTTGAAAGAGAAGAATATCAGCAAAAACAAAGTCTGTGAAGCGTGTAAATTACAGCGGACACAGCTTAATAACTATTGCAAGAACAAAGTTTCCAGAATTGACCTCACAATCCTTGCAAAGCTCTGTGATTTTCTGGAATGTTCCCCAAACGACATATTGAAATTGAAGTAGGATTGTCAGCTTTCGTTGCTTGCAGTCCTTTTTTCTTCCAGTCTGCCGATTTCTTTTAGAAAATCATGTCCTTTTGGGACTAAAGGCGTGTAAAATTCGCTTATAACGCTTGTCCCCACATCACAATAGCCACGCCCCTTGATACGCTTCTGGAAAAACTGCTTTTTCACATCTGAACCGAACAGCATACCGTAACCTAATTCGCTGATACGCCCAAGTCCCACACGGAAATTGAAGTTATCTCTGATACCGTCCGAGAAATATTTTGCGTCTGGACGTTGGCAGGCGACGATAAGGAAATAACCTGCTTGTCGCCCTAACATAACGATTTTCTTTAACTGGCTAAGTAGGCTCACGCTTTCTTTCGTCCCCAGCATTTCAAAAAATGCCACATATTCATCAAAGATAAGAAAGCAGGGTGGCAGTCCCAGATAGGCATAGTTTTCGCCAGTCTTATAGTTCGGGTGTCGTTTCATTTCCTCACTTCGCTGTACCATGCCCTCATAAAAGGCATTGACGCAATCAATCATTTCTTCTTTGGTGTGATACACATTTCCCATAACTGTCCCCAAGTCTGCTAAGTCCGCATTTTTCGGGTCTAAGACGTAAAGGACAGCGTTGGTATGCAGTAGGGCTTCAATGAGCGTCAGCAGAAAATAAGTTTTACCGCCACCCGTCCCACCAGCGATAAGAGCGTGAGGGAGTGCGTCATATTCCCAGACAAGATTTTTCATCAGCCTAAGACTGCCGTTTTCTGCCCGTACTTCATCAATGGTAATACGGTTCGCTATCATATCATAAAGCAGGGTATATTCGATATAGCCGTCGTGCAGGGTCTTGTCGGTCAGTTCACAATACAAGCCACTTTCCAATTTATCCTCTAACCGTAAAAGCTGGTCTTGATATTTCCCCAGCGTAATTTCACAGCGGATATGAAGCAGTCCCTTTTCCATTTGATAATAAATCTTTGGAAACCAGACGATTTTTTCCCTTGATCTGCTTTGCAGGTCAGTAAAAAAACCGCTGTCTTGTACGGTATCGGCTTCATACCACTTATTTTCCAGTACCATTCTTGCCAGCTTTTGACGGTGCAGGAGCTTCTTGAAACTGTCGTAACAGAAGCGGTAATATAGAAAAGCGACCAATGCACAAACACCCGTCGCTATCAATATGGTTATGAAGTTGTAAGGGGAGAGCGTCAAGCCGTTTT
>NZ_QUHK01000084.1:0-2686 GCF_003479665.1 Blautia sp. AF14-40
GGGATAAGTTTGTGCAAAATTCGATATTTGCTCATTTATAGGTATTTAAAAACTTAAAGAGGGCTGTTGATGTTTACTAGAAAGGAAGATAGATTATTGAAAACTTTGAATGACTTTTATGATTATGTGACATCACAAGGGATAGATAAGAATGCTATTTATGAAGAAACGGGCGAAGGGTTTGCAGTCGTTTCTTTCCCGGAAAGAGGAGAAAAAGATTGCATATATAACATTGCAATTGTTTTTTACGAAAACGATAATGATGTAGAAATTTATGTCAGAAAACCGATAAAAGATTTCGATGAATTGACATTATTAAGAAAATTGAACTCTCTTAATTGTGAGTATACTGATGTAACATTTTTAGTCGATGAAAATATGCTTACTGTTAAATCACATTTGCTATCTCAGGGAAAGCTGGAAAACGTGTTAATTAAAATGGTATCTGATGTACAGTTAGCACAAACTGAATTCATAAAAATTTAAAATCAGACAAAAGAAAGGGATAAACTATGTTTCATGGATTTAAAAATAAGTTACGTTTAGGAATAACCATTTTTGTGGCTGCATTCACTGTTTCATTTTTTAGTGGCGCATTAGGAATTGGCGAATCATTTAGATTCTTCAGCGTTTGGGAGCGGATACTGTCTTTTATTTTTGCATTGATAGGTATCGGAATTCTGTATATCATCATTTACTATTGGTATGGTAAAGATACTCGATGCCCATCTTGTCATAAACCATTTTGTTTGAAAAAGACAGGTGAAGAAATTGTAAGTAAAGAGAATGTTTCCGTACTTATAAATACTAATACGCGAAATAAAAAAGGCGAAATCGTAGGATCACAAGAACAATATGTTCCAGGGGAGCGCATTACATACCGTGTTAACAAGGTTTGTAAAAAATGTGGAAAAACTTGTTATAGCACTTATAAAAGGGATATACCTAAAGTATAAGGAGGTGAACTTATGACATTGGAAGAATACTGTAATTTGATTGAAAATGCTTTTAAAATTCATAATTGGAATTATGCAAGAAATGATAATGGAAATAAATCACTTTTTATTATTAATTTTTTAGAAAACGGAGAATGTTATGCAAAATGCAATGTAACTGTATCTGATAATGGAATATGTGATATGAACGCTTTTTTCCCTTTTAAGTGTCCTGGGGATGAATCGCTTAATAAAGAAGTCACCTTAAGCTGCTACATTGCAAATTGTAATTACACCAAGAGATATGCAACCCTTAGATATGATTATGAATCCGGAAACATAGTTAGCAGCTATAGTTTTAACATATTTCCGACCATGACTCCCGAATTTATATTATCTAAATTTAATACAGTAAGAAATATGAATAAAGATAATTATAACTATATTAAGAAGTTATGCGAGCAACAGGATGATAAAGAGACGCAAGAAACGCAAGAAACGGAAACGTTTATATCTACAGATCAAAAAGGCAAATACAAAATTGATCTGTAAGCAAAAATACCGAAGGCGACGAGGGGAGGGTGCGGACATTTTCTTGGACTATCTAAGTGACCAATCCAAGTCTATGTCTGTACTCTATAGGACTCAAATATCCTAATGATTTTTTTATTCTTTTTTCATTATACCAATAAAGATAATCATTTAAAATACCAATAAATTCTGAGATGTTTACCCCAGATCAATCTGCATTATAGAACATCTCATTTTTAATTCTTCCAAATACGCCCTCACAGGCAGAATTATCAGGTGAACAGCCTTTCTTTGACATTGATCGTATGAAACCATTTTTCTCCATCCTGTCAATCCAGCCTGGCCAGCGGTAGTGTACGCCTCTGTCTGAATGTATGATTGGTTTTTCTCCTACAGATAGTAATTTAGCTGCATCGTCAAGCATAGAATTGACAAGTAATGCATCTGGAGAAGTGCTTATATTCCAATTGACAAGTAAGCCATCAAAACAATCTACTATAGGCGATAAATAAACCTTTCCTGCCGGAATTGCAAACTCGGTTATATCTGTTAACCACTTTTCGTTAGGTTTAGATGCAGAAAAATTTCTGTTAATTAGATTATCTACTGCTGGAGATATTTCACCTTGATAGGAATTATATTTACGAGTTCGTTTGATTTTTACTACAAGTTGTTCTTCTTTCATAATCCTACGAATAACTTTTTCTGAGACAATTATATTTTCACGCTTAAGTAGGGCGTGAATTCGTCTGTAACCATATCGACCTTTATTCTCTGTAAATAATTCAATGACTCTAACACGTAAAAGTGTATATTTATCTTCTTTTTGTAGGGATTGTTCCTGATAATAATAACTGCTTTTTGATAATTGTAATTTCTGTAATAATAATGGCAGTGAGTAGCTATTTTTCAAGACATCGATTATCACCGCCTTCTCTCTGTTGCTGAGAGCACTCTGATCGATGTCTGGGTCTTTTTTTAATACATTTATCGTTTCTTTAAGAATGTCTATTTCTAATTGCATATCTTGCATTTGAGCCTTCAACTGATTTATTTCATCAGAAGAAATATCTGTACTTGAAACAGAACCTTCTACTAATGTTCCCGGAGTAATGTTTTTGTGATTCATAAGACCTAATGTACCTTCTTTTAAATAACGTTTTCGCCATTGATAAATACGTAAGCGATGAATAATCACCCGGTTTTTCATCTCCTCAAAT
>NZ_QUHK01000085.1:0-2502 GCF_003479665.1 Blautia sp. AF14-40
CCCTATCTATTTGACGGGAGCATGAGCATGGAGGACTACGAACTTATGCACCGCATGATTGAAAACGAAAGGAGTGAACGCATGGCAGAAATAAAAACAGGATATTCCACATACGACCATGACCGCTTAGACCCGGCAGACAGTATGAGGATAGAACGCAAGCTATATTTTGAACAGGATAAAGCCGATATTTCCGGGTTGACTGTCTTATCTATGGAACAGCTACGGGAAATCCGCGAGGAAAGCGCGGCGGCTGAACAGACAATTTATGAAGATTTGAAACAGCGGGCGGCTGCATGGGAAGCACAGGCAGGACAGACCCTTGCCGTTGATAAAGCCATTGAGTATGTGAGGACACCTGAAGTCAAGCATACCGCTAACCAGTGGGAAGCCGCAGAAAATGACCGCCATATCATTAGCAACCGCGTTTATCAAATGCGCTACCACATTTATGAGAATACCCGCTATGACCGGGAAAAGGAACAATCCGTTCCCTATGCGTGGACGCTCTCATGGAACGTTTACACCAACAGCCCGGACGGTTACAATCAAGCAAAAATCGCCGGACAGGAAAAGAAATTTGCAGACAAGGCAGCTATGGAAAAATATCTGAATGGGCGTATCAAAGCCTATCAGCATTTATTTACTGAAATATCGCCGCCTATTCCGAAAGAATATACCTACCATTTCAAGATAAACGGGCAGCTTTTACCGGGCTACACGATTGAGGGCGAGGAACGGGAACAGCCGACCACTGAACAGGCAGCACCCGTCCCGACAGAGCCACCGCAGAACATAGGGCAAAGGAACGAGCCGGAACAATTTGCAATTCTGATTAACAGCCACAGCCGTTTTGAAACAGGCGAACCGGGCGGCGTGTGGCTTTCCATGCCGACCACAAAGGAGCAGCTTCACGAAGCTATGAGAACTGTCGGCATTACCGCTGACAATCCACAGGACTTTTTTATTAACGGATATTCTGACAATGAAAACAGGCATATTGCCTTACCCTATGACATGGTATGCGCCGCTGACATTGACAGCCTTAATCTTCTTGCAGCGCGTATCGCACAGCTTGACCCCGCAGAGCTTCCAAAGCTCAACGCAGTCTTGCAGCAGAAACAGGGATTTAAAAATATCGGACAGATAATTGATTTTACTTACAACGTGGACTATTTCGTACATATCCCCGGAGTGAACACGTCCCGCGACTTGGGCGACTATTACCTTAACAAATCCGGCATGGTGCAAATGCCCGAAGAATGGAAAAACGGCATTGACCTTGCTGCTTTTGGAAAAAATGCTGCCGAGCAGGAGCAGGGCAGCTTTACCCCTTATGGCTACCTTGTGAAAAGCGGTGACGAATGGGAACGCCATTTTGAGGGGCGCGAATTGCCGGAGGAATACCGCATTATGAGTTATCCGAAGCCGGAACAAAGCGAACAGGACAAGATTTTTATGGACGCAGCCGCCACAGAACAAACCGTCCCGGCGACAGCCATAGAGCCGCAAAAGCCCCGCCCGGTTATCCCTATCGTGCTGACAAGCGAAAAACCCGCAGAAAAGATGAAAGAGATTACCGACCGTTTGGAGCAGGGCATTACAGAACTCTTTGACAGTGAACGCTACAAAGAATATCTCAAAGTTATGTCCCGCTTCCACAATTACAGCTTTAACAATACGCTGCTTATCGCCATGCAGAAACCCGACGCTTCCCTTGTGGCAGGATTTACAGCTTGGAAAAATAACTTTCAGCGCAACGTAATAAAAGGAGAAAAAGGTATCAAGATTATTGCCCCGTCGCCGTTCAAGGTAAAACAGCAAACGGAGAAAATCGACCCACATACAAGGAAGCCTGTTATGGGGAAAGACGGGAAACCTGTCATGGAGGAAAAGGAAGTTACCATACCCGCTTATAAGGTGGTATCTGTCTTTGATGTGTCGCAGACCGAGGGAAAAGAATTGCCGGATATTGCGGTTGACGAGCTGACTGGGGACGTTGACCGTTACAAGGACTTTTTCATAGCCCTTGAAAAGACTTCTCCTGTCCCTATTGGTTTTGAAAAAATCACAGGTGGCGCACATGGCTACTATCACTTGGAGGATAAGCGTATCGCTATTGATGAGGGCATGAGCGAGTTGCAGACCCTCAAAACCGCTATCCATGAAATCGCCCACGCAAAGCTGCATGATATTGACTTAAACGCCCCGAAAGACGAGCAGCAGCCCCGCGTTGACCGCCGTACCCGCGAGGTGGAAGCAGAAAGCGTAGCCTATACTGTCTGCCAACATTACGGACTTGATACGTCTGATTATTCCTTTGGATATGTCGCCGGTTGGAGCAGCGGGCGGGAACTTGCGGAGCTGAAAGGCTCTCTTGAAACAATCAGAAGCACCGCTGCCGAGATAATCAACAGTATAGATGAACATATCGCACAAATCCAAAAGGAGCAGGACAAGGAACAGGCAGCCCCCGCACAGGAGCAGCCGGAACAGGAAGCC
>NZ_QUHK01000086.1:0-2448 GCF_003479665.1 Blautia sp. AF14-40
TCGCACGTCGCCGTCCCGTCCTGCCTTGCTTGTGCAAGAGAGCCGATAGTCTGCAAAAAATCATGTCCTTTCGGGACTAAAGGCGTGTAAAATTCGCTGATAACACTTGTTCCCACATCACAATAGCCACGCCCCTTGATACGCTTCTGGAAAAACTGCTTTTTCACATCTGAACCGAACAGCATACCGTAGCCTAATTCGCTGATACGCCCCAATCCCACACGGAAATTAAAGTTATCCCTTATCCCGTCCGAGAAATACTTTGCGTCTGGGCGCTGGCAGGCGACAATAAGGAAATAACCTGCTTGTCGCCCTAACATAACGATTTTCTTTAGCTGGCTAAGTAAGCTCACGCTTTCTTTTGTCCCCAGCATTTCAAAAAACGCCACATATTCATCAAAGATAAGAAAGCAGGGTGGCAGTCCCAAATAGGCGTAGTTTTCGCCCGTCTTATAGTTCGGGTGTCGCTTCATTTCCTCGCTTCGTTGTACCATGCCCTCATAAAAGGCATTGACACAATCAATCATTTCTTCTTTGGTATGATACACATTTCCCATGACTGTTCCTAAGTCTGCTAAGTCCGCATTTTTCGGGTCTAAGATGTAAAGGACAGCGTTGGTATGCAGTAGGGCTTCAATGAGCGTCAGCAGAAAATAAGTTTTACCGCCACCCGTTCCACCAGCGATAAGGGCGTGTGGAAGTGCGTCATATTCCCAGACAAGATTTTTCATCAGTCTAAGACAGCCGTTTTCTGCCCGTACTTCATCAATGGTAATGCGGTTCGCTATCATATCATAAAGTAGGGTATATTCGATATAACCGTCATGCAGGGTCTTGTCTGTCAGCTCACAATACAAGCCACTTTCCAACTTATCCTCCAACCGTAAAAGCTGGTCTTGATATTTTCCCAGCGTAATTTCACAGCGGATATGAAGAAGTCCTTTTTCCATTTGATAATAAATCTTTGGAAACCAGACGATTTTTTCCCTTGATCTGCTTTGCAGGTCAGTAAAAAAACCGCTGTCTTGTACGGTATCGGCTTCATACCACTTATTTTCCAGTACCATTCTTGCCAGCTTTTGACGGTGCAGTAGCTTCTTGAAACTGTCGTAACAGAAGCGGTAATACCCAAAAGCGACCAATGCACAAACACCAGTCGCTATCAATATGGTTATGAAGTTGTAAGGGGAAAGCGTCAAGCCGTTTTCTAACAAGCTGAAATGCTCCCAGTCGGTACGCATGAGCTGTTTGCTATTCAGTAGCAGGAGAACTGCCACGAACACAAACAGAAGCGTCTCTATGGAAAAATGATAAACAAGGTGCTTGTCGCTGGCTCTGATACGGTGTCCTTTGTTCCAAATCATACGCATAAATCAATCACTCCTTTCTGGGTATGAAAAAAGCAGTCAATCCTAAGACTAACTGCTTTGTGTGTAGGGATATAAAATTGTAAAACTAAGATTGCATTTCAGATATGGATTTGAAACCCCTCATAGCTGAATATACCATTCCCTTGTTTTAATTTCCCTTCATTTGACAAGTTGTGAAAAGCTGTCTCTATCTTGTCAATTATAGTAACTGGAATAGATAAATGATGATGTCCTGGCAAAATTCGACTTATCTTTAAAGATTGAATTTTTCTAACAGACTTCCAAAATTCTTGTGGGTTTGTTGATGGATAAAAAGCATCAAGGCAACCGCTATATATCAAATCGCCGGAATACAGATATTTTCTATCCGCTTCATAGAAACAACAATGTCCGGGAGAATGACCGGGCGTGTGAATAACTACCAACTTTCTGTTCCCTAAGTCAATACAATCTTCATCATGTAAAATCATTTGCGGAACCCCTTGAAAAATCTGATATTTCTCTACCTTAAAATCCGAGGGGAAATCACATGGATTGCACATAATATTGTTTTTTACCACTTGCAAAGGTATAGGGAATTTGACCGATAGCCATTCTTTTTCTGCTTCATGAACTGCAATAGACCGAAAATATTTATGTCCACCGATATGATCCCAATGAACATGAGTAGTGATTACTGTAACGGGCAGTTTCGTCAATCCATCAATAACCTCTCTGATGTTGGAAACACCTAAACCTGTATCAATCAGAATGGCTCTTTTTGTCCCACACAATAGATAACAATGTGTTTCTTCCCAGTGTTTGTATTCGCTGATGACGAATGTATCTTGGTCTATTTGTTCGACGGTAAACCAACTGTCCATATACTATTCTCACTCCCTAAAAATTTTAATTTGTCGCTTTCTTCATACCCATATTATAACAGTTCCGTATATCCTCTACAACGAAAATCTATTCAGCAAGTCTATTTTTTCGGTTGTCCCTGCGGTGTATGGTTCTGTGTATTGCCTGCGTTCTGGTTGCTTTTATTCTTCAATACAATATCCTCTGCCTTTACATACCAGTCCACATCTGCACC
>NZ_QUHK01000087.1:0-1269 GCF_003479665.1 Blautia sp. AF14-40
AAGGCTGCCCTGTATCTTCGGTCAATCTCTTTCCACCCGTCGGACAGCACCGTTTTTCCCCTTGCGATAAAAGACTGTCCGGCACATTCAAAAACTGCTGTAACCGCTTCAAAGGTATACGGTGCAGCGGTCGCCATGAGCAGACGCGCCCCGGCAAGGGTAAGGATATTCCTTTCGCTTTCCGGCAGCGCGGCAAGGTCAGTCTTTGCAAGCTCCATAGTCGGGATAATGGCATGGTGGTCTGATACCTTTTTACTGTTCAGCACCTTTCCAAGCTCCGGCGTGAAGTCTTTTCCCGCCATAAAAGAAAACTTTCCGGAAAGCAGCTTGATAATGCCCGCCGCTGTGTCGCCCATGTCGTCGGTCAGAAATGCGCTGTCGGTTCTCGGATAAGTAAGCAAACGCTTTTCATACAGGGCTTGTGCAAGGTCAAGGGTCTGCTTTGCGGTATAACCGAACAGGCGGTTTGCTTCCCTCTGTAAAGAAGTAAGGTCAAAGAGCTTCGGCGGGGCTGCGGTCTTTTTCTCTTTCACAAGGGAAGTGCAGGCTGCCCACGACGCTTCGCAAGCAGCTTTCAGCCTGTCAGCTTCGGAACGGTTAGACAGTTTTTCACTTGCAGCTTCCGCTCCGGATAAGGCAAGGCGCACATGGTAGTATTTTTCTTTCTTGAAAGAGGTAATCGCTGCGTCTCGGTCAACAAGCATTTTTAAGGTCGGGGTCTGTACGCGCCCCACGTTCAAGGTATGATTGTAAAGGACAGAGAAAAGGCGGGTGGCATTGATACCGATTAACCAGTCAGCCTTTGCCCTGCATAATGCGGAAGCAAAGAGCGCGTCGTATTCTTCGCCGTTCTTCAGACGGGAAAAGCCCTCTTTGATTGCGCTGTCCTCCATAGAGGAAATCCAAAGGCGGCGCATAGGTTTCTTGCAGTCCGTCATTTCATAAACAAAGCGGAAAATGAGTTCTCCCTCACGCCCTGCGTCGCAGGCATTGACGACTTCGGAAACGTCTGCCCGGTGCATAAGCTCCTTTAAGGTCTTGAATTGCTTTTCCTTGTCAGCCGAAACGGTGTACTTCCATTCCTGCGGCAAAATCGGTAAGCTGTCATAGCTCCACTTTTTATACTGCTCCCCGTAGGCGGCAGCTTCGGAAAGCCCTACCAAATGTCCCACGCACCAAGAAACGATATAGCCGCTTCCTGTGAGAAATCCGTCTTTCTTTTCCTTTGCCCCAAGTACGGCAGCGATTGTCTGTGCCACACTGGGCTTT
>NZ_QUHK01000087.1:1279-2192 GCF_003479665.1 Blautia sp. AF14-40
CACTGGGCTTTTCTGCGATAACTAAAATATGTGAAGTCAATAAAAAATCCTCCTTTCAGGTAAAAGAAAAGAGCAGCCATTTCTGGCTACTCTACAAATAAGCTATCTATTGATAGTCTTGAATAAATTTTAAAAATTCATCTCCGTATTTTGTGGTTCTTTTTGCTCTTGCAAGTTCTGTTGAAACAGGTGTATCAAAATCTACAATGCTTATTAAACTGTCTGAACAAAGCTGTCCTGCAATATGTTTTACAAACATTATATCATCTGCAAAGCAAGGAAGTTTTTCAATAATTCCTTTTATCGGGTGTTCTGTTCCACCAATCGTCCGAATTGTTGTTCCGCTTCGCTTAATAACCTTTTCATTGTAATTATCTTGTGCGAAATATTTTAGCAACATTATATGACTTAATGTATAACTTCCAAGTAATGACAAGTAAAAAAGTTTTTTATCCGTTGGTATATCTATATTGTTTGCAGAAGAATAAAGTGCATTAGCAAAAAGCTCTTGCTTTTCTTTCTGATATGCTCTCATTGCTCCCATAGTTGCAACTTGAACACAAGAATAGAACGCCTCATCTTGTGCCAATTCATCTATTGAGCGTGGAATTTTTTCTAATATTTCCTCAACTCTTTGCTTCCACTCATTCATTCGTTTATCAGCCACATACCCTTGTGCCAAACTTATATACTCGGCTAAAAAACCACCTCCGGGGAATAATGATACAGCCCCTTTTCCAGTTGCTATTAAAGCGTCTGTTAATTTATTTCCCAATTCATCAGCTCCTTTGCTATATGATAATTATTTTACCACACAAAAAGAAGTTTCTCCACATTTCTTTTCAGCGTTCCGGCTCGGTTTCTTTTTTCTTCTGTACCTGTTTCAGACAGTACCCCACACAAGGGGACTGTC
>NZ_QUHK01000088.1:0-2130 GCF_003479665.1 Blautia sp. AF14-40
CCAAACGGCTACTTGTTAGAGGGTGCATATATGCAGGCTGGCGATAAGTCCGAACAGATAAAAGGCTTATATGTAACACAGATTACCGAGGACGGCGACCTTGCCGTACTATCTGGAAGTAACCAGTTTTCCGTATCAGACAAGGTTATCCGTGGCGGTGTGAAAATTCAGAAACGAGATTTAGAAACGGGCGACACGAAGCCACAAGGAAGTGCAACCTTGAAAGATACTGCCTTTGACATCATTTCCTTAAATGATAATGCGGTATTGGTTGAGGGCAAGTTATACAAGAAAAATGAAGTGGTAAAAACAATTCGTACAGATATTGAGGGTGTCGCTTCTACTTCTTCTGACCTCTTACCTTATGGAAAATTCCGTATCATTGAGAGTGAAGCTCCAGACGGATATTTGACAGACGGTGCAAAGCCGATTGATTTTGCAATCACAGAAAATGGAAAAATCGTGGACTTAACCGACGAAGCCCATTCTATCTACAATCAGATTAAGCGTGGAGATATTGAGGGCGTGAAAATCGGTGCAGGCACACACAAGCGTCTTGCTGATGTTCCCTTTAGGATCCCAAGCAAGACGACGGGCGAAAGTCATGTTGTCGTAAATGATGATAACGGGCAATTCTCCACTTCTGCTGACTGGGCTTCTCTCAAGCACAATACCAACGGAGGAAAGACCAGCGAGGTCGGTGTGTGGTTTGGACCTTCTGAACCAGACGACAGCAAAGGGGCGTTGCCTTATGATACTTATACCATTGAAGAATTGAAATGTGAAAACAACAAAGGCTTAGAACTTATCCCACCTTTTGAAAGCGTGGTATCAAGAAATAACCTTGTGATTGATTTAGGGACTTTGACTGATGAATACGAAAAAGAAATCTCTATCCATACCACAGCGACCAGTAAGGACGGCGAAAAGACAATCCTTGCAGGAAAAGAGGTTACGATTGTTGATACTGTAAAATTAGACGGACTTACAAAAGGTACAAAATATCAGCTCAAAGGCTGGCAGATGTTAAAGGAAGAAAACGCCGAGCTTATCATTGACGGGAAACGTGTGGAAAATGACTATACGTTTGTCGCTGATGATGAAGAAATGAAAGTGAAAATTTCCTATACATTTAATGCGTCTGCTTTAGGTGGCAAGAACCTTGTTACCTTTGAAGAATTGTATGATTTAAGCAATCCAGACGAACCCGTGAAAGTTGCGGAGCATAAGGATATTGAGGACGACGGGCAAACGGTACTTATCACAGAGCGTATCATCAAAATTCATACAACTGCTACCGATAAGGACGGCAACAAGGAGCTTGAAGCAGGAAAAGAGGTAACAATCATTGATACCGTAACTTTAGAGGGCTTAGAAGTCGGTACACAGTATAAACTTGTAGGCTGGCAGATGTTGAAAGAAGAAAATGCAGAGCTTCTTATCAATGGAAAACGTGTGGAAAGTGATTACACCTTTACAACAGACAGCGAAACTATGAAAGTGGAAGTTGCCTTTACCTTTGACGCTACTACTCTTGACGGCAAACAGCTTGTAACTTTTGAAGAATTGTACGATTTGAGCAATCCAGACGAGCCGAAGAAAGTTACCGAGCATAAAGACATTGCGGACGAGGGACAGACGATTACCTTTAAGGAAAAACCAGAAGTCCCAGAAGAACCCGAAACACCACCGACACCAGAAAAGCCTAACAGACCGAGCGACAGTCCCAAAACGGGCGATAACACCAACCTTTACGGACTGCTTGCACTTCTTATGACTTCTGGTGCTGGACTGGCAGGTATCTTCTTCTACAAACGCCGTAAAATGAAGAAATCATAAGGCGGTAACGGTATGAGGAAAGAAAAATCACGCTCTCCGCTGAAGCTGTCAAACGGCAGACTTTTGCTTATTCTGGCTTGTCTGCTTACGACCTGCAAGAACACGGATAGTCAAGGGTGCGAAGCATTGATTTTACCCTTTACTATCTGTGGGATTGCTGGTACTTCCCAAACTGCCAGAATAAGAAATCACAATCAATTTATCAAAAATAGAAAGAAACGAGGTAAAACAATATGGAAATGAAATATGTCGTGCCAGATATGGCACAGTCTTTTGGAACTCTTGAATTTG
>NZ_QUHK01000089.1:0-2088 GCF_003479665.1 Blautia sp. AF14-40
TATCAGAAGTTAGGCAAGCAGCTTATGACGGAAGATGAAATTGCAGTCATGGACGGCGGGAAATGTATCTTGCAGCTACGAGGGGTGCGCCCGTTCTTCTCTGATAAGTATGATATTACAAAGCATCCCAACTATAAATACCTGTCCGACTATGACAAGAAAAATACCTTTGATATGGAAAAGCATTTAAGGCGCAGACCCGCCCTTGTGAAGCCGGACGAACCCTTTGACTATTACGAAATCAGTGAAGCAGATTTGCAGGAGGACACCGACCATGAATAGACGTATCCGAAAGAAAAAGGATAAGAAAATCACAGAAGCCATAAACGGGCTTATTTTCATTGCCGAGCGACGGGAGCAACAGCGACAGACAGCTATCCGGCAGTTTGTAAAACGGTGTGAAGCCCTGTATGAGCAGCAGCGAAAGGAGGAATTGACGCAGTAACAAAGAAACAGACAACTTACAGAATACGCGCCCCTACTGGAAAATCCATAACGCCCATACTTAAAAACTGAATACCGCCGCGCGGCAGACACATAGGCAGCGCGGGGACTTATGACCGCGGCAGTTACAAAACTGACCGCCGTTTTTTATGCCCTTTTATGGGGCAAGCCGCATTTGCGGCAGAAAGGAGCTTTATGGAATTTTTTAACTCTGCTATCGACGTATTACAGACCCTTGTTATCGCACTGGGCGCAGGCTTAGGCATTTGGGGCGTTATCAACCTCTTAGAGGGATATGGAAACGACAATCCGGGTGCAAATGCTCATGTACGGTAAAGAAGCAAGCAACCGAAAACAAGAGATAGACCGCCAGCACCACACTATTCCGAACAAAAGAACCAAAGACAAGCATTATGGAAATGTGCATAACAGGCTATGGAATCATGGATAACTCTATTCACAGGACATGGAAAGCTAAGGTGCAGCTTTCCCACGTTCTGTAAGAAGAATTTACTGGGCTTGTATTCCTGTCTGCTGAAGATATGGGATAATGGGAAAGGCTACTGACCTTTTTACTATTGCATATACAATATTTTTGTATTCTCTCTCCCACCATAATAGTATCATACAAATTTCATGATTACAAGACTGTTTATATAGGCAAACGTGTGCTAAACTAGCCTAGCAATGTATCAGTGAGAATTTTTCTGTTGTTTTTTATCAAGGAGGGTATTTTTTATGGGAAATAATCAATCAGAAAGAGAGTACGAAGAAATAAGATTAAAGCAAACTATATCTTTAGCCGAGGAACAATTAAAACAAGCAAAAGAAGCAGCAGAAAAAAAGAAATCACAAATTATCGAAGCCAAAAAAGAAGTTCGTGAAAACGCAACACATAGTGTTACAAATCTATACACTTCTGACGGATTTGAGGCACTTGTTGAGTTAAGTCAATATATGAACCCTGTTACAGATAAAATTGTAGATTATGAAGAAGAAGAACACAGAATACTTTTACTGGAAAACATGATAAAATCACCATATTTTGCCCGTATTGATTTTAAATTTGATGATGAGGAAGAATGTGAAAAAATATATATCGGACGTTCCTCTCTACGGAAAAACAGTTATCAGGAGATGTATGTTTATGATTGGCGATCACCGATTGCAAGTATTTTTTACCGCTTTATGAAAGGAGAAGCATTTTATGACGCTCCATGCGGGCGGGTAACAGGTGAACTCAAATTAAAACGTCAGTATGAAATAAAGAATGGAGTGTTAAAGTATTTTTTTGATACAGATGTGCAGATTGTTGATGAATTTTTAAGACAACTATTATCACAGAATACCACCGCCAAAATGAAAGCGATAGTTGAAACAATACAACAAGAACAGGACGCTGTTATCAGAGATATGGAAAACGACCTGTTAATGGTGCAGGGCGTGGCAGGAAGCGGTAAAACTTCCATTGCCCTTCATCGGGCAGCTTATCTTATGTATCAAGGATTACAGACAAAGTTGTCCGCAAATAATATTATGATTATTTCCCCTAATACTATATTTGAGCAATATATTTCTAATGTGTTGCCCGAATTGGGAGAAGATAATGTTATCTCCGTTGTATTTGAGGATATTCTAAAAATG
>NZ_QUHK01000009.1:0-134113 GCF_003479665.1 Blautia sp. AF14-40
CTTTCTTTTGTGCAATATTTTGGATTTGCTCATTTATAGCTATATATATAGCTTATCCTAATCCGCAAAACATGTCTATAAATTGGATTAGACAAAATATGCACTAAATGATACAATGATAAAAAGTGCGAAAAGAGGTGCTGTCCTATGTATTTGAACACCGGTTATTTGAACCACTCACATATGGATTTCAAAGACAAAAGTCGTCCGCTGATTGTAGGTAGCTGTGGTACTTACCGTCTTTCCAGACATCCCAAACTTCCTACCTACCGTCCAAGGGGTCGTCTGGATTATCAGATTATATATATCACTGCTGGTTGTGGGCATTTTCATTTTGATAATGTAAATAACGAAACGATTGTTCCAGCCGGCAACATTGTACTGTACAGACCGAAAGAACTTCAGAAATATGAATATTACGGAGAAGATAAGGCAGAAGTATACTGGATTCACTTCACAGGAAGCAATGTGAAAAATATCTTACGTCAATATGGGTTTCAGGATAAAGAACGTGTCTTTCAAGTGGGTACATCTAATGAATATGAACAAATTTTCAAGCGTATTATTATCGAGCTCCAACGCTGTCAAGACAATTATGAGGAAATGCTTGTCCTTTTGCTACGTCATCTTCTGATCAGTTTCCACCGGGAACTGACAAGAGAGCACATATTAAAAAATGAATATCTTGATCATGAGATGGATAATGCTGTTACCTTTTTCAGTGAAAACTACAATCAAAATATCAATATTGATGATTATGCTGCCTCACGAGGCATGAGTGTCAGCTGGTTTATCCGAAATTTCAAAAAATATACCGGTTCTACACCAATGCAATTTATTGTGGGAATCCGCATCAACAATGCTCAGATGTTACTTGAAACAACAACTTATTCCATCAATGAGATTTCTAAGATTATCGGATATGATAACCAGCTTTATTTCAGTCGGCTTTTTCACAAGTTGAAAGGATATTCGCCGAGAGAATACCGAAAGCTGAGAAACAAATTCTGAAATCCACAAAGAGGATACCACCGAATTATCAAAACAATGATTTGTGATATCCTCTTCTCACTTTTGCTATTCTTATTTTACAAACTCAGCCGAATAATAATACATATACTCATTATCTGTATCTATGTATTCTCCTGTAATGTCCTGTATCGGCAACGAACTCACTCCTTGTTCGCCATAGATCAGTGCTGCCAATCCTTGCTCTGTTCCGTACTCTATCGTGCTTTTGTTCTCTATAGAGGTCGCAGATCTTCCATAATATTCTCTGTTTGCAACACCTTCCAAGATTGGCGTTTCTGTCATATATTTTGAATATTCATCTGCTGCAATAAGCTTTGCAGTAAAATTATCAAAATCCGGAGTGATGACAATCAATCCATTTTTTGCAGATTTCACGTCCTCATAGGAAAGTTCCAAAACTCGTTTATGAGAAACTCGTTTTCCAGAATGATATTCTGACAAGTAAACGTATAATGCTTGAAATGTATCTTTTGAATTGTATCGAAACATCATGGTTCCATCAATTCCGGACAACAATTCAGCCGTTTTCATTTCTACACTATCCGGGTCTACTGCTTCTATATAATTTTGTGGTTGCCGCAATTTATTACATACCATGATTCCAAGAGTAATAGCAAATACTCCCACAGCAATAAGAAGTATAGCAATAATCTTCTTTAAATAACGCTGTTTATGACTACTATCTTTTGATATCTGTATCAGTGTATCTTCCGATTTTTTTTCTACATTAGTTACCTCAATATCTTCACCTGCCAAAAATTCATTTAGACTGATGCCTAATATTTCACATAATTCTAAATACACAGACACATCTGGTAAACAAATCCCACGTTCCCATTTGGAAACTGACTTATCACTCTTACCCAGTTTCTCAGCAAGCTGTTTTTGAGTCATACCAAGTTTTTTTCTTTTTTCTGCAATATAGCTTCCGATTTTCACAAGGTCCATAAATACTTCCCCCTTTCAGAATTATAGTATCTATTTTGTCCCAAAAAGTACACCCCTTAATGGTAGAATCGTATTATATAGGCAGAATCTCATCCAATTTCATAAAATAAAAAGGACGCTGTATGCTCTCGTTTCTTTCGGGGCTACAGCGTCTTTTCTGCTTTCACGGCTCGCGCAGACCGCAGGGCAGTCAAACAGATTTTTCAGCAGAAATAGTTTAAGCCCGATCGATTCTTTTTTCTCTCGACCGGGCTTTTAATGAATTTCCAGTAATTTCATTTTATACACCTGCTACTTTCATTGATTTCGGGGTATTTCGTTATGTTCCTTTTGGACCGTACCTCCTGGATTTTTTTGTTTTTATTTTTTCCCTATGGGCCTCTGCCTTTCATTGGAATCATCTCCTTTAGGTTCTATATGTAAACTCTTCAGAGATTTTTTTGATGTTCAGATTAACTATGCCATTGGACTGTACCTCTTACTTTCTTAGATTTCGTCTTGATGTTTCTTTTTCGTTTTTATTTTTGTTTTCTTTTCTTTTGTTGATCTTATATTAACTCATCTTCTCCGTTTTGTCAATACTTTCTTTTAATTTATTTTATATTTTATTATTTTCAGAATATTATGACATCAAGATCGAAAGATCAGAAACCTGATGCAGTCTCACTTACAAAGAGGCGGCCGCAGGCTTTCGCAAAATTCAACCCCCGGCTTTTTTTGACCCACCGCAGGGCGATCCTGCTCCCTCCGGAACTCCACAGAATCTTCTTTCCAAAAGAGTAGAACGAAAGACTCCGCTGTCTTTGCCTTTCGCAAAGTCCAGCGGAGCATTTTTCCCATATTCTTTCTTCTCTTTCTAATTTCTTATTTGCAGAGTTCTTCGGCCAATGCCTCGATCTCTTTTACGTTCTCTTCCTTCACAGCGGACATTACTTTTACATTATTCTCTGTCCAGGTGATATTTTTGCTCTTTTCAAACATACCTTTCATCACTTTCGCTGCGGTCGGTGCCCAGCTTCCGTTTTCGATCAGACCGATGGTGCGGTTCTGGAAGCTGCGCTCTGTCAGGCGGTTGATGAAATCCTGCATGAACGGGTAAATTCCTGCATTGTAGGTCAGCGTTGCGAGAACCAGCTTACTGTAACGGAAAGCATCCGCTACGGCAGCGGACATATCGTCTCTTGCCAGATCGTAAACAACGACATTCGGACAGCCTTTTTCTTTCAGCTTATCTGCAAGCAATTCGGCAGCTTTTTTTGTATTGCCGTAAACAGAAGTATAGGCAACCACAACGCCCTCTTCTTCCGGACGATAAGAAGACCAGATATCGTATTTTTCAATGTAGTGGCCAAGATTTTCCGTCAGAACCGGACCGTGCAGGGAACAGATTTTCTGGATATCCAGCGTACCTGCTACTTTCAGGAGCTTCTGTACCTGCAAACCGTATTTTCCGACGATGCCGATGAAATAACGGCGTGCTTCGTCATCCCACGGTTCCTCGCGATCGAGTGCACCGAATTTTCCGAAGCCGTCTGCTGCGAACAGAACCTTGTCGGTGCTGTCGTATGTAACCATAACCTCCGGCCAGTGTACCATCGGAGCGAACACGAAGGTCAGAACGTGTTTTCCGAGCGTAAGGGACTCGCCATCCTTTACTTCCAGTTTCTTTCCGGCGAGATCCATCTTTGGGAAAAAGTTTTTCATCATGGCAAAAGTTTTTGTATTTGCAACAACGGTTGCTTCCGGATATGCTTTTACGAAGTTTTCAATATTCGCAGAGTGATCCGGCTCCATGTGCTGTACGATCAGGTAATCCGGTTTTCTGCCATCCAGTGCTTTCGCAACATTTTCCAGCCATTCATCCGCAAAGTTTGCATCTACGGTATCCATAACTGCCGTTTTTTCATCGAGAATTACGTAAGAATTGTATGCCATGCCGTTCGGCACTTTGTACTGACCTTCAAACAGGTCTACCTGATGATCGTTGACTCCTGCGTAGATAATATCCTCTGTAATCTTCATAAAAATCCATATCCTTTCCATCTTGTTTTTTCCTGCCCGGAACCTGCTCCGAACCGTATATTTTTATATTATCCTATGATGGAGGAAAAAGCAAGGAAAAAGCAAGGAAAAATAGTAAAGATTACTATTTTTACTTGCTTTTCTCCGTTCACACACACGATATCCCTTTTCCACAGCTTGCAAATCATCACAATACTTCTATTTTGCAGGCATGTTCTTTTGTTTCTTTATCATAACTGATTCCAACCGCCACTCGCAAAAGCAAGTGCAGAAAGATTCCGAGCGTACATGCTGATACTATGAGTATAGTCTTTTTCTGTGGGAGGCGCAAGAATGGAATCCCGTTTCTCACTTCTTATTTATTTTCCGGGAAAACAATCTCTTTCTCTGGTACGCCTTCTGATTTGATGACGTAGCCGTCAACATCATCAAAATGAATCTTGTACTGATATTCGCTTTCACGTCCCTCTTTTGCGTCATCGGCATCAGCGTAATAGGTAAGGCGAATTTCGAAAGTATTTTTGTTTCCTTCGCGCCAGGACTCATCGCCGATCAGCCAGTCGTTTTCGAGGTTTTTGTTTCTTTTCAGCAGCACCTCGGCGTACTGCTGTGCGCCTCTCCAGATTCCTGTGTTTTTGTACCGGTTCTGCATGGTGTTCTGATACTGCCACAGTGTTACAAACATGATCGTCGCCATAATTGCCGTGAAAAGAACGGTTTTGCATTTCTTTTCTTTTTTCTGTCTCTGCCGGCGGATACATCGAATGGTTCCGATCATCATCATTACCAGAACAAACAGATACCACAGGGTCCAGAAGATCTGCTCTTTTCGTTCCAGACCGCCGGGAATGAATTCTGCCAGCTGATCGCCCCAGACGAAATTTACCAGGGATGCCAGAATGCCGATAGACAGAATGGATGCTGCCCCATAGACTTTCCGGCTTTCTTCATCATCGAGGTTCTGGAAGAAATACCACAGCGATACAAACGCTGCTGCCACCAGACCGCCTAGAATCAGGCCGCCGCCCACGTTTACGATCTTTGCCGCCCACGCTGCCGCTGCCACACCGATCACCAGAAATCCCGCGATCACGTTTGCGTTCCGGTCCTGTTTTTTCTGCTGCCTTGAAATGTCACCTGCGTTCTGCAGCATTTCGGCCACCTCCTTCTGAGTATACTGAATTTCCGGCGCCGCCTCTTCCTTCGCCTTCTCCTGCCGTTCGGAGCGCATCAGTTCCAGCACAGAAATCCCAAGTGCCTGAGCCAGCGGCTCAATCGTCTGGATATCGGGAAAGCCAAGTCCCCGCTCCCACCGGCTGACGGCTTTATCCGTCACATGAATCTTTTCCGCAAGCTCTGCCTGCGTCATCTTTTTCTCTTTTCGCATTCCGGCAATAAACCGCCCGAACTCTTTCGCTTCCACGTCGTGTCCCTTCCTCCTGCTGTTCCCGCACCGTCTCATGTTGCCCAGCGGAGCGTTTTTACAGTCTCAGAATAGGCGAAAATAGGCTGTTTTGTCAATCTACGAATCCTTTACCTGCGTTTTTACGCCAAAAAATCCCCGATTCAGCACAAAAGTGCCAAATCGGGGATCTTGTATTTTCCTGTATTTACAGCCCGATCATATTTGCAAACAATACGATCAGCGGAATGGCAATGATGGTTCTCTCCAGAAAGATCACCAGCAGTTTCCAGAAATTCAACGGAATTTCACTTTTGATAAACGCCGGGGCGGGAACTTTTTGTTAAAAATATCGGAATCTGCCGAATTCTGCGATTCCCCCTGCTTCTTTCGTTGCATAGGCAAACAGTCCAACTCTGCATCCTGTGAAATGATCCATTTTGAAATAGAGCTGATGCCATGGTCCGATCTGTTTCCATTTTTCATCGCTCCAATATAAAAACCGGACTTTATCGTGCTGGTTCTGGAAATCCGCTTCCATCCGGATTCTTATTTTCGATGATTCAACCGCCACTGCTTCCCATTCGTTTTCTTCACTGTTGCCCTGATTTCCTTCCAGGCTGTCATTTTCCGCTTCGAGAGATCTCATAACCAGAAACATCCGTCCATCACGCTTTGTAACTGCCGCCATGCCGTAACATCCCTGTAATGCACACATACCTGCATAATCTCCGTCCTTCAGTCTTTCCGCATCAACGGTTACTTCTGTTATGCACATCGGAAACTTCATCCTCTGGGTGATCGTATTTACTGCCTGCGTGACATTTTTGCACTGCTTTTTACAGCTCATTCGGAGGCACCCTTTTTCTGCATCATTCTCAATCCAGGAAAGTTCCGGTTCGTGATTGAACTGCCAGCAGCTCTTCCATCCAAACGTTCCAAACAGCCGTTTCTGGTCCGGATTCCATTCTGAAAAATCATCACTCTCCACAAGCGAATGATACTGTTCCTCCGGTCTTGTGCTTTTTGTTTCCACTTCACAGAGTGCCCTTCCCGAATCACCCAATACCGGATAATTTTCTTTTATGATCTGCTCTTTTTGTTCGCCCGGCGCCGGCATATAGGTAACTCTGACATTTTTCTCCCATTTTACTGGCACAAGAACCGGGATTCTGCCGACAGCACCTCTGTCCTGGAAAAGTACGGCGTACCATTTATGATCCGGCGTATCCACAATTCCTCCCTGCGCAACGCCCTGGCCGCAATACCCCATGGTATCACACAACACATCTCCGCCTCTAAATTCTCCCGTCAGGCTGTCTGATACATAGCATGCCTGCGTCCGCATCCACCTGTCCGGAAGGGAATGAATCAGGAATAAATAATACATTCCATTGATTTTATAAAAATGACTTCCTTCAAAACCAAGCCCCGGATTCCGACTATCACTGACCAGAATCCGATCCAGTCCGCCTTCCTTTGGACCGCCCAGATCTTTTTTCAATTCCTGCAGACGAACATTTCTATTGCCGGAAACAATATAAACATGATCATCCTCAAACAAAAGTGAGCAGTCATGATAAAAGCCTTCTATGATGCGTTTTTCCCATGGTCCTTCGATATCATCAGCAGTATAAAGGTATGTTTTTCCGGTATCATTCGCCACAAAGCAAATATAATACATCCCTTTATGGTATCGGAGCGATGCGGCCCACATGCCTTTTCCATAGCAGTTTTTCTCACCAACAAGCCTCTGTTCCTCTGTGCTGTCCAGTCTTTCATACACATAGCTCAGATGTTCCCAGTGAATGAGGTCATACGACCGCAGAATCTCACACCCCGGCATAAAGTGCATTGTAGTGCTTACCATGTAATACGTATCATCTACCCGGATGACATCTGGATCCGGATAATCCAGTTCTGTAATTGGATTTTTTCCTGCTATCTTCATATGCTCTCTCCTCATATAATATTTCAGGGTCATGCCAAAACAGCATGACCCTGGATAAAATGCAGTATCTTTATTCTTTTACTCCGCCAAGAGTAAGCCCGGCAACAAAGTATTTCTGTAAAAATGGATAAATACAAATAATTGGAAGCATGGTAATAATGGTTGCTGCTGCACGGACCGACGTCGGTGTGACCGAACCGGCTGCATTTTTCATTGCTTCCACAGAGGTTCCCTGATTCGTAACCGATGATAAGAGTTTCATAAGCTCATACTGAAGGGTCGTCAGATTGCTGTTCATTCTGTTGTACAGCATCGCATCAAACCAGGAGTTCCACTGTCCTACCGCCACAAATAATGCTACGGTTGCATATACCGGCTTACAGAGCGGTGAATAAATCTTCAGAAAAATCGTGGTATATCCTGCACCGTCAAGCTGCGCGGACTCTTCCAGACTGTCGGAAATTCCGTTCATATAGGTACGGATTACCAGCATATTGAACGCACTGACCATTCCAGGAATTACATATACCCCGAAACTGTTTGTCAGGCCAAGTTGTTTGTACAGCAGGAATGTAGGAATCATTCCACCGTTGACATACATGGTGATAACCCAGAATAAGGATAATTCTTTTTTAAACAGAAAGCGTTTTCTGCTTACAATAAACGCCAGGATTGCATTTGCTACCAGTGCCAGCAGCGTTCCGATGATGGTTCGCGCCACTGTGATATATGCGCCCGTGATCAGGTTATCCTTCTGAAGAACGGTGATATAGTTTTTCCATGTGAATTTTCTTGGCAGCAGATAAATTCCTCCGCGAAGGGCATCTGTACCATCGTTTAATGATATTGCCAGTGTATTTAATACCGGATACAGTGTAATGACTATAAACAGTACCATGATAATACCATTTATTATCGGAAACAGATCCAATTTTCCGGTCTTTTTTCCAGTTTTTTTTGCCATGATGAACCTCCTTAGAACAATCGCTCTTCGCCATTGCGTTTTGCAATCTGGTTTGCGATCATAATCAGTATAATGCTGACTGCACTCTTGAAAATACCTGCTGCCGTACCGATTGCATAATCGCCCTGGCTGATACCCCATTTCAATACGTAGATATCAATGGTCTGTGATACTCTCTGTACCAGGCCGTTTCCTAAAAGATACTGAATTTCAAATCCGGCATTCAAAACGTTGCCTACGTTCATCAGGAGAAGAATCATAATGGTCGGTTTGATTCCAGGAAGTGTCACGTACTTAATTTTATTCCACCTTCCGGCGCCGTCTATGGATGCCGCCTCATATAAAGATGGATCAATTGCTGTGATTGCTGCCAGATAAATAATGGCATTCCAGCCGGTTTCCTTCCACACATTTGCAAAAGCAACAATAGGCCAGAAGTAGCTCGTATGTGCAAAAAAGTTAATTGGCTGTTTGATGATATGCAGATTCACCAGAACTTCATTTACAATACCAGTTCCGGAAAGCATATCATGCAGAATACCGGTTACAATAATCCACGAAAGGAAATGCGGCAGATAGGAAATGGTCTGAACCACTTTTTTTCCTATATGGCTTCTGATTTCATTTAATAAAATTGCAAACGCAATTGCCGTTACGAAAGTTACAACAAGATTGATAACTCCCATTGCCAGAGTATTCCGGATAACACGGATAAACGTCATATCTGAGAACAGTGTCCGGAATTTTTCTAATCCTACAAACTCTGAATGCAGGATTCCTAGTTTCGGTTTGTAGTTCTGAAATGCCATTGCCCAGCCAGCAAGCGGAAGGTAATAGAAAATCACACCATATGCTACGATAATTGCTGCCCAGAAAAGCAGGACTTTCTGTCTTTTGATTTCTTTCCATGTGATTTTTGTTCTGGGCTCTTTTGTTTTTGATTTTGTTCTCGCTAAAGACATGACCTCACTCCTTAAAAAAACGGGCAGATGAAATTTTTCACATCTGCCCGCTTCAAAATTTCATTTTTTATTTGAACTTCGCTGCCTGCTCCATTCTTGTGTCTAATTCAGTCTGCAGTTCACTGATAAAGTCTTCCGGGTGGCATGCATTGTAAGCATCCATGTAGGTATCCCATGCCGCGTCAAAATCTTTTGCCATAACAACCTGCGGAAGCTGCTCATGTTTTACATCTGCAATTTTGTTCCATGCAACTCCGCCAGGTGTATCTGTTGTGAAATTGTTAGAGAAGGACCACATCGGATACCAGTCTCCAGGTGCCTCATTTGTTCCAAGCATCTCAACATAAGTCTCAACACCATAAGCCTCAAAGGTTTCTTTTACATCCTGATTTAATCCATCAAAGAACTCACTTGCCTGTCCATCCGGTTTATTGGCGTTAATTCCATCATCACTGGTTCCAGTGTACTGTGGGAAGTAGGAATATGGGCAGGTATGAGATGCTTTGTACGCGGTATCAGACTGTTTCGTCCGCTCTTCCTCTGTTCGGTAGAATTCTCCGTTTTCATCCACCTCATAATCGGTACCCTCTACACCCCAAAATCTGAGATTGTGAATATCCTGATCCAGAAGATCATTTACAAACTGTAATGCTCCTTCCACATCTTCACAGCTTGTTGTAATTGCAAGACCGCTCGACTCATTAAATGCCCCGCCTGAATTGTGCCACTGATTGTCACGGCCATCAATCGTAACCGGAACAGGAATATAATCGCAGCCCTGCTCATCCAGTCCAGCCTGTTTGATTGCATCATTTGCATTCGAGAAATCCCACCACTGATCAATCATTCCAAGTACACGTCCGGTAGAAAGTTTGGAAATATATTCATCGTAACTCTGTGTAAAGGATTCCGGATCTACAATTCCCTTCTGATACTCTTCATTCAGTTTTCGGAAGTAGGCAACCGCTGTATCCGAAGTGTTATAATCTAAAACGGTCAGTGTATCCGGATCTACCATACAGGATCCATCATTTGGATATCCGTCGAGGAACTGCGGGGCATTCTCCAGACAGAAATATCTCCAGTCGTCACAGAGGATGGTGTATGGAATATTTTCCGTTCCGTCTTCCATAGTCGGATTCGCTTCGTTGTAGGATTCAATCAGATTAAAGTAATCATCCATTGTTTTAATTTCCGGATAACCCGCCCATTTTAAGACTCTGGCCTGAATCCAGAATGCTTCATCATTATGTGTACATACTTTTTCTTCATTTTTAATGCAGCTAAACTGTGGAATCCAGTAAATATGGCCATCATCCTGTCTTAATTTTTCCCACTCAAGATCAGAGAACAGATTTTTAATATTAGGATAATCATCCAGATAGTCATCCAGTGCAACCAGTGCATCGGCATCATATAACTGCATCTGTCCGTTTCCGCCCTCAATAAAGTCCGGATACTCTCCTCCTGCGATCATGGTGCCAATAGCCTCAACATCCGTCTGACCCGTCAGCCAGGTTTCTTTTACCTTTGCGCCTGTTTTTTCTGCAATGATCTGCTGAACCTCATTATCATCATTGATTTCGGATCCCGGGACTGCAAAAAATGCGGTAAATTCTTTTATCTCTCCGTCAGAATCTCCCTTAGAGGAACTCTTTCCTCCTGCTCCACATCCTGCGAGCAGGGTTGCTGCCATTGCCGAGGCAAGCAGCATGCTTACAATTTTTTTTCTCTTCATCTTGTAATACCTCCCTTTGATAGTATTTATTTTATCAGTTTGCAGGTTTGAAACAATCGGATGAACTATAGTAAGAAACAGGGTAAATTATAGATCGTAGATACGCACTATAATTTACCCTGTTTCTTACTTCCTGTTTTCTTTAACTTCCCTGCTGCATCTGTTTTCGGAATCTGGCCGGTGTGCACCCTTTCACCTGAATAAAACGGTTTACAAAATAATCCAGATCATGATATCCTACTTCTTCTGCAATCTGCACAATTTTTTTATCCGTGCGGATCAGAAGGCCTGCGGCCTGCTCCATCCGGAAATTGTTCAGATAGTCCTTGAAGGAAAGACCATATTTTTTCCGAAACAGCTGCCCGAGATAGGCACTGTTGACATAGTATTTTTCACTGAGACCCTTCAGCGTGAGGTTGGCGGCATAATTCTCTTTGATTTCTTTTTCTACCATGCCGAGAACGCCCCTGGAAACGTTTTTTCGAAGCTGAGAAAGATAATCGCCGTATTCACATGCAAAGCGCGCCATATGCGCCTTACTGCCACGCAGGATACCATTCTCAAAGCTGCTTTCACTGATCAGCCGCAGGATTTCTTCCTGGTTTACGTCATTATCCTGCTCACTCGCCAGATGGATCAGTTGGAAAAGCAGATAATTGATATTCAGATTCATGCTCTCAGCATTCATTCCCATCTGACTCATTTCTTCATAAAACTGTTCTACTGCTTTCCGGATCTCCATGTGGTTATTCTGTTCAATGGTGGTAAGAAGCTGATCCAGCCCCTGTTTGCATAAGACCATTCCAGCCGCTGTAACCTGCACTTCATCCTCATAATAATAGATTTCTTTTCGTGCCCGGAACCCCTGAAAAGAGCGGAGCATACAGGCATTACCATACGATCTTGCCACATTGCTGATATCTGGTACTTTTTTCCCAACCAGCATAATAACCGGCTGTTTCGTATTATTGACAAGATATTGCCGGAATGCAGAAAGGTATGTTTTATCATCCATTCCCAGACGCTCCGCAAGGTTTTCAGAATATACAAAACCAATATCATATATTTTTTCATCCGCAGAAACATCAAATACACAGTGCTTGGCATCTTCTTTCAAAAATTCTCTGCAGCAGTCATACAGCTCTCTTTGAAAATTCCGCAGGTCTTTATCGCTCTGTTCTTCCAGATTGTTCGGCTGTTCTTTCTGAATCTCCACATAACGGATTCCCTGCGTATCTTTCATGTGTTTTTTTACGTAATTAAGATTGACATCATCGTATTTTCCATGGATTAAAGAGATCAGATGTCTCGAAAAATAGGCATGTTCCATTTCCTCATGTGCCTTTGATTCCTGTCTCTCCCGGTCTGATAATGCACGAACCTTATGCAACAGTTTTAACAGGGTTTCCCGGTCAACAGGTTTTAACAGATATTCCGTACATTTATTCTGCATGGCACGCCTTGCGTAATCAAACTCCGCATAACCGCTCAGAATAACAAAATACGCATCCGATATTTCTTCCCTTCGTATCTGCTCCAGTAATTCCAGACCTGTCATACCAGGCATCCGGATATCTGCTATGATAAGATCCACTTTTTCTTTTTTCAAATATTCCAGTGCTTCCAGACCGTTTTCTGCCGTCGCAGCAATTTCAAATCCTTCTTTTTCCCAGTCTATGATGACCTTAATTCCCTGCAGGATAAAGGGTTCATCATCAACCAACAGTACTTTTAACATTTTTCTCCTCCCTGCTCTACACTACATATACTCCAGGGGCATCCAGATTGTTATCAGTGTACCCACCCCTTCTTCTCCATCCAGATCGATCTTCACTTTATTTTCCGATACCATTTTCAATCTTAAACATGCATTGACAATTCCTACCCTTCCTTTCTTTTTCAGCATCTCAATGTCTGCGTTTCTCATGTTTTCCAGAAGTTCCTGCCTTTTGCCTTCTTCCATTCCGTTCCCAGTATCTTCTATTTCCATGCAGATCAGCTCGTTTTGTTCATATACTCTTACAAAAATCCAGCCTGGAGACGCTTTACTTTCAATTCCATGCACACATGCATTTTCTACGAATGTTACCAGCGTAAGTTTTGGAACCTTTCTTTTTCTGCATTCTTCATCAATCTCAATCTGATAACTCAGTCTTTCTCCGAAACGATATTTCTGGAGTGCCAGATACGCCTTTACAAATTCCACTTCCTGTTCAATCGTCACAGAGTCCTCGCCCCATTCGACATACTGTCTTTGCATGACAGCCAGTTTTTCAACCATATCCGCTGTTTCATTCTCATTTTTCAAAATGCTGTGCATGCGGATGCTCTCAAGTGCATTAAACAGAAAATGAGGATTAATCTGGCTGTGAAGGGCAAGAAGTTCTGCATTTTTGCGGCTGACAAGCATCTCCTGCTCTACGAGTTTGTTTTTATAAACTGTCTGAATCAGCTCATTTGTCCTGGCCGCCATTCGATTGTAGCTTCGAATCATACTTCCGATTTCATCTTTTCCGCCTTCATGACGCATCGGTACAAGCTGTTCGGAATCCACGCTTTTAAACACTTCATTCAGCTCCGTAATACGTTTTGTGAACGAATGATTCAGGATATGTACAAAAAAGAATGGCAGAATCGCATTAATCAGGATCAGAAGCAGAATACTCGGTAAATTATGAGCAATATTCGCAATCGCGTTCTCCCCCGTACGTCTGACATACACCTCAAGTTCCGTACCATACAGATTGACCGTCTGATGATATCCCTTCTTTATTTTATCATCCAGTTCTTCAAAGTCTGAACCTGTGCTTCCATGTTTCGTATTGGAAAGTACAATCTGATTCTCCTCACAGATCAAAACTTCGTTGTCAAAATTCATTTTCTGAAGCGTACGCATCATGTTCCCATAGTCAAATTCCAACTGCAGCATTTTTTCCTGATCTCCTGAAAAAAAATCGAGTTTTTGAAGAAATACCACCTTGTGTTCCTCTGCCGTTCCGGATCTGTTTTTGTCATAGACAAAGAAAAAACCTTTTGTTTCCCCACTCTGGTTCAGTTTCTGATACGCCTGCGTTTCTTTCAGATCCTCTATATTACCTACTTTTCCTCCCTTCACAATGGTGTCATTGTTCGTATACATCGTAAATACAATCTGATTCATTCCCAGCAGATTTTCTAACAAAGTATCCTTGAAAAACTCCTGGTATTCCATGATATACTGAGCAGAGGTATCATATTTTCTGGATAGAAAATCATCAATATATCTGCTGGTATAGATCGTTTTTGCCATTTCTCCTGCATTATTTACCACGCTGCTGATGTTGTAGCTTACCGCATTTGCAATGTTGGTCATATCATGTTTCTGCTTTTCCATCTCGGAATTTCTTATGATTAAAAAAACCACGCTGTCCGTAATGATCAGCGGAAGCAGTACGCAAAAAATATATAAAATGTATAATTTCTTTTTGACCGTAAAGTCATCCATCCGTTTTTCAATTTTTTGAAGCAACTCTTTCATTCTCAGAACCTCTCACGTGAATCAGGGAGCAGACACTGCCTGCTCCCTTCTGGATTTTCCAATGTCATCTTTCACACAGTTATCTTATCATATCCAGATTTAGATTGGAATTCTGTTTTCAGTTCTCTTCTTTCAATTTTTTCTCTTGTGATCTCTGTTTTACTGTATTATGATAATATCAAATTTACAGCAGTCCTCCGGAGGCAATATTATGATTGAACATTTAGACGGGATTCACGAAACCGTAACGTATAAAGAGAACAGCAGTCTGCGGCTTTTTGTAAACACAGACTGCGAGGACTATCCCATTCACTGGCATACTCCCATGGAAATCATTATGCCTCTGGAAGGGACTTATACGGTTTTCCTCGGGGATAAACCTGTTCTTCTTCAGGAGGGCGACATTATTTTCATCTGCCCTGGGATCCTTCACTCTCTTGTGGCACCGGAAAACGGAAAACGAATTATTCTGCAGATTGAATGGTCGGTTGTGTCAAAAATCCGCGATCTCAATTCCATCCTCGCGCTGATTTCCCCGGTTCTCACTCTTACTCCTCAGACCGCTCCTGACATCTATTCCGATATTTATCATCTTATCTGCCAGATTCTTTCGGAATATGAAGAGGATTCCTTTCTTTCGGAAGCTGTTATCTATGCGCGCATGCTTGATATTCTTTCTCTGATCGGCAGATACCAGGCCTTTGCATCCTGCCGTTTTGATGCCGGACCGCAAAAGCAGAAAGAATATCTGGATCGTTTTCTTTCCATCTGCAATTATATTGATGAACACTGCACGGAAGATCTTTCTCTTGACCAGGTTGCAAAAACAGCAGGCTTCAGCAAATACCACTTTACCAGACTGTTTAAGCAGTTTACAAATACCACCTATTACAAATACCTTAATCGCAAAAGAATTGATCATGCCATGCTGCTCTTATCCGATCCCGATATTCCTGTCACGGAGGCAGCACTTCAGTCTGGTTTCTCCAGTCTTTCCACCTTTCTTCGCGTCTTCCGTTCTGTCAAACAATGTACGCCTACGGAATTCCGCGATATGTATATTCATCCGGAAAAGCAGCAGAAAAATCCCTAATTCCTGCTGCTGCAGGTAAACCATGCAAAGTCTGCATGGTTTTTGCTTTCCATTCCATTAGAAGAAGCATACATGCCGATGGTACATCCGACAAAACCACCTGCCTCTTCTGTTGTGTACGGAAGAAGACTGATTTCCTCTGCCGCACATTCCCAGCCATTTTCTGACGCAATCCATACTTTTGCCGTCTGATCATGGCATTGCAGGCGTATTTTCAGCAGTTGTTCCGTCTCTCCTGGCAGTAAAACTTCTGCTGCTTTCGTTTCTGTTCCTTTGATACACGTTACAACACGAAAAACTTTCTGTTCCTGCTTTTTTGCGATTTCCATCCTCAGATGATTCTCATAATTCTGGTAAAGAACCAGACCTGCCGTTTCCTTCTCGTTTTCCGGCACAAAGAAAACTCCTGTTTCCGCTTCAAAGCGATAGCTTTTCTGCCGTAATCCAAGATAGGAGCAATAGGCTGCTTCTGCAATACTTTCTTTTCGGGGATACAACCGCAGCATTCCCTCTTTTTCTTTCAGCGAATAAATGGTTTCATCACACCCGCCAATTCCAATCAGTCTCTGATCCAACTCTTTATCCCAGAAATGAATCTGATCACATTTTGTAACTTCCTGTGCAAAGCGATATTCTTCCATTGGGATTTCCACCTGCTCTTCCAGATGTCCCACTCCAGGCGCAATGACCGGCCATCCATTTTCCCATATCACTTTAGCAAGAAATGTCTCTCTGCCCATACTGCTGTGTTTTCTGCACGGCCGTGAAGCAAGCATTACTACATACCAGTTTCCATGTCCATCATCTACAAGATCTCCATGGCCTGCATAAATCACCGGATAATCCATTCCCAGATTGCGATGTGTAAAAATGGGGTTCCTCGGGCATCCTTCAAACCACTGAAACAGTTTTCTGCTTCTGGCAACTGAGATACTGTGTTCCGGACCTGTACCGCCCTCTGCATGCATCAGGTAATAATATTCTCCGATTTTGTAAATATGCGGCCCTTCCGGCCAGATGCAGTCTTTTACCGCACCTTTCCAGATTGTCATGCTTTCTCCTGTCAGTTTCATGGTGTTCAGATCAAGTTCCTGTACCCAGATTTCCCAGTCCCCATTATATCGCACACCTTCCGGGTTTGGTCTTGTTCCGCAGTAATAGCATTTTCCATCCTCATCAAAAAACAGGCTTGGATCAATTCCTGCTGCTTCTTCACCAAGATAATACGGATCTGACCAGGGACCCTCCGGCTTTTTCGCTGTAACAATAAAATTTCCGCCGTAGCTTACGTTTGTTGTTATCATATAAAATAATCCTTCATGATAACGAATCGTCGGTGCAAAAATACCTCTTGAGATTTCACTTCCCTCTACTGGAAGCTGCTCCTTCCGGTTCAGAATATTTCCGATCTGTTCCCAGTGTGCCAGATCTCTGCTGTGAAAAATCGGAACTCCCGGGGCATAAACAAAACTTGAATTTACAATATAGTAATCATCCCCCGCCCTGCAAATCGACGGATCCGGATAAAAACCGGATAAAATTGGATTATTTGCCGTTACCATAACTTTCTCCTTTACTGTACATACCCGAATCCAAGAATCGTAAACTGTTTATTCCTGTCTTCTTCTGGTATTGTAATTCTCACGATATGTTTCTTACTCTCTTCCTCCTGGAAAAGAATGACCGCATTGCAATGCAGCCAGTTATTGATATGCGGATCCGCTGTCATACAGTATCCTCCATCTACGGAAATCTCTGCTTTTCCCGTATAAATTTCACCGGAATCTTTAAAAACAAGAAGCAGACTTCTGCAGGTTATCGTCATTTCGAAATAGTTTTTATCGGAATTGGTGCCATCATACATCCAGTTATACGGGAACTGCGGCACAGGTGTAAGTTCTGCGTCCATTTCGACGCTCTGCAGTTCCCTGTCCACGGCTGTAAATCCACCTTCATCAATTTCGGCTCCTCTGTATCTGTCTTTTCGATCCAGCAGACGAACTGTTTCAAAACTCTTTCCGATTGCGGGTGGCTCGCTCATGCATTCTTTCAGTCGTTCTTCCGCCTTCATCTGTCTTTCCAGTGTTTCACCCCCACATTGATTCCTGAGATCGCATTGTTCAAACAAATACTGCAGACAGTCCGCCATAATCGTGTGCCCCATATTGTTTGGATGAAACATATCATAAAAGAACTGATTTTTTGTCAGAACCCGTCCCTGTCCTTTTGGCATCTGAAACTGCGGGCTTACGGCATCCCGTATACTGACCATCGGAAGATCATAGCAGTATCCCACCGGTTTCAGGCGTTCCTGAAGATTCCAGTCATTTGCAAAAACAGAAAACAGAAGCACTACAGCAGGCTTCCAGGGAAGATTCAGCACTTTACGTACAAGGCTTTCATAGCAGTCCCCCTTTGTTTCATCCCCTTCATCATTAACAGCAAATTCGATCACTACAAGATCCGGCTGTTCCTCTCCGCGCAGAACATCTCTGTCAAAGCGGATCATCCCCAACTCAGAAGGGGTGCCTCCCACTCCTGCTTTTATCAATCTGACATTATCCTGTGCTGCAAAGCGCTTCTGAAATAATTGGCAGGACTGATAGGCGTAACATTTTGTATGGATCGGAATTGCTCCCGCCCCCTGCGTGATAGATCCGCCGATATATGCAAGCGTAACTTCTTTTCCGTCTCTGGCTTTTTCAATTACTCTCTGTATCCGGCAGGTATTTCCGAAATTCATCAGAGATCTTTGTATCATTTCCCTGTATTCTTCCGAACGAATATCTATTTTTTCTTCTGCGGTTTCTTTCGGTGCATCATATCCATCATTCAAATAAAGTCTTACACTTGCTTTTCCCAGCAATTCCGGTGTCTGAAAGATAAATTTTATCTGCCCCGGAATATCATCATCTTCTGTCCATGTATAATCGGACAGATCTATTTTTCTCTCCATTCCATCTCCGGGCAGTTTGGTTTTCAGATTCGTTCCCCCTCCATAGAGATCCTTTTTTCCATACATCTGAAACACAAATTCAACAGACTCTCTGGGATCATCCAGTTCCACAGAGATTCCGATGCTGTGTACCAGTTTTCGAAATCCTTCTACGTTCTCCAGTAAAGCCAGTTCCTCCTGATCTGTGATATTTCCGGCAATCTGTGCACTGTTGATCAGTCTTCCGTCACTCTCATACACGAACTGGATTCCGGTTCCATCTTCCTGTTTTGATCCAAAAATTTCTTTGTCCTTTAAAATATAAAAATAGGGTCTCATTTTTTCCGGATCTCTTGGCGCCTTCGGTCCTTCCATCCTTATTATTCCTCCTGCTTTTCCTGTGTTAACTCAAGATAACTCCATTGTAACAGAACTCCCGGTGCTGTACACCGGGAGAAACTATAGGAAACCTTCCTGCAAAATATATGATTTTATTACCGATAGATCCGGTAATTTCCTGACAAAGCAAGCATTGCAAAAAGATACAGAAAATTATCATAATACCGTCTCTCGCCTGTCCGAAGCGGTGTATTCCAGAAACGTCTTACACATTCCTCTGCATACGGTCCGTCTGCGGCAAGTGAGGCCTGTGCATTTACCGCAATAATTGCCGTCGGATGAAGTGCTTTTTCTTCCAGCCTGGTGCCGTCAGTCAGAAATACCCCATCCCAGTGTTCCGCCTGTTCTTCACAGTAAAATTGCTGCAGCTTATTGGCATTTTCCGTCTGCCAGGGATCCGCGTCAAACCAGAGATGATCCATTCCGATATTGGCAATCGTACGATATGCATCGCTGTAGTACCAGTCATGACGGCCGAAAATCTCCTGATGCTGTGCATGCGGTGTTCCGTCATAATCTGCATATTCCGCAGATAATCCAGTTCGGAAGTGACATGCCGTGTGAAGATATTTTCGGCTTGCGTCCGCTGCCTTTTTCCAGAATTCATGATCGCAGGGATCTGCCCACAACGCAAACAGCTCATAAAAGTGCGGCAGATGATAGGATGGATCACTGAACTCAAAAGAGGTAACAAATTTGATCAGATGATTTTCCGGATTCCACATCGGCTCTCCCGGATGCCCTGGCTCTCCCTTATGAACACATTCCCGTAAAATCGCTCTTGCCTCGCTGCTGTAATTGAAAATGCCTTCTCCATCTCCCCATCTCTTTGAAGCAAAAAAGAGCGCCATTGCAAAATATTCTTCTCCGTCCGGCGCCGGTCCGTCCGCGTTTCTTGTACCATCGACAGCACACGACCAGACAAAATAATTCTTCCCCGGACCATCCTCGATATACATATACGTCCGTACCCATTTCCATAAACGGTCAAATTCCTGTTTCCGGTTCATCTGGACGCACACCATCATTCCATATGACATGCCCTCCGTTCTGACATCATGATTTCCGGTGTCCTCCATGTATCCCATGTCCGCACCTGCTTCATGATAGAAACGCTCTTCTTCACTTCCATAAAAGATTGTTTCAAATGTTTCTTTCACTCTTTTTTCAATTTCCTCTTCGGAATATCCACACTCTTTAAAAATATTGCGGTATACTCCTGTTTCATATGCTCCTGCCATATTTTATTTTTCCTCCTGTCTGCCGTGATACGTTTCTGCCGGTCCAAGATAACTTTCTTCCGGCTTTTCCCCCATCGGATAAATCACGATTTTTTCGAGAACGAAGCCGGGTGTCACATGATAGACCCGAAGTGTATTGAACCCTGCTCTGCATTTTATCGAAACTGTTTGTCTTCGAATCTGACTCAGAACACCTTCTGCCCATTTCTCTGCCTGATCACCGACCTGATAATCTTTCTCCACTGCGTTTACGGTTTCTGTCATCTCTTCATTTATCCTGACCGCATAAAGAAGTTGATTCTCTCTGGTAACCGGATTGGATGGCTGCATATAGAATTCTGCTTCATATGTTCCGCTTTCTTCCAAAACAAATTGATACTCCAGATACGGCGCATCCTGTCCCGGAACTGTGCAGGCATCGGATGGAAATGCCTTCATCGCTGAATTCGTCTTTCCATATCCCTGCAGATTTTCAAATTTTACCTGTCTGTCTTTGTAATTTCCAGGAACAGAATTTACATAATGTGCCGCTTCGATGCTGAGATACCCCATTGTATCCACAAATACATTTTTCTTATCCTGTAGATTTCCTGTATAAACCGGCACTGTAATCTCACATTTTCCTTCCGGTGTTGCAATCTCGAGCGAATCCTGAATAGTATCCTGGTTCGTTTCCGGTAATCTCTGTTTTATCAAGGTAAGATTCAGCCGCACTTTCTTCTGGCTCACGCCATCCAGCCATCCTTCCATCGGCTCCACAGACAGCCAGCCCGGTTTTTTCAGAACTTTGTACTCTGCCTTTAAATCACTCCGGCTATATAGGGTGACGGATGCTCTGGTACAGTCCGGATTTAAGAAATCCTTTAATTTCATCGTGTTATCCAGCCACGGGCTTCCTTCCGCATGCTGCGCCGTGCCGTCTGCTGCCACAAGGATGGATCTTTTCTTTAATGGTATGACCCGCATAACGACTGGATTCCTGCATTCATCTTCATTCCAGTGTGTAAATCCAATATGCTGTGACATTCCCATTCCATACCATCTTCCCTGATCCATCTGATGATACATTTCCACAGCTTTTCGATCCTGTTCCATGCATCTTTCCACTTCATCCCCATAATCATTGGCACAGACCGCACCAAGATTAGCATAATAATGATTCCAGCCTGCAAGAATCTGCATCTTCACAAGATTCATTGTCCCAAATGCCGGATAATATACAAGCGCGATAAATGCGGACAGATTCTGCGGATTCGTTTTTTCAATTGTTTCATATACGTCCTGCAGTTTTTTCAAAAGCTGCTCTTCTTCTTCGAAGATCCTGCTGCTTTCCTTTTCCTGCACCGGATGATACGTCTCCGGGTTCAGTGCTTCCGGCCTTCTTCTGTGGATGATTTTTGTGTACTGCTCTAAAATGTCTGCAATAGTGTCCTGTGTCTCTTCTTCCACAGAACCGAATTGCTGTCTCACCCACTTTCTGGTGTACTCCTGCGTGCAGTTAAGCGCCCTGCTTCCCCAGCGATCAAAGTCATACGCCATGTCCAGAAAAAAGCTCAGTGGAAATTCCTGTGTGGCGATGTCTCCGACATTTACCATCCAGAGTTCCCGCACACCAAAATCGTATGCCATACTCATCTGCTCCCAGATTTTCGGCAGATAAGAACTGTTGATCCACTCATAGGAAACCGGCCATCCGTGGTAGTCCAGATGATAATACATACCATAGCCGCCCGCATGTTTTCGCATCTCTTCTGTTGGAAGTGTCCGGAGATTTCCATAGTTATCATCACAGAGCATCAGAATCACATCCTCTAACTCCTCTGCTCCCATTAGTCCCTTTGTTTTTTCATTTCCATAGAAAAATTCTTCTACTTCTTTGTATAAGGCTATCATGCGCGGAACCTTGGTCAGATCAGGATTTACACGTTCCTGAATCAGTTTTTTCTGCGTTTTCAGTACATCCCGCAGCAACTGAATATTATCTTCCAGTGTTGCATTCTTTCCCATGATCGCAGTATCCGCTTCTCCACGCATGCCGACGGTGATTACATTTTCAAACTTTCCGCTTCTTTTCAGTCCATCTTCCCAGAATTTTGTAATTCCCTCTCTGTTTGTTCTGAAATTCCAGGCATCTCCGTAAACAGAATTCTTACCTCTGAGATATTTGTATTCTTCCCCCTGCCTTAAGCACGGCTCATGATGTGACATTCCCATAATAATTCCGTATTCATCTGCAAGCTCCGCATTTAAGAGGTCCGGTCCATCATCTGCAAATCTTGCGCTCCACATAGCCGGCCAGAGATAATTTCCTTTTAATCTGAGTAAAAGTTCAAATACATGATCATAAGCTTTTGCATTAAAGCCGCCAAAATTATGATTGCACCAGTTTCCAAATGCCGGCCATTCATCATTAATAAAAAATCCCCGGTATCTGACGGATGGCTCTTTGCTGATACAGGCCATGTCTTCCCTCAGTTCTATCTTTTCCTGCTTTGGCGGCATCAGTCCGCACCAGTCGACAAACGGTGAGACTCCCAGCATTTCCGATAAATGAAAAAGGCCATAAATCGTTCCTCTTTTGTCGCTCCCGGCAATTACAAGAAGGTTCGATTTTGTCCTGTTTTTTATTTCAGGAAAAATCCATGCATAGCATTCTCTCTTTTGTTCCAGCTCTTTTAATTCCGCACTCCCGGCTTCTTCCAGCTTTTTCAGGAAGCTGCTTTTTCCTTTCGTCGCGGCAATGATCGTCCAGTCCTCCCCGCTGCTTTCCAGTGTTTCCGGTATCTCTTTTTCTACCAGAATCTGCGGTTTCTTTCCCGATACAAGTTCCACATCGTGTGCTACCTTTTCCGTAACTCTGATTACGCCCGGAAAGGCACTTTGCTCCAGACAAATTCTCATAGGATTCCCTCCCGTATTTTATAAAAAGCCCCCATCTGTTTACTGGTTATCACCATTGTAAACAAATAGGGGCCTTCGGACTATTTAGTTCTTGTCATTCAATATGCAAAAATTGCTATTCTTTTTGTTCATTCGTTGATCGAGCTCTTTCTGTAAATCCTCAAAATAGCTCTGTGGATCGCATGCGTTGTATGCTTCCATATAGGAATTCCATGTTTCTTCAAAATTCTGTGCCAGAATCACCTGCGGAAGCCACCGGTGTTTTACTTCATCCATCCGTTCCAGTGTCTGTCCTGCCTGTGTATTTGATGTCAGTGAATTGGTATACGAATACATGGGATACCACACTCCCGGCGCATCATTTCTCCCAAGCATATCTACATAGTTTGTTACTCCATACGCCTCAAAACATTCCTGTATATCCCGGGGCTGGCTTTTCCAGAATTCTACCGGTTGATTTTCCGGCGAAAATGCATTGATTCCATCTGACAGCATTCCTTCACTCCTTGGAAAATAGGAATATGTACAAAAATGCGTCTTTTTCAGTTTCCGATCATTTACCCTTACGCCCTGCTCCTCATTCAGATAAAATATTCCGTTTTCGTCTATCGAATAATCCAGATTTTCTTCTCCCCAGAAACGTAATTTCGTAATCTCCGGATCAAGGAGGTTATTTACAAACTGCATTGCCCCTTCCGGGTCTTCACAGGAAATGGTAATAGAAAGTCCTGACGCGGTATCCAGCTCTGCTGATCTTGCCGTATGCCACTGATTCTTTACTTTTTTGTCTATTGTTATCGGAAGTGGCACATAATCACATCCATAACTGCGCAGATTTCCGGAATCATACGCTGTCTGTATGGCATAATAAAACTGCCATCTTTGATCCACCATACCAAGAACAGCACCTGTGGACAGCTTATCCAGATATTCTTCATAAGTATCCAGAAATGTTTCCGGGCTGATCATTCCTTTTTTGTATTCTTCATTTAATTTCTGATAGTATCTTTTGGCTGTCGGTGTTGTATTATAGTCAATGACCTGCAGTGTATCTGGATCTACGATGCAGCTCCCATCATTCGGATATCCATCCAGAAATTGAGGAACATTCTCCAGACAAAAGTATCTCCAGTCATCGCATAAAATAGCAAACGGAATATTCGGTGTTCCATTTTCCAGACAGGGATTTGCTTCCTGATACCGTTCCAGAAGATCAAAATATTCATCCACCGTCGTGATTTCCGGATAGTCTGCCCATTTCAAAACTCTTGTCTGAATCCAGAAAGCTTCTCCGCTGTGGATTACTTCCGTGTCCTGTCCCTGTGAAACTCCGAATTGTGGAATCCAGTAGATATGTCCGTCTGCCTGCCGAAACAGGTCCCACTGTTCCTCTGTCAGATAATTTTTTATATTGGGATAATTGTCCCAGTATTCGTCAATGGGAATCAGTGCTCCTGCATCATATAATTTACTTTCGCCGGAAATAAAATCCGGATACTCGCCGGCTGCAATATAAGCATTCAGTGCATTATCCTTTGTCTGTCCTTTCAGCCATGTTTCTTCACAATCGGCTCCGATCTGTTCAGCGATCTTCTTTTTCATATCATTATCCGAAGTGATCTCTTCCCCTGTTGTTGAAAAAAAGGCCGTATAATGACGGATCTGATTTCTGCTGTTCTGGCTCTGGTACAGGAGAGCAGCTATTCCAGCTATCATCAGACTCCCTGCCAGTAATAATATTGTTGTTTTTTTCTTCATTCTTTTCCCCTGTCTCATTTCCTCTTTCTATTTGTTATAATAAGCACCTGATATTCTGCAATAATACTTGCTAAAAATAACACCTAGGCCTCTGGCTTAGATATTGTCATTATTGTTTTTATTTTATTGCTTTCTACTTCTTGCACACCAAGGGCAGCCCCATGTTAGCCACTTCAATTAAATAAGCAAGCTAAAACCTGTAATAAAAAGAGCCTGACGCATCAGGCTCTTTCAAGGTGTTGTCCGAAGACGGCCACCGCAATTCATAACTATAATGTACCACACAGGGTGAAATCCTGCAAGAAATTTTAAGAGTTATATGTTTTTCCTTTCAGCAGTTCTGCCGCAAGTGCCTCATTGATATCATCGGACAGATTGTTTTCCTCCGGTTTGCCGAAATATGTTTCCATTGCATAGCTTAAGGTATCAAACGCACCGGAAATGACCTACTGGAATGGTACAGACATCGAATATTCTGGATCCAGGAACGCAACGTCTGCCTGTGCAAAAATGATCTTACAGCAGTTGGAAACCAAACCGCCCTGTTTTATTCGTGGATCTTTCTGATATTGCACATTTTAACAAATTCCGGATCAAAATGCTTGACCGCAGTTCCCTGATAGCCAAGATCCAGTGAACTGATTTTCTGCATCTCCTCTTCAGTCAGTGTAAAATCCCATATCTGGAAATTCTCTTCGATTCTCGCTTTGTGAACCGATTTCGGAATGACCACAACGCCGCGCTGCACATTCCAGCGCAGAACAACCTGTCCTACGGTCTTTCCGTGTGCGGCAGCGATTTCTTTTACCATCTCGTTGTCAAACGGATTGTGGCGTCCTCCGCCGAGCGGTGCCCATGCCTCCGGCACGATCTGGTACTCTTCCATGACTTTTAATGCAGACTCCTGTGCGAAGTACGGATGCATTTCAATCTGGTTTACCATCGGACGGATCGCTACCGTTTCCAGTTTACGGTATCCTGCCATGAAATCACCTGCAGGCTGATGGATAAACATCAGATCGATGTAGTCGGTTCCAAGCAGTTCCAGACTCTTTTCTACGGTTCCTTCTGTCAGATACTGGCTTGCCCAGATTTTGGTGGAGATGAAAATGTCCTCTCTTGCCACACCGGATCTTTTGATTCCGCGTCCGACCGCGCGCTCATTCATGTAAGCCTGTGCAGTGTCGATCATGCGGTATCCGCAGGCTAATGCGTCCACAACCGCCTGCTCTGCCTGATCTGGTGTCATCATAAAGGTTCCGATTCCCACTGCCGGAATCTGCACCTGATTGCTTAATGTAAAGTTCATCATCATAACCTCCCTGTTTTATTTTGATGTGTGATATTTTGTTATTTCCCTGTCTTTGTAGCTTTAGCTTATCACCCGGGAGTTGCTACCGGTCAAGGACTTTTTTAAAAAAATTTCTAAAATCTAATCGTTCATTCCTATTTCGTATCGACTGAAATATTTACAAAAACGTCATATCATGAATTCCGTTGTCCATGATATGACGTTTTTCCTCTCAGCATTCGGTTTTCTATCTTTTTATCTTTTCAATCCTGCACTCATGTTCTTTCGTCTTTTTATTGTAGTTAATTCCCACCAGAAGAATATTTCCTGTATATTCCAGAATAGAATCCGGATATTTTTTATCCCAGATCTGCTCTATGGCAGTATCTGTGCTTTTGTTCCACTTAAGTTCTACCAGCAGCGCCGGATAACTTGTTCTGTATTCCGGTTTCGGAAGATAAACAAAATCTGCAAAACCGCGTCCGGTCGGTAGCTCTCTTACGGGTTGGAAATAATACTGCATAGAGCTTAAATATGCTATCGTAAGCACGCTGCTCAGGGAATTTTCATCATTATATTGGATCACCGAACTGTACTCCTGATGAATTCGCTCTATCCCATCTGCTACCGCTTTTTCATCCATATCCAGGGTTGCATCCAGCAAATCTGCGGATTCCTTCTGAAAAGTAATCATTTCATTCCATTTATTGCGTTTCACCGCATTGTTTAATTCATGTCTGATTTCCTCATTTGGAATAAAAACCTGCTCCCTGTCCTGATCGTAAGCCAGATATCCCAAGTGGATCAGATACGTCAGTACATCATCCCGGTTGGCGAAGCTTACGGTATCATTCTGGAAAGATGTCACATCCACATCCACGGCGGCCCCCGACATCATTTCTATAATTGCCGCCCGCAGTCCGTCGAAATTCATGTTAATCAGTGGCACGATTGCTTCATAGCTGCCGGTATTGGACCAGTAGCTTTTATATTTTCCATTCAGCATCAGGCTGACAACGGCTTTTGGATTATATACCTGATACCCTTCCAGAGAATATCCATCATACCATAATTTCACCTGCTCATAGATCTGTCCGTACCTGTCGCATAAATCATGCACTTCCTCTTCTGTAAAGCCAACATACGGTGCCATTCTTCCTGCATCCAGCATGGTAAATTCTTCAAAATTGTTGAGAGCGGACTGTGTCTTTAATTTCTTGATCGGCAGAATTCCTGTCAGATACGCCAATGCAATATATTTTGACGGTTCTGACCCTTTAAACATGCCACGCAGAAAATCAATATACTTTTCCTGTACTTTATGATTCTGTGCCTCATCACGGATCAGTACATCCCATTCATCGATGATGACAACAAATTTGTTTCCGCTGGCAGCCTTGATATAAGACATCGCACCATAAGCAGTTTTTACCGTATCCGGAATCAACTCTCCGTATTTTTCCTTCAGTTCCTGCAGTATTCCATGATTGATATATTCCACAACCTGATCCGCATTCCCGGCGTCCATCATGCACCATTGTACATCAAAATGAATGACATCGTACTGATTCAGATGTTTTTCAAAAGACGAAGCCTTGCAAATCGCATAATCTGCAAACAGTGCTCTGGAATCACAGCCCTTGCTGTAGTATGCTGACAGCATCTCCGCTGTAATCGACTTTCCAAAACGTCTGGGACGGCTGCTGCAGATAAATTTTGATGTCGTACTGATTACTTTATTGGTGTATTCCAGAAGCGGTGTTTTATCTACATAAATTTCCGAATGAATGACTTCCGAAAATGCTTCATTTCCCGGATTTAAAAATCTTCCCATGGCGTCCTCCTGTTCACATTTTTTCTGACTGATACATTCATTATACACGGAAAAAACGCGGATTGGTAGACTTTATCTTTTAAAAAATGCTGCACCACGGATTCTTTTTCCATGGTACAGCATTTCCAAAATTTCTATTCTTGATTAAATATCCAGCGCCGCATGATACCCCTGATATACGGCATTGGTGATGGTAGATACACGTCTTGCGTCTCCGATCACGCGTACAAACGGCGCGGTATTACGGAGCTGCTCTACAACGTCGGTTCTTGCTCTCTGGCCGAGGGCGCAGATGACGGTGGTTCCTTCTACGAGGTGGCGCTCCCCATTCGCATCGGTGCACCATACGCCTTCCGGGGTGATCTCCTCGGCGCGGTAACCGGTGTGGACGGCTTTGACCTGTTTTTCGATTTCTTTTAAGAGCAGCGGGCGGTGGCGGACGTTTGCATCCGGGGCGAGGGCGTCGCGCATTTCGACGAGCTGAACTTCTTTTCCTTCCATGCCAAGAGAGATCGCACACTCGCATCCGGCGAGGCCGCCGCCCATGACAACGACTTTGTCGGAAATCTTGTCGAGATTGCGGTACAGCTCATTGACAACGACAACCTGCTCTCCATCCATGCCTTTGATCGGCGGAACAAGCGGACGGGAGCCTGCGGCGATGATGAGGGCATCCGGTGCTTCTTTCTCGACGTACTCCGGTGTTACCTCGGTGTTGAAGCGGATTTCCACACCTGCATTTCTTGCGAAACGCTCGTAGGTCTCGGTCAGCGCGAACATTTCCCGTTTAAACGGCAGGGCAATTTCGCTCTTTAAGATACCGCCGAGCGCTACTTCTTTCTCGCAGAGCACCACGCTGTGGCCTCTTCTTGCTGCAGTCCATGCCGCATACAGTCCTCCAGGGCCTCCTCCTGCGATGAGGACTTTTTTCTTCACCAGAGCCGGCTGTACTTCATCGCCCTCCATCTCTCTTCCGATCAGCGGATTGACGGTGCATCGTCTCGTGCCGGTTGCCGCACGCTCTGCCATACAGGTGAAGCACCGCAGGCAGTGCACGATATCTTCGGAACGGTTTTCCATGACTTTGCGCGGCAGGAATGGATCTGCGAGAAGGGCTCTTGCCATGTAAACAACATCGGCTTTTCCGGATGCGATGATCTCTTCCATCTGCGCCGGATCATTCAGACCGCCGATCGTTGCGACCGGAATGGAAACGTGTTTTTTGATCTCGGCTGCGAGGTAAACGTTGCATCCGTGGTCTTTGAACATCGACGGATGCGTATCGCCGAAGCCTCTCTGATACGTTCCGGCGGAAACGTGAAGCAGATCGATGCGGGACTCCAATGTCTGTGCGATGCGGACACCTTCTTCCAGATCATAGCCGCCCTCGAACAGCTCGGAACCGCTGAAACGGAACTCGATCGGGAACATCGGGCCGACAGCGGCGCGGACGGCATCGAGTACCTGACAGGCAAAGCGGCAGCGGTTTTCCAGGCTTCCGCCGTACTCATCGGTTCTGTGGTTGAAATACGGGGAGAGGAACTGGTTGATCAGCCAGCCGTGGCCGCCGTGGATCATGATCATCTCGAAACCGGCGCGTTTGGCAAGGCCTGCTACCGTTCCGTATGCCTGTACGATCTCATCAATCTGCTCTTTCGACAGTGCGCGGACCGGTACGCCGTCCGGGCGTGTCGTGTCGGACGGGCCCCACTGGCACATTTCGTGCTGTCTCGTTTTATCGGTCATGTAAGTTCCGGCATACATACCGGAATGGGACAGCTCCAGGCTCGGCACAGCGCCGTGGCGGGAAATTGCATCGGCAGCGTACGTTGCAGATGCCAGGGAATTTAAGACTGCGGTATCCAGATGATACGCATGGGAACCATCGGTTACCGGGTGTACCATGCACTCGCTGACGGTGACAGCTGCTGCTCCGCCCTTTGCGCGAAGCTCATAGAATGCTGCGGACTTCGGTCCGATACATCCGTCGTTCGTGATATCAGTTCCGCCCATCGGTGCGGAAAACATGCGGTGCGGGAAGGTCTTTCCTGCAATGGTAATCGGGCTGCAAAGGTGTGGGTAATCGTATTTCATTTTTGCTTCCTCCTCTTTTTTAAATCTGTAAAATACCCCATTTTTTTTTATTCAAACAGCATCCCCGGAAGGAAATGCAGTTTTTTGCCAATCGTTCTGGCAATGAATCCGACCAGAAGGGCTGCTACGATGGTTCCCTCGCGGACACCGTTCAGCTCACGCGCCAGGAAGAACGAAGCGGCAGCGGCAATGACGGCCATCGAAACATCGAATGCGATTTTCGTCACACCGAACTCCGTTTCCCATCTGGCAACAACCGCGCGGACAAAGGATTCGCCCGGCAGCATGACAACATCAGCGAGCACTTCCATGTAAACACCGACGCCGAGGATCAGACATCCGATCAGAAGATAAGCAACTTTTGCCGCATACATCTGCGGATTCAGTGCGTTTAACAGAATCATACTGAAATCAATGAAAAATCCAAAGGCAATGGATACCGGGATCTGAAGAAGGGATTCCGGTTTGAAATTCTTTCCGAGAATCACAATCTGGAGAACGATCAGCAGGATGCTGAAGATGATCGTAAAGTTTCCGAGAGATAATGCAAAGTTAAGACTTAATACGTAAGGGATCGAAGAGATCGGAGACGTTCCGAGATTTGCTTTGGTGATGAGTGCAACCCCGAGGGAGTTTACAAACAGTCCCGCAAGAAAAATCAGGTAACGTTTCAGAAGGTCTTTTTTGTTGTTTGTCATAGGTGCAGTTCAAATCCTTTCCTCATAATTGTAATTCTTTGTTATCTTATCACCAACCGCAAAACATGTCAACTTTTACATGTTTTATTTTACTTATTTTTTCTGTGGATTTTCCGGTGAAGCTGTGCTATACTCAAAAACACAAAAGCAAAACGGTTTTGAAAAATTATTTGGATAAAGGAGTTTCATGCGAATGGGAACTTTGAAATATGCGATTCTCGGACTTTTGAACCGAAATGAAATGACAGGCTATGAACTGTCGAAAGAATTTGAGACAACCTTATTTGAATTCTGGAATGCAAAGCACAGCCAGATTTATCCGGAACTGAAATCACTGAACGCCGAGGGGCTGATCCAGTATCGGGTGGAAATCACGGGAAATGTGCTGGAGAAGAAGGTCTATACGATCACCGATGAAGGACGGCGCGATTTTTCGGAATGGGAAGAAACGCTCTGCCCGATCCAGACGGCATCCAAGGATGAATCCCGCCTGCGGCTCTTCTTCCTCGACGGCGCTTCGCCGGATTTTCAGCAGCGTTTTCTTGCCGACCAGCTTTCCCAGCATCAGAAGCATCTGGAACATCTGCTGGAAAACCAGAAAAAGTTTGATGAAATCCCTCCCACAGATGACCGCGCGTTTTCGGATTATCTCGTCCTGCGCGGCGCGGTGTACCGGGAAGAAGCTGCACTGCAGTGGATTCAGGAATGCATCAAACTTGGTGAGCAGCGGTCTGCGGAATTAAAAAAATAATTAAAAAATGCAGAGAACCTGTTTTTTCGGTTCTCTGCATTTTTTATAAACGTATTTATACTTATTTCTCCATTGCCTTTTTGATCGCTCCAAGCAGCTCCTCATACGTCTCATACGCCGGGATCTGCGGATAGTCGGCTTTGATCTTATCGGTCGAGCGGAACAGGAATCCTGCCTTGCTTGCCTGAATCATGCCGAGGTCATTATAGGAATCGCCGCTTGCGATCGTTTCGAATCCGATAGACTGCAGTGCTTTGACCGTGGTGAGCTTCGACTGCTCGACTCTCATCTTAAAGCCGGTGATCTCTCCGTCGTCTGCGACTTCCAGGGAGTTGCAGAACAGGGTCGGATAGCCGAGTTTTTTCATCAGCGGTGCGGCAAACTCCGTGAAGGTGTCGCTGATCAGGATCACCTGGGAGAAGGTGCGCAGCTCGTCGAGGAACTCTCTTGCGCCCGGCAGTGGATCAATCTTCTCAATCGTAGCCTGAATCTCTTTCAGTCCCAGGCCGTGCTCTTTTAAGATTCCAAGTCTCCATCTCATCAGTTTATCGTAATCCGGTTCGTCGCGTGTCGTTTTTTTGAGTTCCGGGATTCCGCTTGCCTCTGCAAACGCGATCCAGATCTCCGGTACCAGTACTCCTTCTACGTCCAGGCATGTAATATACATTGTTATAATCCCCTTTCCTGCGCTGCCCGCCTTGTTTGCCGACGGGGTTTTGTTTTTTTTCACAGCATCACTTTACCACACTATATCATAGAATCCATATCACTGCAAATTAAAATCACGTTTTATTTTTTTATACGTATATATCTCTCTAAAATTACATTCTTTTTACAAAATCGTTGTTTTTTACAAATTCATATATTTATTTATATGTTTTTTGACTATTGATTTATTTTTCATATATTTATATAATAATTACAATCATTTTTATTAATTTTCTATTTTATCATCCATATTAACGAACGAATTTACTTTTCAGATAGTGCACTAATCTAAGGATAAATAAAAAACTAAAACCATCCAACAATACTTATGAAAGGAGACCACTCATCATGAAAAAATTAAAAACATGTCTTGCATTTTTTATTTGTTGTATTCTGTCCTTAAATATGGTAATTTGCAATGTAAAGGCAGATAATAATGTTGTTCTATCTAACAAAGCATATCTATTAAAAACCGGAATGCCACAAAAGGAAATAGAAAAGCTGGATGATGACGTCATGCAGTTCATTGTGGATGACTTAAAAAGTGGAGGTAAACATTTTGAATATATTAATTCAAATATCGAAAATCAAATATCGATACTCAGTAGCGAAACTTTAACCGGTATTTCCTTTACTGCATCAGCTTTTAAAAATGCATCAACCATTTATATCTATCCAACATACGAGTTTACTTCTAATAAACAACCTCGCGGAAAAGACAGTTTTTCTTTTCAATTAGGCGCTGCTATGAGACCGTATGAATATGGTGGAAAATTATGGTACAAAGATAATACTATGAACGATTGGAAAGTCGGTGGAACTCTTACTGCAAATAATCAGCAATTATCTGGTGCTGAATTTTCAGGGAGTCAACTAGGAACACCCGACTATGCCATGAAGCTTAAAGGTGTTACATACTGTCACGCTACTGCAGGTAATAGCAGTGATAAAAGAATTGTAATGGGATACTTATATAATCCCCAGAAAACCGGCTACAGTATCTCTTTTTCCTACAACGGTGGTGGAATTAGCTACTCTCCATCAGGAACAGCCTATACTGCATATAAAACAATGAACCTAAGTTATTAAACTTTCATTCACCACATACAAATACATTTAATTTCTAATTACTCTTTCAAAGTAACAATTTGCCTATCCAGAAGCACAAATTTCTCTGATAGGCAAATTGTGTTTAAGGTATTTTCAAGTAATTTAAGTAAAATCATGAGCAAGTCGCCATTACTCGTAGAAAAACGGGCAGATTATGAATGTTTTAGGAATTGCAGGAACAAAAAGTACAGAACAACCATTCAAAAAAACTTTTAAATCCGGCATCAACTGAATAAAGCCATAAATAAGAGGTAACTCATTATGAAAAAAATCAAATTTTTATTTTTCACCCTGTTATTCTGTTTTTCTGTTCCAGTCAAAGCAGACACTGCATTCGAAAATGACGATACGGTATTGTGCTCTTTTTTAAAAGAAAACGTACCAGAAAATGCTTCGCCAATAGAATCCAGTTTAGAAAACGAGTATCGAAAAACTTCTTCCAAACCTATCGATTTCTATTTTTTTAAACGATCTGAAAAGACAAAAAGTTTCCAAGATCTGTATGCCGCAAATGTACTCACCTATCAGGAAAAATCAGATCGTTCTTTGTTATATCAGACAGTTTTCGATTTTCAAAATATAACCCAGGTAAGAACTGCGAAAGAAGACTTTATCCGTCTGGAGACAGATCCACTGATGTATCTTTTTGAATTAGAAAAAGCAGAATTGTGGACTCGGAACAGCACGGAAGAACCCTGGACGCTGGAACGGAAAATCACAACGCCTGGAAACCCAGATTTTTATCTTCCTTATAGCCAGTTTTCTTCTGATAAAAAATATTTTCGAATTCTGGCATCTTTTTCCTGGAGCCCGAGCCCTGCTGAGGAAAGCGAAGTTTCTTCGCCAGAATATCATTGCATTTATACCTCTGTGTATCCGGTATATCAGATTCCGGTGAAAGTACTCGTTTTGATATGCGGAGGCGCAGCTTTCTTCTTTCTCTACCGGAGACACAAAAAAAATCATATCTCCCAAAAAGATGTTCCGTAAGCTGCGCCTTTTCAACATGTTTTCGTCACTGTTCAGAGCCAACTTCCAAAATGCTACGCATCTCATCGGTGTGGCTTTATCTGCTTTTCATCGCATCCCGAATCCGCTCCAGTGCCTCGGTCAGGGTTGCGCGCGGGCAGGCGATGTTGATCCGCTGGAAGCCGCGACCGCAGTCTCCGAAGATCTTGCCGCTGTCGAGCCACAGCTTCGCCTTGTTGATGATCAGGTCTTCCAGTTCGTCGACAGAAAGCCCCGTCTCGCGGAAATCGAGCCATACGAGATATGTTCCCTCCAGGTCGATCATCTTCACGCCCGGAATCTGCTCCTCCACATACTGCCTTGTAAATTCTGCATTTGCCTTCACATAGGAAAGCATTGCCTCATACCACTCCTCGCCCTTATTATATGCCGTCTCGCATGCCACCAGACCCATCACACCAAGCTGGCTCGTTCCGGCTGCATCGAGCTGTTTCCGGAATTTCGCACGGAGTTCCGGGTTGGCGATAAAGATGTTTGACATCATCATACTTGCCAGATTGAATGTCTTACTCGGCGCGGTGCAGGTGATCGTGATGTCCTCGTACTCTTTTTTGATCGCAGCAAACACCTGATGCTCGCCCTTAAAAATGAAATCTCCATGGATCTCATCACTTACAACGGTCACGCCGTACTGCACGCAGAGATCGCCGATCGCCGTCAGCTCCTCTTTCGTCCAGACTCTTCCGACCGGGTTGTGCGGATTGCAGAGGAAAAAGAGCTTCACGTTTTCAGCTTTCAGCTTCTCCTCGAAATCCGCCACATCCATGTGATAGCGGTTATCATTGCCGAGCACCAGCGTGCTGCTGACAACTCTTCTGCCGTTATCCGCAATGACTTCCGAAAATGGATAGTAAACCGGTGACTGGATCAGCACGGCATCCCCAGGCGCGGTGTAAGCTTTGACTGCCATCGCAAGTGCAAATACAACGCCCGGCGTTTTGATCAGCCATTCTTCTTTCGGCTCCCAGTTGTGATGGCGTTTCATCCATCCCGCAACGGCCTCAAAATACGGAGTCTGCGCATCGCTGTAGCCGTAAATGCCCATTTTCGCACGCTCTACCAGCGCATCCTCGATGTAGGAGGATGTCTCAAAGTCCATGTCCGCCACCCACAGCGGCAGCACGTCGGCTGGCATACCGCGTTTTACTGCGAAGTCATATTTTAAACAGTCTGTATTTTTTCGGTTGATGATTCTGTCAAAATCAAGATTTCTTTCCGTCATTTTTCTCTTCCTCAATTTCTGCAAAAACCTTCTCAAGCTCGCCGATCAGGTCCTCGATATTTTCAATTCCAACAGAGAAGCGAAGGGTGCTCTCCGTAATTCCGTTCCGCTCACGGATTTCCTTCGGCACATCGGCATGTGTCTGCGTCGTCGGATACGTAACGAGTGTCTCCACGCCGCCGAGGCTCTCTGCGAAACGGATCATTCTTACCTTTTCCAGAATGGCAAGGGCAAACTCTTTGCTCTCGAGCTGGATTGTCAGCATGGCACCGAAGCCTCTTGCCTGTTTTTTCATAATCTCATGGCCCGGGTGATCCGGCAGTCCCGGATAAATCACTCTTGTGACTGCTTTCTGCTGCTGCAGCCATGCGGCAATCTGTTCTGCATTCTCCTGGGAGCGTTCCATGCGGATGCCAAGCGTCTTCATGCCGCGCAGTACCAGCCAGCAGTCAAACGGAGCAAGGCCTGCACCTGTTGTCTTGATCAGGAAACGCAGTTTTTCCTGAATATCTTCGCGGTTCGTCACGATAAAGCCTGCCAGTGTATCGTTGTGGCCACTCAGGTATTTCGTGCCGCTGTGAATCACAACGTCCGCACCGAGATCGAGCGGATTCTGAAAATACGGGGACATAAAGGTGTTGTCCACAATCAGAATCAGGTTGTGGCGTTTTGCAATATCCGCCATCTTTCGGATGTCGGTTACGTTCATCATCGGGTTCGTCGGAGTTTCGATGTAGATTGCTTTTGTATTTTCTTTCACATAACTCTCCACGTCATCACGGCAGCAGTCGATGCTGGAAAACTCGACGCCGTTTTTCTCGTTGACGTTGTGGAACAGACGAATGCTTCCGCCGTACAGATCGGAATCCGCAATGATGTGGTCGCCCTGGCGGAACATTTCCATCAGAAGAGAGATCGCTGCCATGCCGGAGCTTAATGCAAACGCATCAATTCCGTTTTCCAGTGCAGCCACCATCTTCTCCAAATGCTCTCTGGTCGGGTTCTGCAGTCTGCTGTAATCAAATCCGGTGCTCTGTCCTACGCCCGGATGCGCATACGTTGCGGTCTGATAAATCGGGTAGCTGAGTGCGCCGTAGTGGCTACACTGTCCTTCGTCTTCTTCTAAATGGATACATTTTGTGTCAATTCCTCTTGCCATATGAATAATCTCCTGTTATTTCGTAATTTTTCTTTCTATACTAATCTGATAGGTTTTGTAACGTAACCTATCATAACAGAAAATGCGGCGTTTGTATATTCCCTTTTTTCTTTGACTTGTTATAAGTTTTTCCTATAACTATCGTAAAAAAACGCCGCCAGAAGATTTTTTCTCCCGGCGGCCGCCTCTTGCATCCATATTTTAAATAAGTTCCGCACAGATCGGATAATGATCAGAAAGGCACACACCGTCCTTCTGCTCCGTCCATTTTTCCACCTTTTTCAGTTCCCAGTCCCCTTTGAGAATGATGTAGTCAATCGAGCACTGCGGATCATTCGGATCATCGCGATGATAGTTGTGGAAGGTAATGCCGATTCCTTCCGTCGCATTCACAAGACCGGCAGTTTCCCTCAGCGGTTTCATCTCTTCGCTGTCCGGCTCGGCATTGAAGTCGCCGCTAAGAATCACCGGCACATCGGCAAATGCTTTCTCTGCTCTCAGATGTGCGAGAATCTGCTCCAGGCCAAGCTTTCTCGCCCCGGCGCACTCGTGATCCAGATGGGTGTTGATGACGCGGAACACTTTTCCGGTCTCCATATCCTCAAATACCACATCCGTCGCAGTACGCGGGCACATACTCTGTACCGGATAGCGGGATCCCGGCACGTACGGTGTCGGTGACAGCCAGAAGGTTTCCAGGCTCACACTCTGAAAACGTTCTTTCCGATAGGCAATGATCATTGCCTCACCGGTCAGATCCTTTTCTCTTCCACATCCGGCAATGTAATATTCCGTCAGATTTTCCTTCAGCCAGGCAGCCACATGCGGCAGTACCTCCTGAAAACCGATGATATCCGGCTTTTCCTGTCTGATTTTTTCCAGAATCAGCGGTCTGCGGTAGATAAAATTATTGGCTCCATCCTGGCCAAAATCACAGCGAATATTAAATGTTACAAATTTCATGGTAAAATCCCTCTTTTCATTTGTTTTCCTAACCCTTATTTTTGCTGGAAAGCGCTGTGCTTTCTCTTCTTTTTCTTCGTATTCACACGGCGCAGACACGCATAGCGCAGCTTCAGCCGCATTTTCCAGCTGCAGCCCGGTACCGGCTCCATCAGCTTTTCCAGAAAATGGTTCAGCGTACGTTCCTCATAAGGAGACAGCAGAATCTCACCGTAGATATGTTTCTCGATCAGATGGCAGACACGCGTATATTCGCCTGGCTCGACCGCCGGAAATCTGCGGGCGAGTTCTGCATCGGTTGCTGCTGTTTCTTTGCCGCCTGTCCAAGGCAGATGATCCGCGCCGCCTCCGCCGCAATCACAAGCAGCGTCAGCAGAATCAGAAGCACGCCAAGCAGCCCGAGAAGAAACAGCGAAACACTGCGCAGTACCGGAAGAACGGCTTCGCCTGCCTTGCTCTTTCGGTTTTCCACACCGGTAATCTGCTCCGCCGACAGCGAATTGTTCTCCAGCACCACATTCTTCTGGACAGAATCTGGACTTCCGACCATTTTCTGAAGAGATGCAACATTATACAGGAACAGTTTGTTTTTTAGGTATTTTCTTTCACTTGTTTTTCTGTTGCTCCTTCCTCCATTTTTTGCTCTGCCTTAACTTCTAAAGACCATCCCAGAAAAACGCAAGTATTTTTAGTACTCCAGATACGCCCCTTTCATCGGGCTTGCTGCGTGGAGGCTGAAAAGACGGAGTACGCCTTTTTTGTATTTCGGCTCGCGCGGTTTCCAGTTTTGGCGGCGTTCTTTTAAGATCGCATCGATTTCTTCCATGGACTTGCGCTCACCGGCGATTCCGATAATGTTAAGTTTTCGTTCCTTCACATCAATCTCAATCAAATCCCCTTCCTCGACGAGTGCGATCGGGCCGCCGTCTACAGCTTCGGGACTGCAGTGGCCGATAACCGGGCCGGTGGAGGCGCCGGAAAAACGGCCGTCGGTGATAAGCGCGATGCTCTTTCCAAGCTCTTTGTCGCTGCTGATTGCCTCGGAAGTATAGAACATCTCCGGCATACCGCTGCCTTTCGGGCCTTCGTAGCGGATGAAGACGGCGTCGCCTTTCTGAACCTTATGTTTCAGCACGGCATCGAGGCACTCCTCCTCGCTGTCGAACGGTCGGGCACGGAGGACGGCGTGGAACATTTCTTTCGGGCAGGCCGTGTGCTTGATGACGGCTCCCTCCGGCGCAAGGTTTCCGCGCAGAACAGCGATGCTGCCGTCCGTTCCGATCGCCTTGTCATACGGGCGGATAATATCTTCTTTTGTAATCGAAGTTCCATACCGCTCATTGAATTTTGCGAGCCATCCGCTGCACTTCTCATAAAATCCATTTTCACGAAGCTCCGCCAGATTTTCTCCGAGCGTCTTTCCGGTCACCGTCATCACATCGAGATGCAGATGATCTTTGATTTCTTCCATAATCGCCGGAACGCCGCCCGCATAATAGAAGCACTCTGCCGGCCATCTTCCCGCCGGGCGGACATCGAGCAGATATCTTGCGTTGCGGTGCAGACGATCGAATGTGTCGCCGGTAATCTCGATGCCGAACTCATGCGCAATGGCCGGGATGTGCAGCAGGCAGTTTGTGCTTCCCGAAATTGCCGCGTGGACAAGAATCGCATTCTCAAAACTCTCTTTCGTCACAAGATCGCTTGGCCGCATATGCTCCATCTGTGCCAGTTTTACCGCCTGGCGGCCTGCCTCCCGTGCATATGCCAGAAGATCCGGGCTTGTCGCCGGCATCAGAGCGCTTCCAGGCAGGGCGAGGCCGAGTGCCTCCGCCATGATCTGCATCGTGGATGCCGTTCCGATAAACGAACAGGCACCGCAGCTCGGGCAGGCATTGCATTTCGCCCAGTCGAGCTTCTCCTCGTCGATCTCACCGCGCTCAAATTTTGCGCTGTACATGCCAAGCTGCTCCAGTGTCAGCATCTCCGGTCCCGCATTCATCGTTCCGCCCGGCACAACAACCGCCGGAATATCGACACGCGCAAGGCCGATCAGATTGCCCGGCATACCCTTGTCGCAGCTCGACAGATAGACGCCGCCGTCAAACGGTGTCGCATTCGCGTGGATCTCGATCATATTGGCGATCATCTCGCGGCTCGCAAGACTGTAGTTGATGCCGTCCGTTCCCTGGCTCTCGCCGTCACAGATGTCGGTGCAGAAATACCGCGCCCCGAAGCCCCCCGCTTCCGCAACGCCTTTCCGCACTTCCTCGACCAGCAGATTTAAGTGGCCGCTTCCCGGGTGGCTGTCCCCGTACGTACTCTCCACCATAATCTGCGGTTTTTCAAGATCCTCTTTTTTCCATCCTGTTCCAATCCGGAGCGGATCCATCTCCGGTGCAAGTTTCCGCATTTCCTGACTCTTCAGCATTTCCTTCTCCTCCCGCTGTTTTTTAGGTATTAAAAATACTCTTTCTGCTTTTCACTATAGCAATCCCTGTATTTGATTGCAAGACAAAAAAGCTGCAGTCTGCAGGGATTCCCCACTGACCGCAGCCTCTCTGAACAGCTCACAGATTTCTCTGTTTTCTGTTTGCCTGCTTCCGCAGATAATTTCCAATGCTTGTAAAACTAAGCAGCGTCACAATCAGAAAAACACCCGGGATCAGAATGATCCACCATGCCTTTGTCATCAGCGCTTTTTCCGAGAGTGACAGCATGCTGCCCCAGGAAATCACCTCCAGTGGAAGACCGATTCCCATAAAACTCAGTGTGGATTCTGCTACAATCGCACTTCGGATGTTCATAACCACCATAAACATAATAGACGAAAAAAAGTTCGGTGCCAGATGGTGCCATAAAATATAGAAAAAGCTGCCTCCCATACAGCGCGACGCAATCACGTATTCACTGTTCCGGATCTGCCGTACTTCGGTCCGCACAACCTTTGTAATGCTTGTCCAGCTTGTCATTCCGATCACGGCAGAAATCGTAATCACATTGGATTTTCCCGCAGCGGCCAGAAGAAAAATGACAAGAAGAAGATTCGGCACCGACAAAAAGATCTCGGTCAGCCGCATCAGAAGTGCGTCCAGCCACGCCGGTGCACATCCGCTGACTGCGCCGAAGAGAACGGCAATCACAGTGGAAATCAGCGTAGAAAGCAGACCGATCGCCAACGATATTCTGCCGCCGTACCAGATCATCGAGAAAATATCTCTTCCCATCGTATCGGTTCCAAACAGAAATTCCCGGCACGGCATGACGGAACAGTTTTTCAGATCCATATATGAGGGATCCTTCGTCATGATCTGCCGACAGAAAAGGCAGCCCAGCACAAGAAGACCCAGAAAAAGCTCTGCTGCCACCGGCCGGTCCTGATACCATTTTTTCTTTTTTTCTGCTTCTGTTTTTTCTGCAGGCCTCTCTCCTGCAAATTGAAATAATTGTGTTTTTTCTGTCACAGCATCATTACCTCCGATGTTTCTGCCGCTTCTTTCTCCCGCATCCGCGGATCAATTCTCTCGTTGATGATCTGTGCCGCCATATTGCACAGAATCACAACGATTCCGGACATCAGGCAAAGCAGCATCAGAAGATTGTAATCTTTGTACCGTGCGCTCTCATACGCCAGCGTTCCGATACCGGGATACGAGAAAACCGTTTCTACAATATAGGTTCCCCCCAGCACATGCGGAACAGAAATGGCCATGATGCCAAGATACGACGGAATCGTATTCCGCAGGCAATGCCGGAACAGAACCGTCTTTCGTTTCAGCCCCTTGGCTCTTGCCAGAAGCACATACTCTTCCCGCACTTCATCCAGAATTTTATTGCGGATCATGTATGCGTAATACCACAAATGACTCAGCACTACGACCGTCATCGGCAGGATCAGATGACAGACACGGTCAGAAAAATCTGCCTGTTTTCCAACAGAGTAGGCACCGGAACTCGGCAGCCATTTGAGCTGCATGGAAAAAACAAGAATCAGAAGCAGCGACAGCCAGAATTCCGGAATACATCCCGTGATGGTTCCCACCTTACAGATGATGCGGTCCAGCCATGTGTCTTCCTTCCATGCACAGAGAATTCCAAGAAGCAGCGCGAGGGTGAAAATCAGCAGAAACCCAATGCCGCCAAGCACCAGCGTATTTCCAATTCTTCCCTCGATCACGCGCGTTACATCCATTTTATATTTGTACGAAATTCCGAAATCCCCATGCAGCGCATTGCCTGCCCAGCGAATATACTGTACGGAAATGGGATCATTCAATCCCAATTTTTCTTCGGCCCACGCTCTTTCTTCGGGCGTCATTTTTTCCACGCGGTCTCCGTAATATGATACCAGCGGATCTCCCGGCGCAAGCCTTGAAATATAAAATACGAGCACAGACAGCAGCAGAACACTTGCCAGAAATGCCGCTGCCTTTTTCCCATAATAAAGTACTCTGTTCCGGCTTTTCATGTCGCATCGCCTCCCTCCATCAGCACAAAATGGTCTTTTTCCACTTCCTGTAGGGTTCCTTTCCGGGAGAATTCCATATTGGCAAAATCCGGAACGGCTCTCGCCCGTTCCCTTCGCGGATCCGGAATCGGAATGGCCGCGATCAGCGCTTTTGTATACGGATGCAGCGGATTTTGAAACACGGCTCCTGCCGGACCGGTTTCCACCAGCTTTCCATGATACATCACACCTACTCTGTCACACAAAAATTCGACCATATCCAGATCGTGTGCAATGAACAGGATCGAAAAGCCATGCTCCTTCTGCAAATGGCGGAACAGATTCACAATCTGCGCCTGGATCGACGCGTCCAGCGATGCAATCGGCTCATCTGCTACCAGAAGCTCCGGCTCCATCGTCAGAGCCCGTGCAATCGCAACGCGCTGCCGCTGTCCGCCGGATAATTCTCCCGGATATTTTTTCAGATATTCCGGATCCAGCCCCACGTATTTCATCTGGAATCTGGCTTCCTCCTCATAGCTTCCCCGCAGCGGCCGGATTTTCTGCACGCGCATCGGCTCCTCAATAATGTCGCGGACCTTCATCCTCTGATTCAGACTGGAACCGGAATCCTGAAAAATCATCTGGCGTGTCGTCTGCAGCATTTTTTTATTTTTCCGGAACTGGCCTCTGTCGCAGGTATCAATCCCTTTATAATAAATCTGGCCGGCATATGGCTGATAAATATTCATCACACAGCGTGCAGCGGTAGATTTTCCGGAACCGGATTCTCCTACCAGTCCAAAAATTTCTCCTCTTCGAATCTGAAACGATACATCATCGACTGCCTTGACTGCTGTTTTCCGGGACAGTGGAAAAATATGGGTCAGATGACGCACATCCAGCAAAATCTCATGTTCCATCTGTGTTTCCTCCTATCGGCGGCACAACCTTCGGTGCTCTCTCATCCAGCAGCCATGTTGCCGCATAATGGCTGTCTGTGACCCGGAACATCGGCGGCTCCTCCTCAAAATCAATTTCCAGCGCATAAGCATTGCGGCTGGCAAAGGCATCGCCTTTCGGCGGATGGAGAAGAGACGGCGGCATTCCCGGGATAGACGGCAGGCTTTCTTTTCCCCTCGAAAACGCCGGTATGGAACGCAGCAGTCCCCACGTATACGGATGACGGGGATCATAAAAAATCTCATCCACGGTCCCGATCTCTACGATTTTTCCTGCATACATGACCGCTACCCGGTCTGCGATCCGCGCTACAACGCCAAGGTCATGTGTGACAAAGACCGTCGCCGTTCCCAGTTTTTTCTGAATTTCCCGAAGCAGGTCCAGAATCTGTGCCTGAATCGTCACATCCAGCGCTGTCGTCGGCTCATCAGCAAACAGAATTTCCGGATTGCCCGCCAGCGCAATCGCCAGTACGATCCGCTGCCGCATTCCGCCGGAAAAGTGATACGGATATGCCTTTTTCCGCTCTTCTGCCTGCTCGATTCCCACCAGCTGCATCAGTTCTGTCACTCTCTGTTCCACTTCTTCTTTTCCCATGTCTTTCTGATGCGCCCGCACTGCCTCTGCAATCTGCGCTCCGACTGTCATCGTCGGATTTAAGGAAGTCATCGGATTCTGGAAAACCATCGAGAACAGTTTTCCCCGCAGTTCCCGCATTCTTCGCTCCCCGTATCCTGCAATTTCTTCTCCATTGACCAGAATTTTTCCGTTTTTGATCTTTGCATTCTCCGGCAGCAGCTTCATAATGCTTTTGCAGAGCACACTTTTTCCGCAGCCTGACTCGCCTACAACAGCGAGCACCTCACCTGCATTCAGGGAAAAGCTGACATCGCGGACCGCCTGTACTTCCCCCTCATCCGTAAAAAAGCTGACGGAAAGATGTTCCACTTTTAATCGTTCCTTCATTCCGTTTTTCTCCTGTACAGACAAAAAGGAGGTAACCATACCTCCTTCGTCTGCTTTTTTGTTTTTATTCTTCGATTGTCCAGTCCTGAATATTCCAGAAAATACCAACGCCGTGGTGGCCCAGCACCGTGTCTTTGGAAATTCCCTGAATACCGGAATCTGCCACATAATTTGCATCAATATAACAGATGAATGCATAGGCCGGATCTTCTGCCAGTTCTTCCTGGAATTTTCCGTAATATTCTTTCCGCACTTCCGGATCGTCACTCTGGCGGGCAAGAGACAGATACTCATCTACTTTTTCATTGGAATAGCTCGAATAATTCGCCCCTTTGTCCGTGCCGAAAACCTTATATGTATGATCGTCCGCATCGAACGGGCTTCCCCAGCCGATCAAACAGGCCATCTGTCCGCCCCAGTCCATCTGTGCCGGAATTTCTACGGTACAGTTGATTCCGGTTTCCCGGAGCTGCTGTGCTGCTGCCTGGGCAATATCAATGCGGTCCTGCTCACCGGACATCACGCTGATGACAAAACCGATTTCTTCGCCGTCCCGCTCATAGAAACCATCGCTGTTTCTGGTGCATCCGGCCGCTTCCAGAATTTCCTGTGCTTTTTCCGGATTGTAATCATAGTGTTCTACATTTTCGTTATTATAAATGTTACGCTGCAGAGGACTGTATGCCGGCATTCCCTCGCCAAGAAGTACAGAATCAATGATCGCCTGACGGTCAATAGAATAGCATACCGCCGGAATGATGTCTCTGTTTTTCGTCCAGTAATCATTTGCAAAGTTAAATAAAATTCCGCGGTAATCTGCCGTTGTCATATCGTAGCAGGTAAAACCGTCTTTTTCTTTGAAATTCTGTGCATTTTTCGGGTCAAGCAGCGCCAGATCCAGTTCGCCGGATTCCAGCTGCATTGCCTGTGCATTATCATCCGGTACAATTTTGAAAATGACCTTGTCAATCTTTGGTGCACCGAGGTAATAATTTTCATTTTTTGTCAGAACGATCGACTGGCCTTCATCCCAGCTTTCCAGCTTGTACGGACCTGTTCCGACCGGTGCTCGGAAGAAATCCGACTCCTGCATATTTTCACCTTCCAGCAGGTGCTTCGGCAGGATGGCCATCGTCATGTATTCCAGGAAAGCCACGTTCGGCTCGGAAAGGCGGAAGGAAACGGTGCTGTCATCTATAACTGTAATCTCTTCTACATCCTCATAATTTGGTGCATTTTCAGATCCGTTTTCCGGATCCATGATCGCTTCGATGGTGAATTTCACATCATCCGCCGTAAATTTTTCTCCATCATGCCATTGGATGCCGTCCCGGATATGAAAGGTGTAGGTGCAGGTTTCTGCATCGTACTCCCATTTTTCTGCCAGACCCGGAACAATGTTGTCATCCGCATCGTGTGCGGTCAGTCCGTTGAACAGCAGTAGATTAATTTCACCGTGCTCATCCATCGCCGGATTAATCCTGGTATAATCAGCAGAACCGTAAACCAGGGTCGTCTCTTCCTCCCCTGTCTGGCCGGAAGAAACTTCCGTCTCTGTTTTCGACAAATCTGTACTGTTGCTGTTTTTCCCGCTGTCCTGACCGCATGCCGCAAGGGATGCTGCAAGAGACACCATCAGCATCAAAGATAATATTTTCTTTTTCATCCTTTTCCTCCCATTTTCAGACCGTTTTTACCCGGACTGACCGCTTTTTTGCTTTGTACTCCCATGATCTGCGCGCCTGATCCATGTACTGTTCGTTCATTATATTTGATATTTCAGGCTCTCACAAGCCGGGTGGGGGGATATTTTTTCCTTTTCCCGTAAAGTCAATTGTCTCTCCATCTTTCTCTCCAGTTCCGGCCTGCTGCCCGGCATGGAAGCACAAGAAAGAATCCTGCCCGGAGGGCTTTTTAATTTACAGGAAAATTCAACGAAATTTCCTGTAAATCAAAAAATGACCTTGCGCAGGGGATCGTTCCTCTGCATCAAGGTCATTTTAACTTTCGTATTTTTGTCGAATTTTACAGCATGTTAATGACAAATCCAGCCAGCATCGTCGAAAGAACGGTGATAACCGTAATTCCTCCCACGACATACGGCACATTCAGCGTATCTTCGATAAACGCTTTCTCCTCCGGTGTCTCTCCGACTGCATCGCCGACCTCGCGGCAGATGACTACGTTGCTCGGGAATCCGAGGAACTGCTCGACACCGATGCCGACTGCCAGGTCTTTGTCGCCCACGAGTTTCCAGGTCGGAAGAACCCAGCCAACCAGTGCAACACCGATCAGCGCTGCGGCGAACAGAACGATTGTCTGGAATGCCATGGTGCCGAGATCGCTTAAGGAAACTTTCGCCAGGGACGGGATGATGGAACCGAAGACAGCAATCATCATGAGGCCGTAGGAGTTCGATTTCTGCAGCGGTTTCATCGGAACGAGTCCTGAAGCAACACAGACAACGCCGAGAAGCAGAGCCCAGATGCTGTAGTTGATCGGGGTCAGATCGCCAAGAATATGGGCAACCCAGGAACCGGCTGCCACGAGTGCCATCATGACGTTGGCAGAATACCATTCTTTATGTTTGTCTGCAAAGAAAACTTTTGCGGAAGCACCCTTTCCGGTCTCCTGCTTTTGGAACTGTGTCGGATTCTCGCGGTACGCTTTCAGCAGTTTCTTTCCATAGCGGATACCCATCGCAGATGCGATCGGCGCACCGACGAATTTCTGTACGGAATAGATGACTGCACAGAGTGCTGCTGCCGTTGCCAGCCCTTTTTCTGCTGCGGCGCTTGCCATCAGCGAAGTCGCCATTGCCGCACCGTTGATAACCGGCATGCCGACGAGCACAGTGTCAAATCCGATGATCGGGGATGCCAGAAGCATCACAAGGCAGGACGCCAGCATACAGAGTGCCGCCATTAATACGGTTCTCCACTCCTCGATCAGCTGTTTCACGTTCAGGGTAGTACCCATGTTGAACAGTACCATCGCAATTGCCAGTTTTGATAACGCCGTAAGGCCTCCCTGATCGATGATGTCCGCCGGGATCAGTTTCGTCAGAAAGCCTACCAGGAACAGGAGCATGACGACCATCATTCCGGACAGCTTTCCTTTTGTAATTTTACCGACAATGTCGCCGAGTGCAAACACGATCAGAACAATCATGAAGCTGGAGAACATTGCGTTGTTCGTTAAAATCTCAGCCATTTCTTTTTCTCCCTTGCTCTTTTTAATTTGAAATTATACATAATTTTCTTTTATTTTGCAAGTTTTATCCAGTTTTTATTTTATATTTTGCATATTTATGCAATCCTTCCAATTATCCGCGCCACAAGCTCTCCGGCATGATAGAAGTCATCGAGATGCAGATATTCTTCGGTCGAATGATTCTTGAAATATCCTGTTGCGATACCGACACAGGTGATTCCCTTCTGATTGAAAATATTGCCGTCCATACCGCCGCCTCCGCCGTTGATCTGCGGTTCGATTCCCATCTCTTTCAGGGATTCCGTGACGATCTGAATCATCTCGGAATCCTCCGGGATGAAGAACGGCAGGAAGGTGTTTTCTCTTTTAAATTCCACACGCGCACCGCGCTTTTCTGCGATTTCACGGCAGTGCGACTGGAAATACGCTTCATAGCGGTCGAGTTTTTCTCCCGACCGGCTCCGCATCTCTCCGCGCAGGATTGCGTGGTCGCAGACAACGTTCATTGCCTCGCATGTTTTGGACCAGAGGTGAGAAAAGTTCGACGTTGTATTTTCATCCAGTCTTCCCGTCTCCATCGTTGCGAGCATTTCCGCCATAATTTTTGCCGCATCAATGCCTTTCTCCGGCTCATTTCCCGCATGGGCTGCCTTGCCGAAAACCTGTGCTTCCAGAAGGGCACGGCCCGGCGCACCATTTACAATTCGGCCGATGCGTCCCGGGGAGTCGAGCACATACATCGTTTTTGATGTCAGCAGGCTTACATCGAATGCTTTCGCACCGTACAGACCGGCCTCCTCGCCGACCGTAAAGAGGATCTCCAGTTTCGGAAGCGCCTTCCCGGATTCAATCGCCTGACGCACGCCCTCTAAAATGGCTGCCACACCGGACAGATCATCCGCCGCCAGAATCGTGTCGCCCGAAGAACGAAGGATTCCATCCTCCTCCACCGGTTTGATTCCAATGCCGCCCGGCACACGGTCCATATGGGAACAGAAACAGACAACACCGTCCCGCTCTCCTTCCCGAACCGCCAGAATATTGCCGCACACGCCGCCAAACGTAGCCCCGGCCTCATCCCGCGTAATCGCAAATCCCATCTGCTCCAGTTTTTTCACCAGATGCTCTGCAATCTCCGTCTCCTGACCGCTCGACACATCAATCCGCATCAATTCGGTCAGTTCATCTAACATACGTTGATTTTTCATTTCTTTTCCACTCTCCATTCTTGAAAAAAATTTTCAAAAACAATTCTTCTACATCTTACCATTTGCCTTTCGTCCTTAATAGGTGTAAAATTATGCCATAATTCATTTTTATGTCTTTAATTCTCGGAAAGGAATTTTATATATGAAAATCGGCGTAACAGGTTCTGACCATATCTGCGACAGGATTCAGAAAACGCTGGAGAAGCGCATGCCGGACCTTGAAGTGGTCTACCGGCGTTCCAACGATTACCGGTACGGTCTGGAAGCGGCTGCCCAGTTTCAGAAATGGAAAGTATCCGGCATTATTTTTACTGGGCCGACCAACTATCACTATGCTTTAAAGCGGCTGGAGCCAAACGTTCCCTGGACCTTTCTTCCGCACAATCAGGCTTCCATCTTAAAAGCGCTGGCGGAATCTGCTGTCCGTTATTCCTGCGTGCCGGATGTCATCAGTATCGATATGTATGAGGAACAGCTTGTGCAGGAAACGCTGGAAGAGATCGGCATTTCCAATGGCCGCGTCCTTGTGGCACACGGCTCTTCTCCCGATCAGGGCGATTTTCAGGATGCCCTCACGGATTTTCACCGTTACAACTATTTTCACAACGGGGCAAAAATCTGCTTTACCAACATGGAAAAAACGTATGAGGCACTGTCGGCAGAAGGCATTCCCTGCATCCGCATCTCGGTTTCCGAGGATGTAATTCTGGAACAGGTTTATCATCTTCAGTTTCTGGAAAATACGGCGCAGAAGAACCGCGGGCAGAGTGCTTCCGTGCAGATCTATTTTGATTATTCCTTTGATCAGGAGACGGATCTTTCGCTCCGGGAATGGGAGAAGGTTCATTATCAGAATGAGATGCGCGAGCTGATCTACTCTGCCGCCCACCGCATGGGGGCTGCTGCGTTCTCCGAGGGCGCTTCTATTTTTTATATCATGTCATCCCGTCCGGTTCTGATGCGGGAATTTATTCAGAACGGGGAATATCAGAAGATTCTGTTTCACGGACAGCAGACGCCGCACAACCGGCTGTGGATCGGCATCGGCTACGGTGATACTCCCATGGAGGCGAAATCCCGCGCGGCAATGGCGCTCAACCACTCGATCGCGGACCGCTCCGGCGCGAACTATATTGCGGAGGATGAGCATCAGTTTACCGAAATTAAGATCGATGACCCGACCGATCACACGGCGTATCTTCTGCACCGGCTTCACATCAGCAGCAGTACGTATGAAAAACTGAAAGAGATTCTGCGGTCACATGATCAGGTAATCACTTCCGCACAGCTCGCTGCAGATATGGGGATCACGGAGCGGAGCGCCAACCGGCTGATTCTGCGGCTGGAACAGGAAAACTGTGTGACCACGATCGGCAAAATCAGCGGCGGCAGGGGACGGCCGGCACGGATTATGAAAATCACTTTATAAAACATAAGAAATGGAGAATGTTTATGGATAAAAGAACGGAACAGGCATTTGCCTATCTCGAGAAAAACGAACACAGTATGATGGAGCTGCTGAAAAATCTTGTCTCCATTGAAACACCTTCGGCTGATCGCGAGGCGAATGAGCGGATTGCGGCGCATCTCGATACGTACTGTGATGCGCTCGGCATGGAGCGTCAGATTCATCACTTTGAGAAGGCTGGCCCGACGTTTGCCGCGTGGACCCGGCCGCAGGAAAAGAAGCCGATTCTTCTGCTTGGGCATATGGATACAGTTCATGCGGTTGGAAAGTTCGGCCCGGAACCGTTTCTTGTGAAGGATGACCGCGTGTACGGTCCAGGCGTTTATGACATGAAGGGCGGCGATGTGATCGCGCTGTTTGTGCTCCGCGCACTGAATGCGGTCGGGTATGAGGACAGACAGATCAAACTGGTGCTCACCGGTGATGAGGAAGTCGCCCATGCATTTTCCCACGGCGAGGCCGGAAAGCTTGTCGAGCAGTATGCCAGCGGCTGTGAGGCGGCTTTTAATCTGGAATCGGGCTACACCAGCGGCGAAGTGACTACGAGAAGAAACGGCGGCGCGATCATTCGCGTGAAAGTAAAGGGCAAAGCGGCTCATGCAGGAAAGGAGCCGCAGAAAGGCGCGAGTGCGATTCTGCAGGCGGCGCGCATGATTACAGAGATTGAGAGCCGCTCGGTGTTCGGCTATCTTTCCTTCAACTGCGGCCGTATTTCAGGCGGAACCGGAGCCAATGTCATCCCGGATTCCTGTGAGTTTTCCATCGGTATCCGATACGCGGCAAATGCGCAGTATGAAGAAGCCATCGCTTTCTTAAAAAATCTCTGCGAACACGTTACCGTTCCTGGCACAAGCTGCACCATGGAACAGAACGGCTACTACCCCGCCATGGAAATGGTCGACGGTGCCGACCGCCTCCTCTCCCTCTATCAGGAAAGCTGTAAACTCCTCGGCGAACCAATCCCGCAGGGCATCCAGCAGAGCGGTTGCTCCGACACCTCCTTCGTCACCCGCATCGGAATCCCCGCCCTCTGCAGCCTCGGTATCCAGGGCGCAGGCGCACATTCACTTGATGAGTATGCGATTCCGTCCTCACTGCTCGTGCAGTGCAAGAAACTGGTGGCCACGATTTTGGCGATGTAAAATGCTATGCGGTTCTTGACAAAACAGGAAAGTCATTTTAGCATAAAAAAAGAAACGGGTTTTTTGTCCGGTAAGCTCATCGTGAGCCGAGGGAGTTGCTCGTTTCTTTTTTATTATCTTATTTTCTTTACCCAATCACATCCGTAACCGCATTCACCGCTTTCGCCACAAAGCTGATCGTCTTTTCGCTGAACACTTCCCCGTCTTTTGAGAACGAAACGTGTGCCAGTCCGATCTCATCTTTCTCGCTCGCTTCGGTGCTGCCCATGAGGGTGGTCCATTTGATATGGACATCGTCGGCGGTGATGGCGTGGTCGCATATTACGATGTACTGTGCTTCATCGAACAGCGGCGAATTGGATTCCGCATAGACGATGATGTCGTTGTTTTTTTCCTGATAGACGCGCACGGTATAATTTACCAGGTCTTTTTCATCCGTAATATAGTCCTTGTTCGGCGATACGGTTTCTTCGCAGATCAGGCTTGCATCTTTTGGAATGGTATTCTTCTCTTTCGTTTTGGTCATCCCGATCATCAGCATACAGTTGCAGAGCGCTGCGATCAGAACTGCAAGCAGCAAGATTTTTATTCTATGTTTCATTGTTTTCTCTTCCTTTTCCCATGTCATAGTTTGTCACTGATGTTTCATTTCCATTATACATGATTTCCCCAAAATAAGAAACGTTAAAATACGTCCGTCCCCATAAAAGCTTTTTTGAAAAAATTTCTCAAAAAAAAAGTTTTCCATTTTGTTCCAAATATGTTATGCTATACTATCCGTTAGGCAATTCTAACTTGATGCACTCTCGCAATAAAGGAGGTCCTGCATGCCTTTAAATTTAACCGTTTTCAATCAGTTTTACGCCATCAATAAAATCTGCGGCCAGGAAAAGCAGCGTCATTATCTGGAGTCGCTTGGGTTTGTTCCCGGGGCCAGGATTTCGATTCTGTCGGAGCTTCACGGTTATTATCTCGTCATGGTGAAGGGCAGTAAAATCGGGCTGGATAAGAGTCTGGCCAAGAAAATTATTGTGTATGCCAGCTGAACCGATGGCAGGGTTCACTTTTTGCATACACATTTAGAAAGTATGGAGTATTATGGAAAAGAACAAAAAAATCATCAAACTGTGCTATCTGCAGATCGCATTCTATGTCGTCTTTCTGACATCGCTGCTTCTGCATTTCAAGCGTGGGCTGGATCATCGCGCCTTTGCGCTTCTGATTATCCTTACGCTGCTCGGCTGCGCCTCTGCACTGACGCTTACCGATTATCTGAAAAGCCTGATCCGCCGCTCCGGCTTTGATGTCGCCGGCGTGCACGATAAAAAGTCGCTGGAAGAAAAGCTCCTCCAGCTTCAGAACGCAGACGATACACTCGATGTCGGCGTGATGATGTTTGATATGAACAATTTAAAGATGATCAACGACACGTACGGCCACGAAGAAGGCGACGTCTTTATCCAGACCTTCGCCTCCTATCTGACCCGCATTCTGACCGAGGACAGCTTTCTGGCGCGGTTCGGCGGTGATGAATTTGTCATTGTGCAGAATCATGCAACCTGGAACCAGCTGGAGCAGATGAATCTTCAGCTGCAGACGATGATCGACACCTACAACCAGACGGCGGATCACCCGCTGAGCTATGCCGTCGGATATGAGCTGAGCTGCAAAAATCATTATTATCTGATCATGGATCTGCTGCAAATGGCGGACGAAAAAATGTACCAGGACAAGCGGTATAAAAAACAGCTCCAGAAAAACGGACCTCTCGCCGCCCGCCGCAGTATGCTTGCTGAGAGCATTTCCACGGATTCTTTAAAAGAAAAAATTTTTACGCTTCTCAATAACAGAAGCGAAGAAAAGCAGTACGCCTTTCTGATGACGGATGTCGACAATTTTCATCTGATCAACGATTACTGGGGTTATGAGATGGGTACGAACATTCTGAATTTCATCCTGAAAAAGCTGGAACTCTTTCCGCAGACACTCTTTGTGAACCGCTATCACTCCGATATCTTTGTCGGCATTATCGATATCACCGGGCAGGATCCGGCCGTGGTGCGGGAAAAGATTTCCGCCTATCACAAGCAGGCGATCCGCGAAGTGCTGGAATCGTACCCGCTGAATTACATGACGCTGAACACTGGCGTCTATTATCTGAATGACACGGACACACCAGCGGAGGAAGTCATCTCTCATGCCAACATTGCGCGGCGGCGTGCGAAGGAAACTTCCACCTGCGTCTTCGAATACAACGCCGAGCTTTCCAGCACGGAACAGAAGCGCGCGGAGACCATTCATTCCTTCCAGAATGCCCTTGCGAAAAAAGAATTTCAGATTTATTTCCAGCCGAAAATCAGCGGAAAAATGCAGGAAATTGCAAGCGCCGAGGTGCTGGTACGCTGGCTGCGCGAGGACGGCACGCTCTGGTTCCCGGACAGCTTCCTGCCGATTCTGGAGGAGACCGGAGAGATTGAGTCGCTCGACTATTATGTGTATAATGCTGCTTTCCAGTGGCTCGCTGACCGCCGGGAAAACGGACTTCCGCTGCTGCCGCTCTCGCTGAATGTGTCGCCGGTTCATTTCCGCAAGATCGATACATTCACACAGCGGATCACACAGCTGCTCGATCATTATCAGATTCCTTCGAAGTACCTGGTTTTTGAGATCACAGAGACAACGTACATTCATAACATTGATGCCGTCAACCAGATGATCCGCTTTTTCCACGACCGGAATATCCGCATTTCCATGGACGATTTTGGGTCTGGATATTCGTCCTTAAATTCGCTGAAGGATATTCTGTTTGATGAAGTTAAAATTGACAAACATTTCCTCTCGGCGGGCCTCTCCGAAAAAGGAAAAATTGTGCTGGAAGAGATGTTCCATCTTTTAAAACGCACAGACAAATGGATTGTCTGCGAGGGTGTGGAAACGAAAGAGATGGTAGATTTTCTGATCGCCGAAGGATGCGACGAGCTGCAGGGATTCTATTATTATAAACCGATGGAACAGAAAAAATTTGAAGAGCTGATCGCTTGACAAAGTCCGAATTCTATACTATGGTTATCTTGCCCGGTAGTTACTACCGATTCAATTCTGTTATCAACTTTGTTGGGAGGTATGCATGATGTATTCCATGAAAGAAGCCTGCGTTCAGACAGGCATGTCGTATGAAACCCTGAAATTTTACTGCAAAGAAGGCCTCGTCCCGAACGTAAAACGCGACAGCCACAATTACCGCGTTTTCGACGACCGCGACATCAAATGGATCCAGAGCCTCGGCTGCCTGAAGCGCTGCGGCATGACGCTGGCGGAAATGAAAGAATATCTCGCCTACTGCCTCGAAGGTCCATCCTCCATTCCGGAGCGTAAAGAAATTCTCGCGGTAAAAAAAGAAGCGCTGCTCGCATCGATGGAAAAACTGCAGAAAGCCATCGATTATATCGACTGGAAACAGAATTTTTACGATGATGTCCTGTCGGGAAAAATCGAATATCACAGCAATCTGATTTCCGATGAAGAGATTGCACAGAAGGCACAGTAGTCCTTCCTATCCTATGCAAAAAACGGCGCCGATCTTTTTACAGATCAGTGCCGTTTTCTCATTTTTTCTCTTCTTTCCTCCACCGTCTCCATGCGTCGTCTGTGGAGCTATTCATTTACTTCGGCTGCGGTCCGCATACTCTGTCCGAAATCGACGATGTGCCACAGGATTTTTGCTCCCAGGATAAAGGATCCGTAGATGGCTGCATCCAGCGGGCCGTACCAGAAATGCCAGTAATGTGTCAGCGGCAGCAATGTGATTTCCAGCAGGCAGGTATGTAACTCTGTTGAATTTATCTCGTCAATCATGTCATCATCTCGTCACGTAAGTGACGTGATTAATTTTCTCGAATATTATATGTTTTTCCGTCTCAGATCCGATCCAGCACTTCCCCAATATCCCCTTTAATGCACACCGCTCTGTCACGGATCAGATCCGGGACACGCATATCGCTGGTGTTGATGCAGACATAAAGATTATCTTTATCTTCTGCTGTCATGCTGAAAAATGGATATTTGATGATTCCCGGCGTGTTGTATCCCACGCCGAGTTCCAGATACAGGATATGGCCTCTGTTGTGACGAAGCAGGAAATCGATGCGTCGGCTGGATGCCTCATGCCAGCCTTTATCTTCCACAAACGTGTCATCCGCGCGCAGATTCATGCTCATCGGTTTTCCGCAGTGTGGGCAGTACGGCACCAGTTCGGATGGGATCCGCATGCTCAGGTTTCCGTTCTCCGGCGGAACAAGGCTTCCGTCTTCCGGGATCTGATACCCCTGGGCAAGCAGCATCTTTCGAATGATTTCTTCATTGTCATACTTTTCCTTGCAGCACGGCTCAGAGCACTGAAACAGGCCGTAATCTCCCTGCGTGTAAAACAAACGGTTTTTATCAAATCCGGCTTTCTGGAAGCAGTGGTCTACATTTGTGGTGATGACAAAATAGCTCTTATTTTTCATCAGGCTGAGCAGTTTCTGGTAAACCGGTTTTGGCGCGTCCTGATAACGGTTGATGTAAATGTATCTGCTCCAGTACGCCCAGTATTCTTCCAGCGTATCGTAAGGGTAGAAGCCGCCAGAATACATATCGTGGAAACCGTATTTCTGTTCAAAATCTGCAAAATATTTCCGGAACCGCTCACCGCTGTAGGTAAATCCGGCCGATGTCGAAAGCCCAGCCCCGGCTCCTATTAAAATCGTGTTTTTTTCCTGCAGTGCGGTGCGAAAACGCTCCATCTTTTTTTCAAATTCTCTTTCTTTCCAACTTTCAAACATCACAAATTCACCTCTTCTTTTCTTTCTGCTTTTGTTCCCCATTCTTCAGCGATTACTTTTCTCCCAGCAGCTCCTCATAAATCTCCCGGTCGCGGTCCTTGAACACGTTGAAAATGACCTTCTCCACGCTCGTCTCTTTCTGCGCCAGAAACTCTTTCACCGTCGCAACGGCAATCTCCGCTGCTTTCTCGTTCGGAAAATGAAATTCTCCAGTGGAAATGCAGCAGAACGCCACGCTTTTCAGTCCGTTCTCCGCCGCAAGTGACAGGCACGACCGATAGCAGTCCGCCAGCTGCCGGCAGTGTGTTTCCGTCAGATGGCCGCCCACAATCGGTCCAACCGTGTGGAGCACATAGCGGCACGGCAGATTATACGCCGGCGTGATTTTCGCCTGCCCCGTCGGCTCCGCATGGCCCTGCGCTTCCATCATCTCCTCGCAGTACAGCCGAAGCTGCACACCCGCAAACGTATGGATGCAGTTGTCAATGCACCGGTGATTCGGCACGTAACAGCCAGTCATCCCGCTGTTCGCCGCATTCACAATCGCATCGCACCGGAGCGCGGTGATATCGCCCTGCCAGAGATACAGCCCCTGCTGCACCGGCGTAAGGTCGTCGACATTCGTCACGCCCTTTTTTGCCGTCTCCTCCTGCAGATACGCATCCTGAATGTTCAGAAATTCTGCACTGCTCTTTTTCACCATGCGCACATTCATCAGCCCCCGCAGAAGCTGTCTCTGCCCGGTGCTGTCAGACGGAATCTGCATTCCGCGGTACTCCCGGCTCTCTTCCAGCAATGACTGGATCAGAAAATTTCTTCGTTCACTCTGGTTCATGTTATTCCCTCATTTCCATCGTTTCTATAGACTTTATCTTATCACTATTCCCATAAAATCTGTAGCTAAAATAAGGGGACTACTGCCCTCTTTTGCGAATCGTTCCTCTCGGACACGTCTCCGCGCATCGGCCGCAGTGCAGGCACTGGTGCTGGTCGATGACGGCCGGGATGCGGGTGATGTCGATGCATTTCTGCGGACAGACTGAAAAACAGAGCTTGCAGCCAATGCATTCGTTTCCCACCTCGTACCCAGCCATCGACTGCTCTGCGCCGCCGATCAGGATCGTGTCCCGCACGATATGCGACGGATCGCTGATGTCGAAGTATTCTCCCTCGGCCTCGTACACGCAGAACACCTCAAGTGCCGCGCGTGTATCGCCGGGATAAATTTTCTGCATGTATGGATTTTTTCCGAAAATTTCATCCAGCTTTTCACTGTGGATGTTCTGGATTCTGCCGCGGAGAGAGACTGCTTTTTTATCTTTCGTCGCAGAAATTGCCACATAGCCCTGCTCCATGAGCTGTGCATAAAAGGCTTTTCCTTTTGCCGTCAGAAAATACACTCCTTTCTTGTCCCACAGCATCATATCGATCACACGGGTCTGTGGATGACCGTCTGCACCGATCGTCGCCATCGTGGTTGAGTGCATCTCCTCTACTAACATCTTCAGATAATCATTTCTCTCCATAGCGGCAGATTCCTTTCTCTTTTTACTTCAAATTCATAGCGACAGATTAAAACTCGTACGGCGGGTTTCCGGAAAAGTCTGCGATTACACCGTGTGCATTGTTCAGATAGAATACCTCGAAAATCGGGTTGTCAGCGGTTTGGTACTGGCCTTTTACAATCGGATTTCCCATGCACATTTCTTTTGCAGCCATATTGTTTTCAAATACAGCTTTTCCGTTCAGACGGATCCATGCATAGGATGGGCTGGAAGTGGAAATTTCAATTTCCGGATTTGCCAGCATATCTTTATAAACATCTTTTGTGTTGTTGGTACAAAACCACAGTTTTCCTTCCATTTCGCCAATAAACATAAACGGACGGCATTTTGCTTTTCCATCGCGTCCTACAGTTGCTAAATACTGTACTGGGTTTTCTTTTAAGAATTCTACTACTTTACTCATGATGATGTCCTCCATTTTCGTTTTTTGATTTTGTTTTTGAGCTTGTTTCTTATGATTTGGTTTCGGCCTTTTTCGAATGCGCTCCAGACCTTTTTTCTCGAAAGGATTGCTTTTTTCTTTCGATGGCTTTATAATAAGCCCAAAGCGTCTTAACGTAAAGTAAGCACAATATTATGCTGTAGTTACCAAAAGGAAACTATTGTGTAAATACAAGGTTTTCCGTGCTTACTTTTACAAGAAAATCTTTATGAAATGGAGGTTTTTTATGTCAGTTTCTGAAAAAAACGCAATATCTTTAGCCGATCTCCCGGCCTGCCCGGTAGAGACTACCTTAACCTTAATCAGTGATAAATGGAAAGTCCTGATTCTCCGTGATCTGATGCCGGGCACCAAACGTTTTGGCGAACTAAAAAAATCCATCGGTCACGTTTCCCAGAAGGTTCTGACGAGCCAGCTCCGTCAGATGGAACAGAGCGGGCTCGTCAGCCGTAAAGTTTATGCAGAAGTTCCGCCGCGGGTAGAATATACCCTCACCGACCTGGGCTACAGCCTACAGCCAATCATGGATGCCATGTGGAGCTGGGGAGAAAATTATAAGAAAAAACTCTCCGCCGAAGAATCCGAAACCGCCTGATATTCGTTTGTTTTTTGCAAAAAAAATGTCTCAAAACCAGTCTTTTGTTTTGAGACATTTTTATTTTCTATTTTTCCCGGAAATTCGGACTGTTTTCTTTCAGCACCACTGTTTCCCAGCTTCCGATTGTTCCATCATACTGTCCGTTCCACACCGGATACTGTTCGACCGGAAGTTTGATTTCCACGGCATTCCGATTAAAGTTCTGTACGAACACATACCGGATTCCATTCTTTTCGCGCGTTGTAACCTCCACGCCATCCGGAATCTCTTTCACCACCGATGTGACACCTGCTTCTTCTGCCAGTTTTCCGCAGAGCTCATCGTACAGACCCTGTTCAAAACCGGCACAGATCTGATATGCTTTTCCTGCGCCATACTGGTTTTCTGTCAGTGCAGGCATTCCTGCATAAAAATCTTTTCCATAAGTCATCAGCACTTCTGCTGTCGATGGTTTCACCAGTTCACAGAGATTGCTGCACCGGTACGTCCGGGTCAGATGCAGACGGTTTTGCGGGACCGGAACTCCTTCGTTCCATTCCCCATCGTACAGGCCGTCAATCTCCATGCTCCGAAGTCCCATTACATCCAGCAGTCCGTGCGGCGTTCCGCCAAGGAAACAAAGATCCGTCTCATCTACAATTCCGGACCAGTACGTTGCCAGGAAAGTGCCGCCTCCGGCCACAAACTGCCGTACTTTTTCCACCCATCCTTCCCGCTGCAGATAAACCACAGGCGCTGCCACGATCTGATAGTCCGAAAGACCCTGCGTTTCATCGATGACATCAACATCCAGGCCGAGTCTGCGGAAGGCGCGGTATGATTTTTCCACGGTTTCTTTGTAAAACAGGCCCTGATTCCGTGGCCCTGCCGCATCTTCCAGTGCCCACCGGTTTTCGGTGTCATAAATCACAGCCACTTTCGGACTGCAGATGGCACCGGAAAGTTCCTGCATCTGCGCCAGGGTTTCTCCTACCTTTGTCACTTCCCGGAATACACGGGTGTCATCTCCTCCATAATGGTCTATCACCGCTCCATGAAACTTTTCGGAAGCTCCACGGCTCTGGCGCATCTGGAAATACAGGACGCTGTCTGATCCGTGCGCCACGGCCTGCATGGATGCGGCATGCAGCATGCCCGGCTTTTTCAGTTTGCTGACCGGCTGCCAGTTTGTTGCGGACGGACAGCTCTCCATCAGATAAAACGGCTTTTTCTGGATACCGCGCATGATATCATGCTGCATCGCCGTATCTGCTGCCGTAACTGCTTCCGCTTCTTTGTGCCAGGTCGGATAATTGTCCCAGGAAACAAAATCAACAATGTCGGCAAACTTGTGATAATCCAGTCCCTTGAAATCATACATCATATTGATGGTCGTAGGCTGTTTGGCACCGGCATCCCGCAGCGCGCTGATCTCCCATTTCACAAAATCGGCTGTCTGATCTGTTACAAATCGTTTCCAGTCCAGATTCAGTCCGTGCAGCGATGCGTCTCCTTTTGGCGACGGACTCTCCACCTGATCAAAACTCTGGTATGTATGACTCCAGAACGCCGTGTTCCATGCATGGTTTAAGGCCTGTAAACTGCCATATTTTTGTTTTACCCAGTTCCGAAATGCCTCCTGGCAGAGCGGACAATGGCACTCTCCGCCTAGTTCATTCGAAATATGCCATGCAATGACACCTGGATGATCCTTGAACGCTTCTGCCAGTTTTGTATTGATCTTTCTCGTTTTTTCCCGGTACACCGGCGAGGTATAGCAATGGTTATGACGCTCTCCGTACAGATTTCTCTGCCGCATCGCATCCATGCGGAGTACTTCCGGATATTTCTGTGCCATCCAGCGCGGTCTTGCCGCTGTCGGTGTAGCCATCATGACAGAAATTCCATTTTCATACAGACGGTCTACCATTTTTTTGAGCCATTCCAGATCAAACACGCCTTCTTCCGGCTCCAGGAATGCCCAGGAAAAGATGCCGAGGGAAACTTCATTTATTTTCGCTTTTTTGAAATACGCAAGATCCTGTTCCAGAATTTCCGGATATTCCAGCCATTGTTCCGGATTGTAATCTCCGCCATGCAGAAGTTTTCCAAAATTTATATTCTGTCTCATGAAAATCTCCTTTTATTCTCAAATGCCTCGGAATGTAAAGGTAAATTCCAGTTTCTGGTCAACCGGAATCAGGTATTCCGGATGGGTCTGTGCACCCCAGCTGTCGTCTCCTCCGACACCCATCTGCTGTTTTGCCACGCGCACAACGGTGTAATGTACCTGCGGCAGTTCATACGGATGCATCGCATTTTCCAGCTCGTGCGGTGTGTACGGCAGTGCGGAAAATTCCATCTTGTCGCCGCTGAACATCATACCACGGCCCTTGCGGTTCGTCACGGTTGCCCAGCGTACACCAACCTTGTTGCCGCACTCCTGCGGAACGAGATATTTCGCCATATTGTCTTCGACTTTATTCTTATAAACGCCAAGCTTTGCTCCGGCGCAGCGGTCCACATACGTCTCCTCCGGTCCCATGCCATACCAGGTAACGTGGTCGTAATCGGCATCCAGCTTGAACATCACGCCGAATTCCGGCATATCGCCGAGCTCTTTCACCGGATCATACGTCAGCGTCGTCTGAATGCTTCCATCGCCGAAGACACGGTAGGTCAGACGGCACTCACTCGCCGGTGTGGTCGGCATTACATAGCGGTAGCTGACTTCTGCGCAGTCCTCGTGTACTTCGATTTCCGGTGCATACAGTCCCGGATAATGGCTGCCGTTCGGATATTTGTGGGACAGATACATCGAAGCAATCTTCCACTGGCTGTAACGCATCGGCATCAGGCTTCCGCAGTCATTGTCGATCGGCGCACGCCAGAAGTTCGGTTTCGGAATCATTTTGATCATCTCAACGCCGCCGTAACGGTACGATACGAGTCCGCCGTTCAGATCGGAGAACATCACATCGAAATTCTCGCCGCGCACACCAAAATCATGGTTGGAACGGATCACTTCAAATTTCGCCGGTTTTTCTGCTTTCGCCGGTGCTTCCACTTCATAAACGCCCTGTCCAAATGCAACTTCATGGCCGCGCTTGCCCCATACGGTATCTTCTTTCAGGCGGAAGGAAACGGTCACCGCATACTCTCCCGGAAGTGTCTGTACCGCGATCGGCAGCTCCACCGTTTTTTCCGAAAGCGGCTCCACCGAAACTTCCATCGGCACTTCTTTCAGTTTCTTTCCTTCTTTTTCGAGAAGTACTACGCATGCAAATGTATCGGTATTCACAAACAGGTTTTTATTTTTTACAACCGCCTTGTCTTTCTGCACGTCAATGGAAATATTCTGATAGCAGAATTTTACTTCCTGCATCTTCGGAGACGCGTCGCGCTCGCCGCCGTATACGATACCATTTCCACTGAAGTTATAATCACACGGATGGTCGTCAAAATCACCGCCGTACGCCTGGAACTCTTTTCCGTAGCGGTCTTTTTTATAAATCGACTGATCGATATAGTCCCAGATAAAGCCGCCCTGGAACATTGGCTCTTCCTCGGTCAGATCCATATATTTCTTCATCGCGCCGCAGGAATTTCCCATGGCATGGGCATACTCACAGCAGACGTACGGTTTTCTGCGGTCTTTCGCTAAAAATTCCCGGATCTCGTTGACCGTGGTGTACATCCGGCTTTCCATATCGCTGGTGTCGTTGTATCTGCGGTCATCGTTCACTCCCTCATAATGGACAAGGCGGTTCGGATCCATCTTCCGGTATAACTGAGACATTTCAAAAATAACCTTTCCGCCGAACGATTCATTTCCGCAGGACCAGATCAGAATCGCCGGATGGTTTTTGTCTCTCTGATACATCGAGTTGACACGGTCCAGCATGCAGTCCATCCACTCCGGGCGGTCGCATGGTACAACACCGGAGAAATCTCCGTTTCGTACCGCATCCGTATCTCTCGTTCCATGGGACTCCATGTTGCACTCCGCGATCATGTAAAGACCGTATTCATCGCACAGATCATAAATGCCGACCGCATCCGGGTAATGGCAGGTACGGATTGCATTGATGTTGTTCTGTTTCATCGTTGTCAGGTCTTTGATCAGCTCTTCTCTCGAAACAACACGGCCGGATACGGAGCTGAACTCGTGGCGGTTGACGCCTTTAAAAACAATGCGTTTTCCATTCAGCATCATGATGTGGTCTTTCATCTCAAAGCGGCGGAATCCGACTCTCTGCGGAATCAGTTCCTGCACCGTTCCATCCTCTGCGGTGACTTCCAGCAGAAGATCATACAGCACCGGTGTCTCTGCGGACCACAGTTCCGGGTGATCGACTTTCAGAACAAACTGTGTTTCCCCATCCAGCACACCTTCGGTGCTCTGCAGTGCCGTTCCGTCTTTTGACAGGGTAATTTTTACTTTTCCTTTTCCGATCGTTTTCGTATCAATGACCAGATCTGCCTTCGTAAACGTATCATCCAGCAGCGTCTGTACTTTCAGATCCGAAACGTGAACCTCCGGAATCGTGTACAGATACACATCACGGTAAATACCGGAGAAACGGAAGAAATCCTGATCCTCGCACCAGCTTCCGCTCGTCCATTTGAAAACCTGCGCAGCCAGTTTATTTTCGCCCTCTTTCAGATACGGGGTCAGTTCAAACTCGGACGGAGTAAACGTATCCTCGCTGTAGCCAAGGAACGTTCCGTTCAGCCATACGGCAATACCGCTCTCTGCTCCCTGGAAGGAAACAAAAAGCCGTTTTCCTTTCATCTGATCCGGCACTTCAAAATATTTCACATAGGAAGCCGTCGGATTGAACCGCTCCGGAATCTCGCCCGGCTGGATTTCTTCTCTTCCTTCCCACGGATACTGCACATTGGCATACTGCGGTGCGTCGTATCCCTCCATCTGGATATGCGCCGGCACGCGGATATCATCCCATTTTGTGCAGTCATACTCCGGTGTCTCAAATCCCGGAATCGTGCTCTCGTAGTTCTTTGCGTAGTGGAATTTCCACAGTCCGTTCAGACTGTGACGGAAGTTTTCCACATGCTGCTCCATTTCTTCCACCGATCCATAATACCTGTGATCGGAATGCGCCGGTACCCGGTTCTCTCCATAATACGTCGGGTCCTTCACTTTTTCATACTGAAATACACCCATTTTTATTTTCCTCCTTCTGGAATTTTATTTTCTTTGATCTTTTGAAAAAAGGTGGATATTCATCCAAATATCCACCTTTTCTGTTCGATTCTTTTTCTTATTTTACAGCACCTGTGATACCTTCTGTGAAGCTCTTCTGGAAGCAGAAGAAAATGATTGCTGTCGGGATCGTACAGATGAATACGCCGAGCATCAGCACGCCATAATCTACAGTGTAGCCACCGAGCAGGTTCGCTACCAGCATCGGCATGGTAATGGAATCATTGTTCTGTAAAATAACCTTTGGCCACAGATAGTTGTTCCATGCATTCATGAAGGTGATGATCGTTGCTGCCGCATAGGTCGATTTCATGGTCGGCATATACATGCGGAAGAAAATTCCTGTCTCGCTTAAACCATCCAGTCTTGCCGCTTCGATGATATCGTGCGGGAAAGAACGGGAAGCCTGACGGAACATCATAATCATAAACGGAGTGGAAATCGAAGGAAGCATAAATGCTGCCATCGTGTTGACCATTTTTAACTGTGAAAACATACGGAACATCGGGATCATGATTGCTGCGAACGGGATCATCATCGCAGTCAGAAGCACGGTAAATACCGCATCTTTCGCTTTGTCATGATAAATTTCAAATCCATAACCTGCGATTGAGCAGACCAGAAGACAAAGGATCGTCAGTACCGTTGCATTCCGGAACGAGTTCCACAGTGCAAGACGCAGGTTCTGCTGCGCAATCAGTGACTTGAAGTTTTCCATCAGATAAGTACCCGGAATCAGTTTTCCGGCAATAACATCAATACTTCTGTTCGTAGACGCGCAGAACATATAGTACAGCGGAAATACAGAAAGGAGGGATGCTACCGTTAAAACCAGATACATGAAGAATTTCTTTGTTTTTCCCATTATCGCTCGTCACCTACTTTCATCTGAAGCAGTGCCAGAATGGCAACCATAATCAGGATCAGGATCGACATTGCTGCCGCATAGCCGAAGTTTGGACTCTGTACAAAGGACATGTTGTAAATGTAATGAGACATGGTCATGGTTGATTTTCCAGGACCTCCATTTGTCAGGTTCAGGGACTCATCGAACAGCTGCAGCGTACCATTGGTAGAGGTAATCGTGGTCAGCAGGATCATCGGCTTTAACAGCGGAACGGTGATCTTGAAGAAGGTCTGCAGCGGGCTTGCGCCGTCAATTTTTGCTGCTTCGTAGATCGAATATTCAATGTTCTGCATACCGGAAAGGTAGAATACCATATTGTATCCCGTCCATCTCCAGACCAATGCGATGATGATAACGGCACGGGCTGTCCAGGCATTGGAGAACCACATGATCGGATGCATGCCAAGTCCGCGCAGAACAGTGTTGATAAAACCATCGTTTGCAAACAGGGAACGGAAAATCATTGCGTAAGAGACCAGCGATGTTGCGCACGGCAGGAAAATGCAGGTACGGAACAGTCCCTTGAAACGCAGATCTTTGTTGTTCAGCATCGATGCAAACATCAGACCGAGAATCAGCATGATCGGCACCTGAATAATCAGGTAGAGGAAGGTGTTGCTTAAGGTCTGTTTAAAAGTCGGGTCTTTTAAAATACGCGCATAGTTTGCAAATCCGTTGAATTTCAGGTTAATGCCCATACCGGTCTGCAAAGACAGGATAAATGCCTGAATCATCGGATAAAAGCTCATCCATGCGATCAGAATCGTTGCCGGAAGCAGAAAAACCCATCCGGTAAGATTCTGTTTTCTTTCCAAGTTCATTCCTTTTTTCTTCTGGCTGCTCATGGAATCTTCCTTTCTTTTTTCGCTGCGAGGTACGCTTGAAAAAATCTTTTTGCAGACAACACTGCATGTTCTCCTGCAGAAATCATTTTTCAAGCCCACCCCGGTGCAGATACAGAACGGGCCTGCTTCTGTCTGTCTAGAAGCAGACCCGTTTCTTATCTTCCTACTTTTTTACAATATGAGAAATCTTAGTTACCCATGTTGAACTCTACGGTTTCCTGTGCAGTCTGGAGTTCGCTGTCCATATCTGCTCCTGTCTGGATGATATTGGAAAGTGCGGTTCCGACAGCATCGCGTGCATCGTAGTAGAATGCTCCAGTGATGTTGGATGGAGTCTTGGTTGCGAAATCAACGATTTTTGCATAAACCGGGTCATCACTGAAGAATGCAACTGGCTGTGCATATGCTTCGGACTCTCCTGCCGGTGCCCAGGTTGCCAGAGCGCCTTTTGCGATGATGTCATCGTAAAGAGCTGTGCTGCCTGCGAAGGTAGATTTCATAAAGTCAATGGCAAGATCGGTTTTCTTGCAGTTGGAAGAAATTGCCCAGGAAGAACCACCGTTGTTGGAGTAGTTGGTTGCTCCGTCGATGCCGTCCAGTTTTGGCATATTGGTGAGCGCCCATTTACCGGACTGATCGTCGTTTGCTGTGATGGAAGCCATGATCCAGCATCCGTTGATAACGCCTGCTGTGGTTCCGTTGTTGATGGATGCAATGTACTGATCCCAGTCGGTAACTTCTACCAGAGTACCGTCTTTTACCATCTGGCTGTAGATCTCAAGGATTGGTTTTAATGCTTTGTTGTCTACGATATTTACGGATCCATCCTCATTAAACAGAGACTCGCCGCAGGACTGCAGCATTTCCATAACAAGGTCCGGAGATCCGGCCTGAGATGTCAGGATTGGCTGGCCTGTTTTCTCTTTGACAACTTTTGCTTTTTCCATAAAGTCATTCCAGGTAATGTCTGTGAAATCATCTACGGTAAAGCCTGCCTCTTCCAGCATATCGGTACGCAGGCACTCGATCACAGCGCCATTGTCAAACGGAATTCCGTAGTTCTTTCCATCCAGTGTAGAGTAAGCAACTTTTGCGGATGAGAATTCACCAAAGTCGATACCGGAATCGGTCAGATCTGTGAAAATGTCCGGGTAGTTGGTTGCATATTTCTGGAAGGAGTTGTCCTGCATCAGGAAGATATCCGGCAGAGTACTTAAGTCTCCTGCAGAAACTGCTGTGGTCAGGCGGGTTTCAATGTCATCGGACTGTACTTCGCTGACTTCTACTTTAAAGCCTTCGTGATCCTGTGCGTAAATCTCAGCTGCTTTCTGGATCGCATAAACGTTGAAGTTCGGGTCCCAGGTCCATACGGTTAAGGTGTTGTCATCATCTGAACCACCTTCTACTACGTCACTGCTCTCTGATTTTGCAGTGGTGTCATCTGCTGCTGATGCATCGTTTCCGCCGTTGCTGGAGCTTGTTGTAGTTCCTCCGCTGGATCCGCATGCAGCCAGTCCAAGTACCATTGCTGATGCCATTACGATTGATACAATTTTTCTTCTCATATTGCACATCCTCCTTAAGATGTTATTTTACAACCTGACTTTTTCACATATATCGCCTAAAAGTCTTTTGGTTGTTTTGTACATTTTTTAGGCTTTTATCCCCTCAACATGTACAAATTATAACAACATTCTTTCGTCGGTTGTGCGCATATTCGACTCTATCCTATGCGTTTTCAACTATTTATAGATATTTTCACTTTGTTTCACCATCCTTCCTGTGTTTTTATGTCAAATTTCAACAAATTCTGCTCGTAATGTTCCGGTGCCCTCCGCCATTGCTGGGGCGAAACGCCGAGAATCTTTCGAAAATTACGATTAAAAGTGGATATTGTTGTGAATCCGCAGTGCAGTGCAATGTCACTTACGGAGGCATTTGTCTTTCTCAGCTCTTTGCACGCTGCCCGGATCCGAACCCAGTTGATATATTCCACCGGCGGCATCCGCATGGATTCCTGAAAAATACGGCGCAGATGTGTCTCACTGATGTGGCACACATCCGCAAGTTCTTCAATCCGGATGCTCTCGTGGAAATTTTCCCCGATATAATTGAGCGCAGGAAGAATCAGGGCAATGCTGGCATCATCCAGAATGGCATTCTTTTCCTGCGTCTCATCTTTTTCATTCCATCTCGCAATCTGCATCAGAAGCGCCCGCGTCAGCCCCTTTACTTCTTCCAGATAAAATTCCTCTTTTTCATCCATGCATTTAATAATCAGTTTGATCAGCTCCGCCACCTCAGGTCTGTCCTCATTTTTCGAGTAATGAGCCCTCTGGTTGATGCGGGAAATCAGCTTCTGTGCCATACGCGAATTATCCTTATACAGTTTTGTGATAAAGCCTTCCACATCAATAAACAGCCATGCCCAGGAGCACAGACTGTTTTCCTTTGAGTTTGTCGTATGTGGAAAGTTCTTTGGTACTACCGTAAATGCCCCCCCCGTCGTACGGAATTTCTTTATCTTCCAGGACAATTGTCCCCTCACCGTAATAGCAGACGCCGATCTCCATCATATTATGAAAATGCAGGTAATCAATCTGGTAACCGTAATTCTGCACCCATTTTTCTCCCAGAAGTGCCAGCACCGGACATTTTTCCGGCACTTCATAAAAGCGGTACTCCATTTTCATCTTTTTCTTTCTGCTCATACAGCCACCCCCTCGAAATAGTAACTCCATCATACCATGTACTGTTTTTTCCTACAAGCAAACCTGCAGAACCTGCCACTCATCTGTTCCCTTCGTATGCATGGAAACAAAAAAACTGCCGAAAAAGCTTCTCTTTCAAAATCTCTTTCGACAGTTTCCTTTCCTCTGACAGAATTTTTTATCATGCTTCTTTTTTCTGAATCATCGCCAGAAATACCAGCGGCTCGTCTCCTTTGCAGGAAATCGCATGCCCGTTTCCGTCCTCGCAGAAGGTCGTCATTTCTGCCTCCACCGGATACGTCTTGTCGTTGTCCTGGTACAGACCCTCTCCTGATAAAATGTGATATACTTCTGTCTCACCGTGATGCTCATGATAGGAAAGCTCATCCCCCGGCAAAATCGTCACTTTTGCAAATAAGGTTACTTTTCCCGAAAGGCGGTCGCCCTCCAGGAGTTTTTCTGTTGTGTGTTTGTCTGCCATAATTTTTTCCTCGCTTCATTTTGTATTTCCATTCACTTAATTCATCTCATCACCTGCAGAGATGTGAGAATCCTTGCTGTAAGCCCCTTCTAAGAACGCTTTCTCATCCACCCCTGCCAGATATCTTTTCAGCAAAAAAGCACAAAAATACGGAAACGTATAAATCTGCTCTCCGTATCCCATGTTACTGCCTGTAAATTTAATTCCGCAGTGGATGTCCGCATACTTTTTCCCGCTGATTAAAGTTCGTATGGATTTTGCCATTCCATTCTGTGCTTTAACCTCGACCGGAATCAGCGCATTTGCTGTCCGGACAAAAAAATCCTGCTCCAGTGAAGAATCGTCCCGTTTATAATAATACAGCCGGTAACCTGATTTTACCAATGCTTCTCCGACAACATTCTCATAAAGCACACCTTTGTATACACCAAGATTTTTATTGCTTCTTAAATCCACCTGGGCTTCTTCATCAAGCATGGCTACCAGCAAACCACTGTCTGCGAAGTAAAGCTTGTATTTCGTTTCATCATAATTTCCCTGCAATGGTAATTCCGGAAAATTCATACAATAGCATACATTGACCATTCCCGCATCATGCAGCCATTCGATACAGCCGCGGTAATCACGGAATCTCGCTCCTGATGCCACTTTTGAAATCTGAAACTTTTTGTTATCCTTGGCAAGCTGCACCGGAATATGGTTGAATACATTTAAAATTCTGGTCTGATCCATTCCTTCCGCATATTTGCGAATGTCCTCTTTATAGTCTGCAATCAGCTGTCTCTGTACTTCCAGTGAGCCCTCAAATGTTCCCTTTTCGACAAATTCCCGCACAACAGCCGGCATTCCGCCCAGAATACAGTAGTCTAAAAAGAGTTCACTGTACACCGCCATCTCTACTTCATTAAACGGCTTCAGCGTCCGCATATGTTCCAGCATATCCTCTACCGTGCTGTCATCATATCCTTTCGCCCACAAAAATTCTTCAAAATCCAGAGAAAACATTTCATAATCGGATTTATAGCCAACACTGTTGCTTTCAATTTTCCGGTAATTGATCCCAATCATAGAGCCACTGCAGATCACGTCGAATCTGCCATCGATTTTAAAGAATTTCAGTGCAGTTGCAATCTCCGGAAATTCCTGCAGCTCGTCAAAAAAGAGCAGGGTCTCGCCTTCTATAAAACGTTTTGACGGATCAATCCTGGAAATATTTTTGATAATACCTTCCGCTTTGTATCCATCCGTTGTAATCATTTTATACTTTGGTTCTTCTACAAAATTAATACTGATCACACTTTTATAGTTTTGCTCTCCAAACCGCCGGATGGATTCGGTTTTTCCCACCTGCCGCGGTCCTTTTACAATCAACGGTTTCCGGTCCGGATTGCTTTTCCATGCACTCAGAAAAAAATCGATTTTTCGTTTTAAATAAAGCATCTCTTTCGCGCACCTCCTCTGCTTATTCTGATGCTTTTATTATATTCTTAACCGCAAAGGAAAACAACTTTTTTCACAAAATCAGAGGGAATTTTTCTATCTTATTCACATTTTCTGAGCGACTTTACACCATTTCTTCACATTTTCCTTTTTTAGTTTATCGCGCATCAAAAGAGCCCGTCCGGATATGCCAATCGGATATTCCAAACGGGCTCTTTCTATTTTTCAATTTTTACGGATCTGCTATGCCACAACATCCTCAAACTGCGAGTTATACAGATTTGCATAGAATCCATTTGCCGCGAGCAGCTCTTCGTGATTTCCCTGCTCGATGATATCGCCGTCTTTCATAACAAGGATCAGAATCTTGTTGTCGGCCAGAATGGCACGCGCAATCGCCAGACGCTGTTTCTGACCGCCGGAGACGTTGCTTCCGCCCTGGGCGATCGGCGTTTCGTATTTGTCATCTTTTGCTTCGATGAACTCAGTTGCCTGCGCAATTTCCGCTGCTTTTGCAATCTCTTCATCTGACGCATCATCTTTTCCAAAACGGAGGTTGGATGCGATCGTTCCGGAGAACAGAACACCTTTCTGCGGTACAAAACCGATTTCATCCCGCAGATCTTTCATTGTGATCCTGCGGATATCTTTTCCATCCAGTGTGATGGATCCGCCCGTTACATCGTAAAGACGCGGAATCAGGTTGACCAGTGTAGATTTTCTACAGCCGGTACTTCCGATGATCGCGGTTGTCTTTCCAGATTCTGCCACAAAGTCGATGTCATGAAGCACATCTTCCTCGGCACCCGGATATCGGAAGTTGACATGTTCGAAACGAACCACACCGTTTTTGACTTCCACTTTTCCCGGATTTTCTGCAGCTTCAATCGAGGACTTGGTCTGAATGACTTCGTCAATTCGTCCGGCAGCATGGACACCACATTCAGCTTTTTAAACTGATGCAATGCACGAAACAGTTCTTCAAAACTCTCTGTCACTCTTTTTCCCTTCTTCTTCCGCAAATATTTAATATCGTTATCTATTTACTAGTGTTAAATAATAACACCGGCAAGTTTCTCTGCCAAGAAAAATGCCGGTGTTTCTACTTTTTTTATAAATACGCAAGTTTTATTTTATACTATACTTCGTGCTGCGTCCCTTACCTTCCACAGTTATGATCCCTTTTTCCTCCATCTCTTTCAAAAGCTTTGTCGTTTTTGATCTTCCAAATGAAACATATGGTGCAATTTCCCCCATAGATTTCAACCTGTTTTTGCTTAATATCCCGTATATCATTTTCTCATCTTCTGTCAAATCCAGATTGCTTTCCCAGACCGGAAGTACAATCTGAATCGCATTTTCTGACACTTCAAACTCCGGTTTTCTTAAGCTTTTTTCGTAAAGTTGTCTGATTCTCATAATTCCCGTTCCAAAGATCTCAACAAATCCCAACCGGTAAAAAACATTTGCCAGATTTCTATTTCTTAAAACAGAAAGTTTTCCGGACAAATATTCATCTTTTGTAATACCTGCCGGCAGACCTCCCGGAGAAACTACTTCGATTCGATCCTCAAACATCAGAACTCTGATTTGCGATTCCACATCCCAGATCCTGTGAATCAAACCATTGGCGATCGCCTCTCGAAATGCAGCTTCTGGTATTTTTTCTATTTTTTTTCTGTCCGCACCTTTAATTTCCTCATATTGATAGTAATCTCTGAAAATTTCAATCGCTTTCTCATACACCTCTAAAATCGATCTGTTTTCAAATGTTACTCTTTTCTGGATAATACTGATGTTTTCGCCGAATCTGACCATGTTGATTCCCGGAAAGTGGTTCTGATCTGCCAAAAGACCAGCGGCATTATTGTATCCATTGGCATTGTCGTATAGATTCAAGGTTTTCAGCGTGTCCTGGCTAAAGGTTTCGATCTGAATATGTTCTTTCAGCTTTCGCTGTAAAATCTGAAAGGTCAGATTCTGGTCTTTGCATGGCAGTTCTTCAAATCGGATATTTTTTCCTTCCAGAACAAGCCTGGAAAATTCCTGTGTATCTACTTCTATCGTCGCGGTATCATTTCGTTTATATGCTTTTGACCTATATAAATACGGCTTCTGCGCACCGCTTTGTACGGTAAGTTTGATAATTTTATCATTATTTTGTGTTTCCAGTTTATAATCTGGCTGTGGAGAAATACTGTCATTAATTTTATTTTCTATATCCAGGCATGACTGTTTTACATCCGATAAACCTTTACTGTTTCCCTCGTCATCGACTCCAAACAGAATAACTCCACCGTCATAATTCGAAAAAGCACTTACTGTTTTCAGAAATGTATTGGTAATCGTTTCTTTAAATTCCATGGTCCGTGTTTCTCGCATTCTGTTCACATCCTTTCCACTTTTTCATGCTTTTATTATACGCAAAACGCGCAAAAAAGCAATCGTATTTTTTTGCGATTGCTTTTTTGCGTGTTTTCAATCAATAAACTCGCGAATCAATTGTTTGTTTGCTTATTTCCATTCAAAAAATATTCGCAATCTGATTCGTTTAAAATTTCCAGCGTTCTGCCTCCTGCTGCCGGTTCCACCAGAGCGCCAAACAGTCCTTCCTTGTCCCGGAACCGGGAATAAATAGAACCCGTGGTTGTCTCTGCTTTTGCCGCAATTGTGCGAAGCGATGCATCCGCATATCCTTTTTCCAGAAACCCCTCCTTTGCACAGGATAAAATTCGCTCTGAAACGCCTTCGATTGGTTTTGTCAAGTTAACCTTCCTTCTTATAACAGTGTTATATAACGCTGTTATAAATATAAATCGTTTTCTTTTTGTTGTCAAATACGGTAATTGTCAAGGTCGGTTTTTCAAATACGCTTTCTGTTTCCATCTTGAATGGATTCCTGCTCCATGTTAGAATAAACACACAATGAAATTTCTATCTTAATCAGACTTTAGCAAAAACAAGAGTTTTTATGGGATGAAATAAATCAACCTTATCTGAACAAACTTATCAGATTCTGCGAGACGATATTTTAACGCAGAAGATCAAATGCGGAGAAAAGCTGAAAGCCGAAGTGACCTCTATTTTTGCCAAAGGGCGCGAAGCCGCAAAATGCGGGGACATAAAAACCTGGAACGACTGCTCCGATGATTTTCACCTGGTCTTCTACCGCTATTGCAACAATTCCCGACTCACCGAGTCTGCCAAACGCCTCAAAAGCGGCATTTCCATTTTTTCCAACCAGTACAGCCAGGAAACCGCCATCCAGACGAGCATTGATGCCGAACATGAAGCAATTTTCGCTGCTTACCAGAACGGTGAAACAGAAAAAGCCGTCCAGATGATGAAAACTCATCTAAACGACTCTCATGCCCTCCTGCTGAAATACTCCGGCCCTGCTGCAGCTTATTGCGCTTCATCCGGCACACACTTTATTTTCTTTATTTCTCCATCAGAAAGCATCAGAATCCGGTCGCAGACATTTGCTACCAGCGCCAGATCATGGGAAATAAAAAGCATGGCCATATGCTCTTCTTGTTGAATCTCTTTCAGAAGATCCACGATTTCCTTCTGCACCGAAACATCCAGCGCGCTTGTTGCTTCATCGCAAATCAACAGCGCCGGATGCCGCAGCAGTGCTCTGGCAATACAGACTCTCTGGCATTCCCCTCCGCTGATCTGCGATGGATATTTGGCGAGATAGCTCACCGGAAGGTGCACACGTTCCAAAATCTCTTCACACTGCCTTTTTCTTTCTGTTTTCGGAATTTTTCTGTAATAAAGCAATGCGTCATCCAGATTCTGCCCAATCGTCATCTTCGGATTCAGGGAAGATTTCGGATTCTGAAAAATCATCTGCACTTTTTTTCCAATTTCTTTTTGCGTCCTTTTTCCGGAAATCTGTTTTCCTTCCAGGTAAATGCATCCTTTCGTTGCCGTCGTAATGCCTGTCAGGATCTTTACGATTGTACTTTTACCGCTTCCGCTGTTTCCAATCAGCCCCAGACACTCTCCCGGCATCATTTCAAAACTGATGTCTTTTAATACATAAGTTCCATCTGAATTTCTGTGAAACTGTTTTTTTAAATGTTCCACCCGAAGCAGTGCTTCCATACCATTTCCGTACCTTTCTCTATCCCTCATCGAGTACAAGTTTCACCGGCTGCGGAATTGCCGCAATCAGTTTTTTCGTATAATCCTCTTTTGGGTCGTTCCATATTTCTTCCGGCAAACCCGATTCTATGATCCGGCCCTGATACATAACGCCGATTTCATCGGCAAGTCTTCTTGCAACTTCCATATTATGTGTCACCAGCAGAATCGAAAGATCTGTCTTTTTCCGCAGTGCGAGCAGCGTCTCGATCGTCATATCCTGTGAGGCGACATCCAGCGCACTGGTCGGTTCATCTGCCAGTAAAAGGGACGGCTGATTCATAATCGCAAGCGCAATTGCAACACGCTGACACATTCCTCCGCTTAATTCAAATGGATATGATTTTAAAACGCGCTGCGGGTTTTCAAATCGAAGCTCTTTTAAAAGCTCTTCCGCATCCTCTAAAATCTCTTTTTTGCTTTTTTTCCCCGCTGTTTTTGCATGCATATTTTGGCATTCCACAAACTGTTTCCCGATTTTGGCAAGCGGGCTTAATGACTGTTCCGGGTTCTGAAAAATATAACCCATTTTGTTTCCATGGACTTCACACCATTCCTTCTCTGAAAGCTGTATCAGATTCTGTTCTCCCATCCAGATATCTCCGGAAACAATTTTTCCCTCTTTTGTCAGGAGTCCTCCGATTGTACGAAGCAGAGTCGATTTTCCAGAACCACTCTCGCCGACAATAACGTAAATTTTCCCGGGAGAAAGAGAAAAGCTGACACCGTCAACTGCCAGCTTTTCTCCATATGTTACCGTTAAACGATCCACAATCAGATTTTTCTCTATTTGATTTTTCTCTGCCAGATGTTTGTCTGTCTTATTCTCTTCTATCCTGTTTTTTTTCATCTTTTGCGATCCGTTTCGTCTTTCGCCGTTGTTCCGGCTTTTGTTTCCTGTGTTTCTTTATTTATTCTTCCACAGACAGAGTATTGGTTACCAGATAATATTCCGTCGGATTGATCTGTACTCCTTTTACTTTGTTGGAGTATACAAAGATCAGCTGCTGATCTGCCACAAATGCAAATGGCATATCATCCAGTACCTGCTGCTCCAGTTCTCTGGTAAGAGAAACCACTTTGTCGTTATCCGATGTGGTACCAATTTCCGCTGCCAGCGCGTCTACTTTTTCGTTGGAATATCCACCATAATTGTTGCTGGCTCCCGTCGTAAACAACATATTGATAAAGTACGACGGAGTTCCAATCGGCGCCATGGCATAGTTTAAAATAGCAAGATCGAAATCACCCGATGCAAGAGGATCATCCAGCACATCCTGTGTCTCAATGGAAAGCTCAATTCCAATCTGGGACAGTTCTGCCTGAAGCATATCAGCAAGCTGGATGCAGTTGTCATTGTAGCTGTAAGTCAGCACTTTGAACGAAAGATTCACGCCGTCTTTGTCGAGGATACCATCTCCATCGGTATCCTGGTATCCTGCATCTGCAAGAATTTCTTTTGCTTTATCCGCATCGTAGGAATCGACGGTCAGATTTAATCCGTCTGTACCGCCAAATGCCAGGTTGTCCGGATAAATTCCATAGCACGGAGTTGCAAATCCCTGATAAACAACATCTGCATAGCCTTCACGGTCAATACAGTAATTGATTGCCTGACGTACTGCCAGATCGTCCAGTCCTTCTGTTTTCAGATTGAAGCTTAAAAAGTTTGCTCTTGTTGTCGTCACGGTATCGGTTGTATATTTCGAAGTATCTGTGAACTTTGATGCTCCGTTTGCTGTTTCCTGTGCGATCAGGTCAATCTCTCCGTTAGCAAGTGCCATATCCAGCGCATCCTGATCGTCGATAATTTTCAGCTCTACGGTGTCTGCCTTCGGAGCGCCGCCCCAGTAATTTTCGTTGGCACGCATTTTGACATCCGTCATAGCGGTAAACGAAGTTGCAACGTAAGGTCCTGTGCAGGAAACACCAAGCTCCTCATCCGGTTCTTCTGTTGCATCATAAATACCGAGAAGCGGATCACACAGATCATTTAACAGTGTTGGATTTGGTTCCGGCGTTACAATTGTAAATTTCATGCCGTCTGCTTCCATGGATTTGATTTTTAAGGTCGAATCTGCTCTCTCATTTTTCTCATAGGTACGCTCAAAGCATGCTTTTACTGCTTTTGCATCTACCGTTTTTCCGTTTGAGAACGTTACGCCATCACGAATGGTGAAAACCCAAGTATTTTCATCCGGTGTCTCTACCGATTCTGCGATCCATGGCTGCGGCTCAATATTTTCATCCAGACGGTACAGATTTTCGCTGATTCCATAGATGGACATGATCCAGCCATCCCAGTTATACGCAACGTCCAGACTTTCTGCACCAAAGAAACCGGTAGTAGCTCCAAGAACGAGATCTGCTCTTTCTCCATCTGTAGTCGTTTCCCCGGACTTTGAAACTGCGCCTGCTGCTTCCTCGGATGCTGAAGTCACACTTGCTGCTTCCGAACCTGATTTGGAAGATGTTTCACTCTCATTTGCCGTGCCGCATCCCGTTGCAAGAGATGCGAACAGGCAGGCTGCCATCATGACACTTACAATCTCTTTTTTCATTTGATTTTTCTCCTCTTTTTTGGTTTTTCCCGTCTTTCAGACGATCTTTTTTATGGAATCATCTGTCCGCCTTTTCGCGTTGCAGGTGGTTTCATCTTGAATTTAATTTTCTGTTCTTGCTTCTTTCTTATGTACAAACTCGCTCAGTCGGTCTCCGAACAGCTGAAAAACTGTCACAACCAGAAACAGGGCCAGACCATTAAAAACGATAATCCATGGTGCTTTCTGCAGATAATCTCTCGCCTCGCTCATAACGGCTCCCCACTCTGCGGTAGGACGCGCAGCACCGAGTCCCAGAAACGAAAGTCCTGCCATACTGAGGATTACACTTCCAATATCCATAGCCGCTGTTACAATAAGGCTTCCCATCATATTGGGCAGAATATAGGCTGTTATCATGCGATAAAGCGGTACACCGTTCATTCTTGCGGCATATATATAATTTTCCTGTTTCATGGAAACCACAAGACTCCGGGAAAGCCGTGCATACGTTGTCCAGTACACGGCGCTTAAGGCAAGCACGCCGTTCCACAGGCCGACACCTAAAATTCCCGCAATCGCAATCGACAGTACAAAAGCAGGAAAAGCCTGGAAAACCAGCGTGATTTTCATCAGAATCTCATCCAGAACCCCGCCTGCAAATCCGGCCAGAATTCCAACCAGTGTTCCCACCAGAAATACGATTCCGACAATCAGAAGTGCTGTATAAATCGATGTCCTGCTTCCCGCCAGAATACGGCAGAACACGCACCGCCCCAGATTGTCCGTTCCAAACAAATATTCTTTGCACGGCGATAAGAATGCATTTCTTACATTCACCGCATACGGATCGTGGCGGATCAGATGCGGACCGATTACCGGGATGATTAAGATAACTGCGAGAAACAACAGACTGATTTTAAATTTTCCATCCATTTTTTTCATCGTGCACTCTTTTCCCTTCTGACTCTTGGATCCAGAATCTGACACAAAAACTCTACTGCAGCATTTATCAGCAGGTAAATCATTGCCATCCAGACAACATAAGCCTGAATCACCGGATAATCCCGCGCGCTGATGGATGTCACAGCAAGTCTTCCGACTCCCGGCCAGGAAAAAATAGTTTCCACGATGGCAGAACCGCCAAGCAGAGTTCCAAATGACATGCCAAGCAACGTAACAATCGGAAGCATACAATTTTTCAGCACGTGGAAAAAGAGAATCCGGTTCTCCGAAGCTCCTCTTGACTTTAAACCATCGACATACTCCTGTTCCAGCTCCTGAAGCACAATGCCGCGAATCTGGCGGATATACCAGGCAGACAGTGTCAGCGCCAGGACAAGAGCCGGCATAATAATTCCTTTTCCACTTACCGATCCTATGACCGGCAGAAGCTGCAGTTTCATGGACAGTACATACATCATCAGCAGCGCCAGGAAAAAGGATGGAAGGGAGGACAGAAAATAAGTGACGAAACGAATCATATTGTCAAACCCTCTGTCCTTATACTTCGCACACAGTACTCCGATCGGAAAGGAAATCAGAATCGTAAGCGCGAGCGCTGCCACTGTCAGAAGCAGAGTCGCCGGAATCGTTTTCTTTAACTCGCCGGCCACGGCTTTTCCTGTTTTATAGGATTCTCCCAGATCTCCGTGGAAGAATTCATTCAGCCATCTTCCATACTGCACGGCAAAGGGATCATTCAGGCCAAGCTCTTCCCGTTTTAATTCCAGTGCCTCTTCCGAAACACGCATACCGGATTTTTTCAGTGCCACCATTGCCGGATCTCCCGGCGAATGATAAACCAGTAAAAAAGAAAGGAACGTAATTCCGATCAGCAGAAGTATTGTTTTTCCGATCACTGTTAACCATTTTTTTATCATGCTATTCCTCTACTTTACCGCGCGGAGCATAAAAAGCGGGGTCGATGCAAAATTAATTTTTTCTACATCATCCCAGACTTTTTTCCAGACCTCCCTGTCTGCCGTTGCTTCGCAAAAACCAGCCCGACGAATCATCCTCAGATCTTCTGTCGGACGCGCGCATCTGCTCAGAATCAGATTTCTGGCGATTTCTTCCATCTTATACGCTTCATCATATGCATTGAAATCAAAAACTTCTGCATCCTCTACATTTCTGTGATCCTCTTCGAATGCATTCTTCTGTTTGTCATCAAAAAGATAGTTATACCATCCTGCATCAAAATTTAAAAGAATGCCTCCTTTTTTCAGAACACGGCACCATTCCTGATATGCCTTCTGCGGTTCTTCCAGATTCCAGGTGAGATTTCTTGTTACAATTACATCAAAACTTCCGTCCTGTATGTTTTCTAGATTCTGCACATCTCCTCTCATCCATGTGATCCTGGAAGCATACGTTCCCGCATTCTGCATAGCATGGTTCAGCATTTCCTGCGTATAATCTACCGCGGTCACATCATACCCTCTTTTTGCCAGGCTAATGGCGAAAAATCCAGGACCAGTTCCCATATCGGCTATTTTTATCTTTTTATCCTCTGGAATTTCTTTCAATATGACATCCATCCAGCTCTTTTCATTGCTGTGATTCAGTTCATGACAGACAACATCCGAATAGCTCTCTGCCCGGCGTGTCCAATATTCTTCTACTTCTTTTAACATTTTCATAGTCTGTCTGTTCTTTTCTATCTGTAATTAAAGTCAAAATCCTCTTGCAGGTCTGCTGCAAAAGGATTTTGGAATTGATTTGCAGGAAGCAGAGGAAAACGCCCCGAAGCGGAGGAATGGCGGCGATTTACAGCTGTTCCCGCATCCTGCGCGTCAAAAAGTGCGGAACTTTCTGACGTTACAGGATCAAAAATTTTTGACGTAAGCATAATAACATAAAAAAAACGCTAAAATAAGCCCCTCTGGGGGATATTTTTCGCGTTTTTTCAAATTTTTTTTTAATACAACCACTATTTTGCCCATCTCAATTACTTGCGTAAATTCGATGGACACGTCTTATATCCCCATAGCTAAAGCCTTAACTTGACCCATATTTATACAAGATAATTTCGATAAGCAAGCAATGAATATAGTACATCCAGTCCTTGCCAGATAGAACGTACTCCGGGCATACCATCGCTCGGAGCACCTTTCGTCCCTCCAAGAACTCCCAGATCATAAATTGCTTCTTTAAGTGAATACGCTTCAGGAATTTCCTTGCTTTTTCTTGCGCAACAACATAATACTTTCCATTCCTCTTCAGCAAATACGATCCCACTTGAAATTTCCGGACATATTTTCCCAAGATAAGTCAGATTTAATATCTGCATTGCAATGACAGAATATAATAACGTCAGAAAGCTTAATCTCCCATATTCCCTTGCCTGGTTCTTTTCTATTTTGCATCCACTCTTTAATATAAAATGAAACCGTTCTATCTTCCATCTGTGTGCATAACACTGTACCAGCTTTTTTATTTCTTTTTCGCTCTTTACCGTTACCGTTGTCAGCCGTGACATGTGACAATAGGCGGTAATACATAACGCCAGAGCGTGTCTGAAAAAGGCTTTTCGCAGGCTGCGAGTCCCGTTTGTGGGAGATTTTGTCCGAATGAAGGTAGCGTAGCGTGCTACGGCAACTGAATGAGGGCAAAATGCACCGCAAAGTGGTGCTTGCAACACAGCATGTTCACGCTTGAATCACGTTCTTGCGCACCTGAACAGCAAGTGTTCAGGTGCTGAGGAAATAGCAATGAATCGTGTTCCTGGTTTTTGCCGGTCTTGCTATTTTCGTAGGTGGGTGATAAAATGACGATAGATCGTGAGATCAAAAAGGGAGGAATGTTGTGGGACGATTCTTTAATTCGAAGGTCAATGCGTTTCAGGATGTGTTAAACTCCAAAATATATATCGATAAAACAGGATTACTGGAATACACCAACAGTGTGATAGACACAACATCAAAGTTTATCTGCAACAGCCGACCCAGAAGATTTGGAAAATCAATCACGGCGGATATGCTCACTGCGTATTACAGCAGAAGTCTGGATACGGAAGAAATTTTCGAAAAACTTGAGGTCGGAAAAACAGCGGATTTTCGAAAGCATCTGAATCAGTACGACGTGATTCATATTGACATTCAGTGGTGTATTGAGCCGGCCGGAGGTGCAGATCAGGTAATCACTTTTATTAACAAAAATGTGATTGAAGAGCTGCGTGAAACATATGAAAAAGAATTATCGGAGGGAACATCGTCGCTTCCGGATGCGTTGTCACAGATCAGTGCAAAAACAGGAAAAAAGTTTATTCTGATTCTGGACGAGTGGGATGTACTGATTCGAGATGAGGCGGCAAATCAGAAAATACAGGATGAATATATCAACTTTTTGCGAGGGCTTTTTAAGGGAACGGAACCTTCGAAATATATTCATCTTGCATATCTGACTGGAATCCTGCCGATCAAAAAAATAAGGACACAGTCTGCACTGAACAATTTTTCAGAATTTACAATGCTGGATGCGAAAGTTTTTGCAAAATACACTGGTTTTACAGAAGAAGAAGTGCAGGCGCTCTGTCGGACATACAACAGCGATTTTGAAAAAGTAAAGCGCTGGTATGACGGATATCTGCTGGAAGAGTATCAGGTTTATAATCCAAAAGCAGTTGTAGAGGTTATGACCTGGAATAAATATCAGAGCTACTGGTCAGAAACGGGCACGTATGAATCAATTGTACCGATGATTAACATGAATTTTGATGGTCTGAAAACGGCAATGATTGAACTGCTGGCAGGCGGATCTGTGAAGGTAGATACTTCAACGTTTCAGAATGATATGATAAACTTTTCCGATAAGGATGATGTGCTCACATACCTCATCCATCTGGGGTATCTGGGATATGATCAGCAGCAGGAAACAGCGTTTGTGCCAAATGAAGAAATACGGCTGGAACTGACGAAGGCGGTAAAAAGAAAAAAATGGAATGAATGGATTTCGTTTCAGAGAGAATCGGATGCACTGCTGGATGCGACACTGGATGGAGATGCGGAAAGCGTTGCTGAAAAGATAGAAGAAATTCACATGGCCTATACATCTGTAATTCAGTATCACGATGAAAATTCATTGAGCAGTGTGATTTCGATCGCATATTTAAGTGCTATGCAGTATTATTTCAAACCTGTCCGTGAAATGCCGACAGGAAGAGGATTTGCAGATTTCGTGTTTTTACCGAAACCGGAATATATACAGCAGTACCCGGCGATGGTTGTGGAATTGAAATGGAATAAGAGTGCACAGACAGCGTTGAATCAGATCGCGGATAAAAAATATCCGGAGTCTTTGCGACAGTATACGGGAGAAGTTCTGCTAGTGGGAATCAATTACGACAAGAAAAGTAAAAAACATGAGTGTGGAATTGAGAGCTATGAAAAATAGGAGGAATCTGTATGAAAAGATGTAGTTACTGTGGCAAAAAAATAAACGGAAGTGTTGGATTTTGCAGTGATGCATGCGAAAGCCGCTATAAAAAAGTAATGGAAAAAGATGGACCTAAAGTTAAATATTTTATTTCCGGTATTATTTTAGGATTCCTGGTGATGTTTTATGGAATTATATCAAACAGCAGCTTCCTGATAGGGATGGGAAGCATAGTAATAGGAATTGATGTTGTTTTCTTTCCGTTTACCACGCCGGAAACAACCGCTTTTTTGGGATATCAAAAGGCAAAATTAGTGGGCCGCGTAGCAGGTATATTCCTGATAGCAGTTGGAATATGGGTGGGGACTATTCACTGATGAACAGAGATGCAGAAGCTGCCGCATTAACGTGCGGCAGCTTATTTTTACAGCAATTCCGCTTTCTTTTGGATCATTGCCAGAAATACCAGCGGTTCTTTTCCGCTACAGGAAACGGCATGGCCGCTGCCGTCCTCGCAGAACGTCGTCATGCCCGCCTGCACCGGATATGTTTTGTTATTATCCTGATATATTCCCTCCCCGGACAGAATGTGATACACTTCCGTCTCGCCGTGATGCTCATGGTACGGGAGCTCATCGCCCGGTAAAATCGTTACTTTTGCAAAGAGTGTCACCTTTCCGGAAAGGCGTTCGCCTTCCAGCAATTTTTCTGTTGTGTGTCTGTCTGCCATTGTTCACGTCCTCGTTTTCGTAATCTTTCCTCTGTCAATCTCCACCGTCGTATCGCACAGTGCCGCGATGTCTTCCCGGTTGTGGCTGGCCAGAAGAATCGTTTTTCCTTCCTCTTTTAACTTCAAAAACAGCTGCCGCATCTCCTGCACGCCCTGGTTGTCGAGACCGTTCATCGGTTCGTCCAGGATCAGGAGAGAAGGTTCTTCCATAATCGCCTGTGCAATGCCGAGACGCTGGCGCATGCCGAGCGAATACTTGCCGACATGCTTTTTCGCTTCCGGATCCAGTCCGACTTTTCGGATAGCCTCATCGATCTCCTTTTTTCCGATCTTCCTGCGGATACCGGCGAGAAACTGCAGATTCTGTCTGGCGCTGTATCCCGGAAGAAAGCCCGGCGTCTCGATGATGGCGCCAATACTCTCCGGCGCTTCGATCTCTTTCCCGATCTGCTTTCCATCCACAAAAACCGCGCCATCATCCACCCGGAGAAATCCGCAGATGCACTTAAACAGTACCGTCTTCCCACTTCCGTTTCTTCCGATCATTCCGTGAATTTTTCCTTTTTCAAAGCTCAGGCTGATCCCGTCCAGCGCCGCGTAGCTGCCAAACTTTTTTGTCACGTTTTCTATTCTTATCTTTTCTTCCATTCTTTCAGATTTCCTCCACAAAGTTCAGATCCTTTTTCCGGATCCCGAGATACGAAAGGATCGTGCATGCGCCGATGACAATTGCAAAGACACTGTAAACATATGCTATCGACGGCCCGTTTCCATACCCCTGCCACTTGTAGCTTGCAATATTCATCCAAAGCGGCGGCGCGCAGTAATAGCCGATTGTGATGCTGGAAAATTTGCTGAGCAGAAGCGCGGTGAGTGCGATGCCGCAGTTGATGACGATTCCAAATCCCCTGTGTACCAGAAAATTTCCGGCATAACTCACAACGCCTGTCATAACCGACAGGCACCAGATTGCAAGCATTGTGAGCCCCATTGCCTCCTGCGGCGAAAATCGCGAAAGGATCAGATAATCCAACGGTTCCTGGTCAAAGGTATATGCCGCATTCGTCTGAGCCAGCGTACTGATCACCTTCCCCCATCCGGTTTCCCACCCTACATTCGGAAACACAAGCAGTACCGGAATCATACTTAAGCATATGGTGTAAAAAAAGGAAACAACCACAATGTATAGCATGTTTCCCCAAAACCAGCTTTTTCGCCCGGCCCGCAGAATCTGCCACCCGCTGTTCGGTTCCAGAAACGGAGCATCACAGAAAAGCAGCAGAGCCCCAAGAACGATGATAATCTGGTCTCCATTATATCTGGTCATAAACGGCAGCATCCAAAAAGTCACATCAACTCCGGTCTGCTCGCAGAAGCCTCGAATACCCGCCGTCATTACATGAAAAAGGATCGCAATCCACAACAGCGCAACATAAAACCGTGGTGTTGTGAATGTTTTCCGCAAACGTATCTGACATACCCGAAGGCTCATCCGTATTCTATCCATTCTGCGCCCTCCTCTTTACCACTTGTACGAAAATTACACCTTCCATCCCTGTAAGAATAAGGAAATAACCAGCTATCACAAAAAAGTCTTTAAAATTCCGTATACTTCCCCCATGGAGCTGGTACCACCTCATCTGGCCCGGCAGCTGCAGCGCTTCTGCTACAAGCTGGCTTGCATAATAAAAAAGAGCCGGTGTGCTGACCAGCACGAACAGATTTTTTATTTTCCCCGATATCATAAGCGCAAAAACTGCCATAAATGCATATTTGACAGCCTCAACTCCAAATCTTGCGGCAAGGTAAAACGGCAGAACGAGTCCATTTTCATAGCTTAAACCGCCTGTTAATGTTTCAAGCTCTTCTTTTTTTATCCACGGTATTTTTAATGCCAAAACGCCATAAACAACTGCCATTCCCAGAAAAATGCTGATCACAGAGCCGAAAAAGGCAACCACCAGATGCGACCAGCAATATGCTGTTCTCCCTATGCGTGTCTCAATGCATCTAAGATAGCCATTTCTGCTGTCTTCCCAATAGCTCAGCGCAAACGGCAGCACAGCCAGCACAGAAAACACTTCAAAAAATGCACCCACACCATGGCTGCTGACAACCAGGTAATATACCGATACATTCCACCGGCTCTGCATTGCTTCCTGACTGATGTTCAACACAGTAACCAGTATCGCACCTGCGATGGCAAAATAAAATTTTCCTGATAAAAACATTCTTTTAAAATCCATTTTTATCATTCGAAAAAAATTCATGAAAGATCACCTTCTTTCTGTTTTGATTTTCGAGATGGTTTTATCGGTTGATATATTCCATCCCTTGAAACTTCTCTTCGCCTCTATAAAAGATGTGACCCCGCTTAGCCCGGAGCCACATCTTTCACAAAAGTAATTTATTCTTTGAGTAAATCATAAAGCTCAGACAAACTCACCCCGCAATTTCCCGTCCATCTAGTGCATTGATGTAAACATACTGTTCGATCTCATCTTCTATAAATCGAAACTGCCACGCAGGAATCATATCACACATCCAATGCCCCGTTTCATTTCTTCCCGTTGTCATTGGGTAATAAATCAGTTTCATCTGATCCAGCGTAATCGGCTCGGCAATTGCCAAATCATACTTATTTCTCAGCGTTTCCAAAATAATATCTTTTTCCGCAAGAGATACCGGTTCCTTTTCCCGAATAGCATAGTGATTAACTGCTTGAAGATATTGAATTCCGCCCTCCGTTATAACAGCCTGTATTTTAGATGACGGAATATAAAGATCATCCTGCCGGTTAATTTCATTGCATAATACAGGAACCCCATTCAGATATCCCTGAAAAAACAACAGGAAGCAATCATCTGCTTTTGACCACTCATATTTCTGAATCTTCTGAGGCTTTAGCAATTCTCCATTCTCGATTGCCTGTTCCATTAATTCCTGCTGTTTTTCCATCTGTTTATACGAAAAACTGTATTTACTGGTCAATTCAACTTTTTCCCAGTCTCCAATCCATCTAACAAACTCTTTTCCTTCCTCTATCAGCTTTTCTTCGTCTTCCAATGAAATTTCCTGCTCATTGTCTCTGACCAAAATCCCTTCACCATAGGCTGATGTAATATATTCAACAGGTAAATTATAATAAACTTTTTTCCCTTCTTCCGTTTCCACTCCTAATATATTACTGACAGACACCGTTCCATTTTGATTTTTTAATTGTTCACCAAGTGTTCCCTCATACGAATAACAAACATCCGGCTCTCCCATGTCTCCTTTTCTTGTTTCCAATCCACTTTCCGGAATTTTCCCAAGTATTTTATTGAACACACTTTCTCCTTGAAATCCATCCACTTCTATCACACATTTTTCAAACTCGTTCCATTTTTTGTCCGGCATGTCAACAACCGCATCAATTTTTGCCTGGCTGCCAAGCTGAAAACGGATGTGCTCACCATTGCTTAATTCCTGATCCTTTTCATGTGTCACATTTGTTTCCGTTTCATCATTGCTGATAGAACTATTCCGTTCTTCTCCATTTTCCTGTTTTTCTACCTGCTGCAAATTTTCTGCCTCATTCCCCATATTCTGACAACCCGTAAGAATCAACAATATCGTCAGAACTCCCAACACTTTCTTTCCCATATATCCCCTCTTTTCAAAATTTCGTTCTTTCTCTTCTGTTACTCGAAGCATAACGAAAATTTTCTCCATCGTCAACGGATCTGGGATATCATGCTCTATCTGGGATAATCGGTACAGATAGCAAAAAATATAAGACTTTGTTCTTTGAAATCCGCATTCTTTTTGCTTCCTTCATACAAACAAAGTCTTTTTTATTACGTTTTATCTTATTTTATCGGAAACACTGCCTCTGCGCAAAACAAATCTCCTGTCTCATAATACTTTAACGCGCCACCTACCTTTTCCATCGTCCGTTTTACACTTTTGTGCCCAATCCCATGGCTGCTTGTATCTTTCTTCGTCGTATTCAAACTTGAATTTTCATTTAAAACAGATTTCTCTATTTTATTTTGAATCTCCAACCGAAGATATCCCATTTTTTCCTCTACAAAAATTATAATTTCTTTCTTCCCTGTAACTTTCCGCTCTGCTTCAATCGCATTATCCATGAGATTTCCAAACACAGTGCAAAACTCCAAATCATCAATTCCTTCCATTTTGCTCAGAATCGTACATTTCACATCTACTTTTTCACTTCTCGCAAGAGTAATTTTTGTATTAATCATAGAATCCACATAACTGTTTCCGGTCTGAATCAGTGTCTGCACATCTTCAATTTTCTGATTAATTTTTTCCCATACCTTTACCATTTCCGACTGCGGCATGGTCTCCATTGCCTCTTGCAGAGGTAAAAGATAATTTTTCAAATCATGTTTAAATTCTCGTAATTCTTCATTACTTCTCTTAATAATTTCCATACTTTCCTTTGAATATTTCTCTTTTTCTTTCATCAGTTCATATTCTAGCTTTGTTTGATTATCCTTGCTCATTTGCTGTACTATAAAGTACATAATCAGGCACATCAGCCAGATACAGCATACGCACAGCAAAATCCATTTCTGTTCCTGCATCTGCACACTTGGCAGATCTCTTACTACCAAAATCATAGTATCTCCCGCAATAATTGAGAAAACAAGGTTGCATCCCATGACAATCCATTGCCAGCTTATCAGATTCTCTCGTTCAAACAAAAGACTATTTAGTAATTTACCAACAAAAAAATAAGAAATTTTTGATAATAGCACGAGCGCAATTCTTACTGTATCCTGATCTTGAATAAACGATGCAACACTTTCTTGAAGGATAAAACTGCCGCCGAAAAGGATCGCTGTGTTTACCATCATCAATACTGCTCTCGCAACTACCGCTGCAGTAACCTTTCTCAGAACACTTCCCTGTGTACCCACCATCAAATAGACAAAAAGCCAAATCAATGTGATCCACATTTCCCACCTGTCATATAACGCAGGATACTTTTCCAACGCAGGAAAGATTAGCCCAAATAGCACTGCAATTCCCCACAAAACTTTACCTTTTTTCCCTCTGGGTTTCTGCTGCATAAAATCCATGCAGAATTCCAACAAAAGTATGTTTTCCCAAACAGAAATTGCAAGTTCAAAGACCTTCCAAAATGCTGCACTCATTCCATCACCACTCCCATAATTTTCATTCGAACCTGATTCAGATAATTTCTGCTGACAGGAATGCTTTTCCCGTTCAATAGCAGAAGTTCTTTTTCGCGCAACCGATATACATAGTTCATGTTAACCAAATATCCTTTATGGGTCCTTACAAATTTATGCGCTTCTAGTTTTTTCTCCGCTTCTGACATTTTCATCCTTACGCGAATCGCCTCATCCCTCGTATCTTTTTCCCGATAAAAAAGCAGATAGTTCTTCTCGCTCTCCACAAACCAGATATCACGCAATGCAAGTTTTACACTCTGACGCCCTGTCTGCAGTTCTATTTGGGGAACTTTCTTTCCTGCCTTTTTCTGCAGTTCCAGCAGCTGCGGCTCCAGTTCCTCATCCAGATGTGCCTTGCGGATAAAAAAGAATGGATGATACACCAATGACTGAAACACCAGATCATCCTTATTCGATACAAACACAATGCAACATTCCCTGTTCCACTTTTTCAGATACGATGCAACCTCAAATCCATTCACTTCCGGCATATCGATATCAATAAAAAAAACAGAAATCTCATCAAGATTTTTGATTCCTTCCAGCATCTCCTTCGCAGATACGTAGCACTCCATTTCCACTGCAATCTTATGTTTCTGACATAAACCTCGAATTCTGATTTCCAGTTTATCTAAAAATGCTTTATCATCATCGCATAAAATTAAATTCATTATTTTCCCCCATACTCTTCTTATCGAAGATTCTACTTCTCAACAGCATACCAAATTTTTTGTTTTCTCTCAAGTAACTTGGGATAACATGCATGATCTGGGACAAACATCAGATCATTCTGCTCTGAGAGCTTTTTTGCCTGACGGGAAAATGTAACGAGATTTTCCCTCGAGAAAAAAAACAACACCTGAACCGTTTTGCCAACTCAGGTGTTGTTACAATAAATTTATATCGCCCGCAAAGGCTGTTACGCAACTATATCCTCGAACTGCGAATTGTAAAGATTTGCATAGAACCCGTTTGCCGCGAGCAGTTCTTCGTGATTTCCCTGCTCGATGATGTCTCCGTCTTTCATGACGAGAATCAGATCCGCATCACGAATCGTGGACAGCCGGTGGGCGATGACGAAGCTTGTTCTGCCCTTCATCAGGTTATCCATGGCCTTCTGGATCTCGATTTCGGTTCTGGTGTCGACGGATGAGGTTGCCTCGTCGAGGATCAGAATCTTGTTGTCAGCAAGGATTGCGCGTGCAATCGTCAGCAGCTGTTTCTGTCCCTGCGACACATTGCTGGCATCTTCATTCAGTTCCATCTGATAGCCGCCCGGCAGGGTCTGGATGAAGTGGTGGGCCCTTGCGGCTTTTGCTGCTGCGATGACTTCTTCATCTGTCGCATCGAGCCGGCCGTAGCGGATGTTTTCCATGATGGTTCCCTTGAACAGCCACGTATCCTGCAGGACCATACCGAAGGCATCGCGCAGCTCTCTGCGGTTGAAGTCTTTGATGTTGTGGTCGTTCAGCAGAATGGCTCCGCTGTTGACATCGTAGAAGCGCATCAGCAGTTTGACCATCGTCGTCTTTCCGGCTCCGGTCGGGCCGACGATCGCGGTTTTCTGGCCCGGTTTTACTTTGGCGCTGAAATCGTTGATGATGATCTGCTCCGGGTTGTAGCCGAAATGTACGTGGTCGAAGGTGACTTCTCCTGTCACAGTCTCGATTGCTGCCGGATTCTCGACAATCTGGTCTTCCTCTTCCTCGTTCAGGAATTCAAAGACACGCTCGGATGCCGCCGACATCGACTGTACCATGTTGATAACCTGCGCAATCTGCTGAATCGGCTGGGTAAAGTTTTTCACATACTGGATAAATGCCTGGATATCACCGATCGTGATCACGTTTTTGATCGCCAGAAGTCCGCCGGTCAATGCCACGCAGGCGTAGCCTAAATTTCCGACAAACATCATAATCGGCTGCATCATACCGGATAAAAACTGGGATTTCCATGCGGAATCGTAAAGAATATTGTTGGTTTTTTCAAACTCTTCGATCGTATCCTTCTCGCGGTTAAATGCCTTGATGACGAGATGGCCGCCGTAAACCTCCTCAACCTGACCGTTGATGTGGCCTAAATATTCCTGCTGGGCACGGAAGAATTTCTGTGATTTCTTTGTCACGAGTCCGATGAGTCCCATTGAAATCGGCAGGATCACAAGCGCGATCAGCGTCATCAATGGGGAGATACTCAGCATCATGATCAGAACACCGATGAGCGTTGCCAACGAGGTGATGATCGTCGTGATACTCTGGTTCAGTCCCTGGCCAAGCGTATCGACATCATTTGTGATGCGTGAGAGCACTTCACCGTACGTGCGGCTCTCAAAATATTTCATCGGCATACGGTTGATCTTCTCCGAAATCTCTTTTCGAAGCTGATAGCACACCTTCTGCGTCACGCCCGTCATGATCCATCCCTGGATGAAGCTGAACAGGGCGCTCATCAGATACAGGCCAAGTACAAACAGCAGAATCGTTCCGATTCTTGCAAAATCAATGCTTCCTGTGCCCCGGATCTTTTCCATCAGTCCCTCGGACAGTGCGGTCGTAGCTTTTCCGAGAATCTTTGGTCCGGCAACATTGAACACCGTTGAGCATGCGGCACAGATCATAACAATAAAAATCGCAATTTTATATTTTCCGATGTACTGGGCGAGCTGTTTGATCGATTTTTTCAGATCTTTCGGCTTCTCGCCCGGCTGCATGCCGCGGCCCATCCGTCCCATCGGTCCTCTTTTGCGCGGCTGCTGGTTCATTTCATTACTCATGGTCAGCCACCTCACTTTCCTTCAGTCCAAGCTCTTTCTCTGACAGCTGGGATTTCGCAATCTCCTGGTAAACCTCGCAGCTTCTCAGCAGTTCCTCATGCGTACCTTTTCCGACTACTTTTCCGTCATCGAGCACCAGAATCTGCTCCGCATGGAGAATCGTGCTGATCCGCTGTGCCACGATGATCACGGCGCTGTCTTTGACATTCTCCGCCAGTGCTTTTCGAAGCGCCGCATCCGTTTTCAGGTCAAGTGCAGAAAAACTGTCGTCGAAAATAAAGATTTTCGGGTCTTTTGCAATCGCACGCGCAATCGCCAGACGCTGTTTCTGTCCGCCGGATACGTTCGTTCCGCCCTGTGCAATCGCGGTTTCGTATTTGTCATCTTTTGCCTCGATAAACTCGGTTGCCTGCGCAATTGCGGCTGCCTTTTCGATCTCCGCATCCGTCGCATCGTCTTTTCCGAAGCGCAGGTTGGATGCGATCGTTCCCGAGAACAGCACACCTTTCTGCGGCACGAAACCGATCTCATCGCGCAGATCCTTCATCGTAATGTTTCGAATATCTTTTCCGTCGAGCGTAATCTTTCCGCCCGTCACATCATAGAGACGTGGGATCAGGTTGACCAGCGTCGATTTACCGCAGCCGGTGCTTCCGATGATCGCCGTCGTCTTGCCAGGCTCGGCAACAAAGTCGATGTCATGCAGCACATCCTCCTCGGCGCCCGGATAACGGAAGTTGACGTGATCGAAGCGGACAACTCCGTTATGAACCTCCAGCTGCTCCGGATTTTTGACATCCTGAATGGAGGATTCTGTCTGAATGACTTCATCGATACGGCCGGCGGCAACAGCGGCACGCGGCAGCATGATTGACATCATTGTCAGCATCAGGAAAGACATGACGATCATCATGGCGTAGGTAATAAATGCAGTCATTGCACCGACCTGCATCGTGCCGGCATCGATTTTATGTGCACCGAACCATACGATTCCGACGGTCAGCACGTTCATAATCATCATCATACCAGGCATCATAAAGGTCATGACGCGGTTGGTGAACAGGGTTGTTTTGGTCAGTTCCTTATTCGCACCGTTGAAGCGCTCTTCCTCTTTGTCCTCTCTTCCGAACGCACGGATGACAGAGAGTCCGGTCAGGATTTCACGCGATACGAGGTTGATGTTGTCAACCAGTTTCTGCATCAGCTTGAATTTCGGCATCGCAAGGGAGACAAGCAGCATCACGTATCCGAGAATGACGATGATCGCAAGAACAATGATCCATTCCATACCGGCTCCCGTTTTCATGACTTTCAGCACACCGCCGATGCCAAGGATCGGAGCGTAGGCAACCATTCGCAGCACCATGACGGAGACCATCTGGATCTGCTGGATATCGTTCGTGCTTCGGGTAATCAGCGATGCGGTGGAGAACTGATCCATCTCCGCATTGGAGAATCCGACAACCCGTTTGAATACTTTTTCGCGCAGATCGCGGCCGATTCCGGCGCCGACGCGGGAGGCAAACAGTCCGACGAGAACAGTTACCACACCCATCAGGAGTGCCATGCCGACCATCTTGAGGCCTGCAGTCAGAAGGTACGTTTTCTGAATCTGGTCTACATCGAGACCCGCCGCTTTGTCTGCGGAAACTGCATACGCAATGCCCATCGATTTTACCAGGGAGCTTCCCATCGTATCAAGCGTTTTTTCCATGCTGTCGCGCATCGAGAGCACGGTGTCTTTATCCATCTGTCCGCTCTCGATCATCGCTGCAAAGATTGGACGGACATCCACACAGGTGACTTCGACTTTGTTTCCATCGTCATCCTCTTTTTCCTGCTGGAAGTTCTTCAGCTCCACATGCATCATCTCGCCGATCTGCTCAATCGTCATGTTTTCAAACACCGACGCATCCTGACCGGTCTGCTGTGCCATGAGTTGTTTAAAGGCATCCTCCTCCATCGCACCCATCTGGTAATTCATCAGCAGTGCAACGGTCAGCGTTTCATCCGCTGTATCTAGTTCTTTTTCGGAAGCTTTGTTCCGTTCGTAATAGCCGTCCTTTTTCGTATAAAGGCTTTCCCACAAGTCTGCCTCATCATCCGTCATGATGAACTTTGCTGTCTGAAATTCTTCCTCTGTGATCCTTTTTGGCGTAACGTGCTCAACACCGCTGTTCTGAATGCCCACATCGATGATATCAGATGTGTACGACGGGAGCGACAGGTCGCACCACGCCTGGACAAACAAAAGCATAAGAATCACAAGAATCGATTTCCAGTACGGGAGCATATTCTTGAAAATCTTACTCATTTTTTCCCCTTTCTGTCTTTCTCGTACATCGTTTTCGGGTTTCAATTTCTTTTTCTGCAATCTCATAGATACGATCCAGATAAGCAACCAGCTGATCTACATCCTCTTCCTTTAACTGTGACATCACAGAGCAGCCAAAATCCTGCATTCTGTCCCGTACCTCTTCCCCCTTTTTCCAGCCCTTCTCTGTCAGACTGATATACGTATTTCTGCGGTCTTTTTTGTCAACGCTCCGCTCTACATATCCTTTTTCTTCCAGTCCGCGCAGTGTGCGCGACACAGCCGGCGGAAGCGTTTTGGTCTTTGCTGCCAGCTCTGAGCTTGTAATTTTTCCGTTTTCTCCCATTTGCAAAATCGCACCCATAACGGAGAATTCGGAACTGCTGAGTCCCGGAATCAGGTCTGATACGTTCAGTTTTTTAAACTGGTGCACCGCACGAAACAGTTTTTCAAATGCATCTTTCATATTATCCCCCTCCTTTTTGTGCAAATACTTAACAGTGTTATTTATTTACGCATGTTAAATAATAACACCGGCAAATTTCCATGTCAAGAAATTTGCCGGTGTTTATGTTTTTTTTAGAATTTACGCTACTCAAATAGAATTTGACAAACGCTGCCATTTTGTTTAGATTAGAAGCAAATACGAAAGGACATCTTCATTCCCATGCCAGGTTTTATTTTACATCTCACCGCAGCCCAAATGCTGTTAAAGCACCTCCCGTCCCACCCGGATTTTCCATATCCGATTTCATCGGTAAATGATTTTCTAATCGGAAATCTTCTGCCGGATGCGACGCAGCAGAAAGAATCCTCCCATTTCCGCGATCCGCTTTACCGCGAAAAAATGATGGTATTCCCGGATCTTACACGGTTTACAGCGAAATACCGTTCACTTCTGCCAGATTCGAGCGCACTGGGATATTATTTTCATCTTTATATTGACCGGAAATTTTTTAAGGATTTCATTCCGCAGATTGTGGAATTTTATAATGCGGATGGGGAAATTACAGATATGAGAGATGAGATTGCAACGGTTTATATCAAAAAATCGCGGACATCCATTCCTTTTTCCAGATATCTCACGGAGGAGTATTATTATGGGGATTATACACGAATGAATACATATCTTGTCAACCGCTATTGCATCCCGCTCGATCTCAATCCCAACGTCACGAACCCTGGAATCACAGAAATTCCGTATGAGAACGTCCAACAGGTACTTGACCTCCTTCATCACTTCCTCTCCGTCCCGCCGGAAGCCGCGCAGGATCTGAAGGTCTTTCCGCTTGAAGAGCTGCTTGCGGCACTGGAGCAATATGTAGAAGAGTTTTTTGCCGTGCCGAATAAGTATATTCCATAATTTCCATTTAAAAAGGAGCAGAACCCACACCGGATTCCGCTCCTTTTTCAGAATGTAATTTTTCCGTTTCCTCTTACACTACATCTTAAACGATCCCTTCTCTGTCATCCGTATCCATTTGTTTTTTTCTTCGATATTCCGTCGGTGTCCTCCCATAATATTTCTTAAATGTCTTGCAAAAATAATCCATATTTTCAAATCCCGTCTCGCCGGAAATTACAGTTATCTTTTTCTCCGTCGTGGCCAGAAGTTTTGCAGCCTCCTGCAGACGATACTTCACCAGATAATGCACCGGCGTATCGTGAAGATATCTTCGGAACAGATTCAATGCCGTACTTTTGCTCACCATAGCCTGCCCGGCGATATCCTCCAATGTAAGATTCTGTCGGAAATTTTGATGAATATATTGCATCATCAGCTGTGTTCTTCCCTGTGAGGATGCCGTATTTTCTCTTTTTTTCTGCAGCACTTCCGAATCCATGTGCAAATAAAGCAAGTGCCACAATTCCTGCGTCAGAAATAAAGTAACCAGTTCCCGGTCTTTGTTTGATTCCTGCGCTTTGAGAATTTTCTGCATGAGCTCCAGTGCTTCTGCCTGCCATTTTATTTCCCTGCAAAAGACAATGCAGTCCACCTTACACGCCTGTATCGGTGCAATGTATTTTTTGTAAATCAGGCTGTCTGCCGGAGCGAGAAATGTCGGTTTCAGAACGAAATTTGGCACAATCGCATGGCCTTCAGAAAAATAGCGATGCAAAATCTTTGAGTTAATAAAAATGCCCGTTCCCTGTCCCAGTGAAAACTGCTTTTCGCCAACCCAGAAGGTTGCTGTTCCCTCCTGTACAAAAACAAACTCAAACTCCACATGCCAGTGCCATTCTACACAATGAAAATCAAACAACGCAAGATCGTCGTAATACAATTGAAACGGATATTCACTGTTTCCATGCTGTATCGTTTCCATCATGGTTTCATCCGTTTGGATCTTGTTATAAAATGTATTAAATTCCATCTTTCCCCGCCTCCGTTTTTCAGGCACGCCCCTCTCTATTTTACGATATTATACAATAAACAGACGATATATTCCAGTGAAAGCGACACTATTTTACGTTATTATACAAAAAGAATCGTTGTTGCTCCATGGAACACGGTGAACGGCAACGAAACGAACACTACGGCCGCAGCAGTTCTGCCATTTTAAAAAACGGAGTATATCATTATGAAAAAGAACTACCACAAAACCTTAATTGCCTGTTATCTTGGATTTATCACGCAGGCAATTTCTGCAAATTTTGCACCTTTACTATTTCTTACCTTTCACAGAACTTACCATATTTCTCTTGGAAAAATTGCGTTTATCTCGACAGTATTCTTTTTCACACAACTTCTTGTCGATTTGTTCTGTGCCAGATATGTCGATAAAATCGGTTATCGCAGGTGTGTCGTTGCTTCTGAGATTCTTTCCGCCTGCGGCCTGATTGGACTTGCCTTTCTGCCCAATATTCTGCCAAATGCCTATGCAGGAATTTTGCTCAGTGCCATGATCTATGCCGCCGGAAGCGGACTGATTGAGGTTCTTGTCAGCCCAATCGTAGAGGCTTGTCCGTTTGACAATAAGGACAGCGTTATGAGTCTGCTTCATTCCTTTTACTGCTGGGGGTCTGTAGGCGTCATCTTACTCTCCACTGCTTTTTTGGCAGTTTTTGGTATGGAACGCTGGCCGATCCTCGCATGTATCTGGGCTGTACTTCCACTGTACAATACGTTTAATTTTCTTTCCTGCCCGATTGAATCACTCACCGGAAGCGAAGAAGGACTTACCATTCGTCAGCTGTGCCGTCTTCCCATTTTCTGGATTTCCCTTGTTCTTATGGTCTGCGCCGGAGCAAGCGAGATTTCGATGGCGCAATGGGCTTCCGCTTATGCCGAGTCTGCATTAGGTCTCTCAAAAAGCATTGGAGACATTGCAGGACCGTGCCTGTTTGCTGTGATGATGGGCATCAGCAGAACCTTCTATGGTAAATACGGGGAAAAAATTGACTTAACAAAATTTATGATCGCATCCGGTACACTTTGCCTGATCTGTTATCTGGCTGCAGCTCTCGCACCATATCCTCTTTTAAATCTTATAGGCTGCGTTATGTGTGGTTTCTCTGTAGGAATTATGTGGCCGGGAACCATCAGTATTTCATCCTCTAAAATTCCACTCGGCGGAACTGCACTGTTTGCACTTCTCGCCATGGCCGGAGATATGGGCGGTTCCATTGGCCCATTTGTTATTGGATTTGTCACACAAAACACCGGCGACGATCTGAAGGCAGGTATGCTGGCCGGCTGCATTTTCCCTGCTGTACTGATTTTGTCTGTTTTTCTGCTCCGACAAAGGAACGCAGAGTAAAAATAAGCACCGAAGAGATACTGTAACGTGTCTCAGACACACTTCTTAGAAAGGAGATAGGATGATGGATTTTTCCTGGTTAAATGAAAGCGAATTAAAAAGAGAGGAAGAAGGCAAGCTTGTCATCTTTGCACCGGCTGGGACAGATTTCTTCTGCAACAACGGCACTGTTTCGGAAGAAGGCATTACGCCGGAATCACTGCACAATGCACCCTATTATTATACGGAAATCGAAGGCGATTTTGTTCTGACTGTCAAAGTTTCTCATGACTTCAAAGACATCTATGACTCTTCTTCTCTTATGGTCATGGAAGATCTGGACAACTGGGCAAAAAGCTGCTTTGAAAAAACCGATTTCGGAACTCATGCCGCTGTCAGCGTTGTGACGAAACAAGGTTATTCTGACGATGCCAACGGAAGTAATATTTCCGGAAATACCGCATGGCTGAAAATTTGCAGAGTGAAAAATTCCTTTGCTTTCCATTATTCTGAAGACGGCATTCATTATTTTATGACAAGATTTTTTAATCTTTCCGGTAAAAAGACCGTAAAAGTAGGGCTTCTTGCCCAGGCGCCGCAGGGAAATGGTGGCAACCGGATTTATGAAGATTTGCATATTGAGAAGAAAACAGTAAAGAATATCCGCTTCGGAGAATGAAATACCCTGAGTTCTTCTATTTTAAAAGGAGTCGGACAGTCCGACTCCTTTTTTCACTTCCCGTCGATATTTCTTACAACTCCCGAGAACAACAGCGATCCGTCCTGCCCCGTAACAAGAAACAGGAATGGACGATCCAGTACGAAATCGATTTCGTCGTCCGGGATTTCTGCTGCGGTTTCTGAAACGCCAAGTTCTGTATAGGCTGCTCCGGTTACTCCGTTTTCATCAATTTCGAGCATGGCGGCGTGGTCTGCTTTGCTCAGGTATAAGCCATTCCTGTTCTCTGTTAATGGACTGAAATCCGCCAGATCCGCATCCAGTGCATCCGTTACACCAAGTGCACGCACCGTTTCGATCAGGTCTGTTTTCTCCGATACTTTAAATTTAGGAACAGACAGATTCACCATAGGGGAATACCAGTTATCACTGCTTTCATCCCGCCGTATAACCTTCATCAGATCCGGCGATGATACCAGTTCACTTACATCTGCATTTTCATCCGGAAGCAGGAAATACATAGAGCCGCTGTCCTGAAGGCTAAGACCGATTGCCGTAAATTGTTCTCCCTGGTAGACATCCATCCGTTCCGTTTTTTTCATCATATCCACATCGGTGTCTCCCGCAGTTCCGTGGAACGTTTCCTTCTCTGTATTCACTTCCCAGAAATTTTCCCTCCACATCGCCTTATAATAGATGGTAGATACAAGCTCAAACACGGTATCCGGTGCGATCGCCATGTCTTTCGTATATTCCTTCAAAAGCCCGCCGGTATTATTATCCGTCCAGGTCTGCAATGCCTGATCCATTTCTTTTGATCCTGGCGTTCCTCTGAATGTCGATGCATAGTACTGCTCCGCCAGCCGCTGCAGCGTTGTGTCATTGTATGTTTCCTCACCATCCAGCCACAGCGAATTTGCCAACACACTGTTCAGCGCGGGCGTGTCTGCATAATTGCTTTCCCAGAGTGAAGAAACATTTTCCCGTAAGGTGTCCATGTCCTGCGCACCAAGCATATCCAGAATCTGCTGCCGCGTATTTCCATCCGAAGTTTCCGCCAGCATCGCAAACGCGATATACAGATTGATCGGCGAGCAGACGGTATTTTCATCTTCTGAAACCAGCATTTGTTTCATCAGGTTCTGATAATATGCATCCATTCCCGACTGCAGTTCTGCTGATTTTGCTGTCAACTCCCGGTACGAATCCCACCAGTCCCAGTGTGCATCGCTTTCCATGAATTTCTGTGCATCCATTGTCCGCTCCACAGATGCCGGATAAGCCGCCAGAACCGTCGTTACCCCCGACGGATAACGGACTGCAGAACCCTCCCGACCGTTTCTCCATGCCGCAACCCCCAGCACAGCTCCGCCGATGATCACCGCACAGGCTGCGGCGGCCGTCCATTTTTTCCATACGCCTCTCCGCGGGTGGCGATCACTCCGTGCTTTTTCCACCATACCAGGCTCCAGATTTCCCAGCACTTCAAACAATTCTTCTTTCTTCATAATTCGAACCCCCTTTCCGTCAAGTGTATATGCAATTTTCCACGGATCCGGTTTAATGAAACTGAAATATAATTTTCACTTCTTCCCAGCCGCTCCGCGATTTCACCGATACTGTCTACATACCAGTACCGCAGGACAAACATGCATCGTTTCTCCTCCGGCAGCTTCTGCAGAAACTGATTGATCTCCGCGATCAGTTCTTTCATCTCCCACTGCCTCTCGATATCATCTTTTCCCGAAACACATTCTTCCAGCTCGTCCAATACCGCATCCATCTGACTTTCTCCGCGTTTTTTGCGATGCATTTTTCTATACAGATCAAACGAAAGATTTCTCGTTATTTTTCCAAGAAATGTGGATAACAGAGACGGCCGGTGCGGCGGCATAGCGTTCCACGCGTGAAGCCAGGTGTCGTTGACACATTCTTCTGCATCCGCCGGATTCCGCAGAATATTCTGTGCAATGGACGTACAGTATGTACCATATTTCATCGCAGACTCGCTGATCGCTGTTTCGTTCCTGTCCCAGTACATTTGGACAATATGAGTATCCTCCATATGGAAATCCCCCTTTCATCTATCATCACGCCATTTTGCAGAAAATCTTACACTTTTCAAAAGAAATTTCAGTTCAAAAAAGGGCGTGACCAAAGCCACGCCCTTCCATTCTTTTATTTTCTTTATGCCAGAATCGGTTTCAAAGCCTCTGCGAGTTTTTCTTTCTCTGCTTCTGCCTCTGCCAGATCCTTACCAAGTGTTGTGTAATATACTTTGATTTTCGGCTCTGTTCCGGACGGGCGAACGATGACGGTTTCACCGTTTGCCAGTTTGTAAATCAGAACGTTTGCGGATGGGAGTCCGGTTTCTTCCGGTTTCTCGTAATCGGTTACTTTGACAACAGCGGAACCTGCGATCTCGGTCAGCGGCTGTTTTCTGAGGCCATCCATGATGCCGGCCATTTTGTCCATTCCGCTAAGTCCCGGGAACTCGAAACTGTCTACTTTGTTCAGGTAGCGGCCATACTCGGCATAGATCTCTTCCAGTCTCTGTTTCAGGGAGCTTCCGATGCTTCTGTAGTAAGCTGCCATCTCGCAGATCAGCATGGAGCCGATGACTGCGTCTTTATCTCTTACATACGGGCCGGCCAGGTATCCGTAGCTCTCCTCGAATCCGAAGATGAAGCGGTCTACTTCGCCGTCTGCCTCAAGGTTTGCAATCTGATCGCCGATCCATTTGAATCCGGTCAGAACGCTGCGGAGCTCTACGCCGTAGTGCTCTGCAACTGCATCTGCCAGCGGTGTGGACACGATGGATTTTACAGCAACTGGTTTCTCCGGCATGGTGCCTTTCTCGATGCGGCCTGCGCAGATGTAGTCGAGAAGCAGAACGCCGACTTCGTTTCCGGTTACCAGCTCATAGCTTCCATCCGGGCATTTCATGGCGATACCAACGCGGTCTGCATCCGGGTCGGTTGCCAGCATCAGGTCTGCGCCAGTCTCTTTTGCAAGATCCAGGCCTTTTTCCAGTGCAGCAAAGATTTCCGGGTTCGGATAGCTGCAGGTGGTGAAGTATCCGTTCGGATACTCCTGCTCCGGGACGATGGTGATATCAGTGATGCCGATGTCTTTTAATACACGGGTAACCGGTACAAGACCAGATCCGTTCAGCGGGCTGTAAACGAGTTTCAGTCCAGCTGTTTTGCACAGACCTGGACGAACCTGACGGGATTCGATGGCTTCGTACAGTGCATTTTTGCAGTCATCGCCGACGAAACGGATCAGTCCCTCTTCCACGCCTTCTGCAAACGACATATATTTTACGCCGGTCAGGATGTCGGTCTTCTGAATCTCTGCATATACGATTGCTGCAGCATCATCGGTCATCTGGCATCCGTCCGGTCCGTAAGCTTTGTAGCCGTTGTATTTTGCCGGGTTGTGAGATGCCGTTACCATGATGCCTGCGTTGCAGTTATAATAACGGGTTGCAAAGGAAAGCGCCGGTACCGGCATCAGTGCGTCGTAAATTCTGACTTTGATTCCGTTTGCTGCCAGAACGCCTGCTGCGGTTTTTGCGAATACATCGCTCTTGATACGACTGTCATAGCTGATGGCTACGGTCTGGTTTCCGCCCTGTGTTTTTACCCAGTTTGCAAGACCCTGTGTTGCCTGACGCACTACATAGATATTCATACGGTTTGTTCCTGCGCCAAGTACACCACGAAGTCCTGCGGTTCCGAATTTCAGAGATACAGCAAAACGGTCCTTGATCTCCTCATCGTTTCCTTCAATCCGTGCCAGCTCCGGGTTCAGATCTGCGTCTTCCAGATCAGCTGCCAGCCATCTCTTATACTCTTCCAGATACATATCTTTTTTTCTCCTGTTCTATTCTTTATTTGTAACCATTCAGATCCATGCGAAAGAGAAGAAAATCGTGAATCACGCTTGCATGAATGCGCGGTTTTCTGGAATTTCATATGGCGAGAAGCAACATCGAGATGCAGCGCAAGCGGAATCGAGATGGGGTTCTGAATAGTTACCTTTCTTTTATGTCTCACTCTTATGTCCCCATGTAGCGCCACATAAATGTATGTATAGTCATAATATACCATAACTGTCCCAAAACAGCAATTATTTTTGGTAATTTAAGCAAAATTTTACCGATTCTTTTTCTCTTTTTTCGACTCTGTCCGCTGTTTTCAGACAGAACAGGACAAAGAAAAAGCGAGGACCCCAATAACGATTCCCGCTTTTTGTCTGCCTTATGAGGGCAAGCCATACCGCAAAGTGGCGCTTTCAGATTGCGGAAATGGTTTTTCAAGCATGCTCCGGTCTGTGATTATAGTCGAATCCGCATTTTTCCAGAAATGCCCGTGCGATCACTGTAGCGCCGATCTGGTTCGGATGGATTCGATCCCAGGCGATGTAGGAGGAATGGCGGTACTGGAAGTAATCGTTGAAGACGGCCTGCAGGTCGATAAAACGGCAGCCGTATTTCTCAGCCAGCTCGCTGCAGATCGCGCCGTAGGTGTCCATGCGTTTTCTCATCCAGTCCTCCCCATTTGGCTCCATGTAGTATGGGGTCATGAGGAAAATTCCTTTTACATTATCTTTTACGGAAAGAATCATCTTTTCGACGTTGGAACGGTACTCCTCCGGCGATACCTGCTCGTCCGGGATGGCCGGGCTGTCGAACTGTCTCCAGACGTCGTTGATGCCGATGCAGATGGATACCCAGTCTGGTTTTAATGATACGACATCACGGTCGAAGCGCTGCAGCAGGTCGCGGCTTGTGTTTCCACTGATACCGGAGTTTGTCACGCGGAGATATATCTCCGGGTAGAATGCTGCGAGCATGTTCTCGACAATTCGAACGTAGCTCTTTCCGACATTTTCAAATAAACCTTCCCCCACCGGCTGTGCACTTTCCATATCCGTTACGGAATCTCCTGCAAATACAATCCGGTCCATGTGATTAAAAATCATTTCTTTGCCTCCCTTGGTCATAATAATAGATCAAAAAAAACTTCCAAATCCCATTATAATCTTGTAATTTCGACGGTACAAGGCAGATTTTGTAAATTTAAAGCGATTTTAAAGCGATCCAGACAAAAAAACGACTGCGAAGCACCGTTTTTCAGCGCCCCGCAGCCGGGAAATTTCTTTTTTTGCAACGATTCAGAGCCATGCGAAGCCGAAGAAAAATCGCGAAACACGCTTGCATGAATGAGCAATTTTTCCGGAGTTTCATATAGCGAAAAGCAACATCGAGATAAGGCTCTGAATCGTCACCATTTTTTTAGTGAATAACGCTCAGTTTTCAATCCCATCCATATACGCATTGTAAATCGCCGGATCAATATTCTCCTCAATCGACTTATACACGCTCTTCGATGCCTCGCGGATGTCAGCTCTTGTCTGGTCATCGAGTGTCAGAATCTTCGTTCCGCTCTCCTCGATCGTCGCAATTTTATCGGCGATACGGGCATCGGACTGCTCTCTTGCGTACTCGGTCGCAATCTTTGCCGCCTTGGTCATGATCTCCTGCTCGTCTGCAGGCAGATCTTTGAAGAAGTCATCGTTGACGATCAGGGAAATCAGATGCGGCAGATGGTTCGTTTCCACTACGTAATCCTGCTGCTCATACAGGTTATTCGAAACGATGACCTCATACGGGTTTTCCTGCGCATCGATCGTGTGCTGCTGCAGGCCGATATAAACCTCACTGAAGCTCATCGGCGTCGGGTTGGCACCGATGGCTTTCCAGAATGCCAGATGGTAGCTGTTCTCCATGGTACGGATCTTCTGGCCCTTGAAATCCGAAAAGCTGTAAACCGGCTTATTCGTACTCATGACACGAAATCCCTGATCCGCCATACCGAGCAGGTGATAGCCGCCCTCTGTGTAAACATTGCTGATCAACTCGTAAAACTCCGGATTATCAATCTTCTCACGGCATTCATCGAGAGAATCAAACACACACGGCAAATCAAACACGGCAAGATCCCCCATAAAAGAAACCTGCGGTGCCGTATTCTGTACGACAAACGGAATATCGCCGTCAGCACACGTTTCCAGCAGATCGCGGTCGCCGCCAAGCGTTGAGTTTGCGTAAACCTGAATTTTCATCCTTCCATCGCTCAGCTCTGAAATCTCTTCCGCAAACTTCTCAGCGAAGATCTGCGTTACCGTGTCCTCCGGGCTCGCCGTTGCCAGCGGCCAGGAATAGCGCTGTGTCGTCTCTCCATCGGAAGAGCCGCAGCCGGCAAGCGATGCGCCAAGCGCAATGACAGCGGCAAGTGCCGTCACTTTTCGGAAAAGCTTTTTCTTTTTTGTCATCTTTTTCATTGTCCTTCGCTCCTCCCTATAAAATTCCAATCGAAATCGCCGGAATAAACGTAATCAGCAGCAGTGCCACAAGGAAGAAACCGATCATCGGCATAGCCTTCTTTGCGATCTGCATGACCGGAACCTCGGTCAGGGAGCTTGCCACGAACAGGTTGACGCCGATCGGCGGTGTTACGAAGCCGATCGCCAGGTTGACAACCATGATGACACCAAACTGAATCGGATTCATGCCGATCGCCTGTACAATCGGCAGAAGGATCGGAGTCAGAATCAGGATTGCCGGTGTGGTATCCATCACCATTCCGACAATCAGCAGGAATACATTGATGATCAGAAGGATCGCAACCGGGCTGTGGAAGTTGTTCAGGATAAACTCGCTGACCGTCTGCGGTACCTGCATCAGCGTCAGCACACGGGAAAATGCCGTCGATGCCGCCAGAATAAATAGGATCGGGGTGAAGGTACGAATCGCCTCAACCAGAATGGACCAGATGTCGCGGATGCGGATACTCCTGTACACAAAAAGGCTGATGATCAATGCATAGAATACGGAGATAACAGCCGCCTCAGTCGGGGAAGCGACACCGCTGTAGATACAGCCAAGGATGATCACCGGGCTGAGCAGTGCAAAAAAGCTCTCTTTTAAAACGCGAAGCAGGCCTTTGTCATGCAGCACTTTGACTTCTGCATGGATCTTCTCTTTGTCCTCCCCATACCGTTTGCAGTGATAAACGGCATAAACCATCAGCAGCAGACCGATCATCAGACCCGGTACAATTCCGGCAAGGAACAGGTCACTGACCGAAGCGCCGGAAGCCATACCGTACATGATGAACGGAATACTCGGGGGAATGATAACGCCAAGGCCGCCGGCAACTGCCACAATCGCTGTGGAGAATGTCAGATCATAACCAAGGGTAGTCAGAATCGGGATTGTCATGCTTCCGACAGCGGCAACGGTCGCCGGAGCGGAACCGGAAATCGCACCGTAAAAAAGGCAGGTGACGATAACGGCGCACGGCATACCTGCGGTGAATTTTCCGAGAAAATAGGCAAAGACATCAAACAGTTTTTTGGAGATGCCCCCCTTAGCCATGATGATACCGGAGAGGACGAACATCGGAACTGCCAGCAGAGGGAAGGAATCGAGTCCTCCGAACATGGCACGGATCAGATATTTGGCTCCTACCGTAAAAGACGGGTCAAACACCGACGGAAGCACAGATGTGATTCCAAGGGTAATCGATACCGGAACAGCGATGACCAGCAATGCAACAAAAATCAGAAATAATACTACGACCGGCATTAGCGTTCCTCCTCATTCGAATTTTTAATCGTATGGATGCGGTTGTCGATACCCGCGTTCAGAGCATTTTCTGTGGTGTTATCTGCTCCGGCATTTGCCTCAATGAAGGATTCCGGCGTATTTCGCTCCGGATGGGCCGGGTCGAAAACGTTCTCACCGCGTGCCACACGGAACTCGATCATCCACCGCTGCAAAACACGGAATGCAACCAGTACAAAGGAGACAAGCGGTGCTGCCTGGATAAAGTACATCGGGATTTTGCAGGCCGGGGAAAGCTGGCCGCTTTTAACTGACGACATCATATAAGAAAAAGCAAACGGAATCATATAGATGAAAAAAATCAGTTCAAACGTATGATTCACAATTTTGAAAACGGCTTTTCCTCTCCGCGGAAAAATCGCAACAAACTGCTCGATCTTGATGGAAAGGCATTTTTTGCTGCAGTAGCTGACGCTTAAAAAACCGCACCAGATAAAAATATATCTGGTCAGCTCTTCCGACCACGACAGCGACATGCCAAGGACGTAGCGGCAGAAAACCTGAATTCCCATGATCAGCGTCATGGCGATCAGACCGATCACAAGAAGAAATTCTTCCAAGTTTTCATCCAGCCAGTGAAATACTCTCTTCATAAAAGGCATACCTCCGTTAAATTTATAACAGAACAATAATACAAAAGGGACATCGGCATCAACAGCAAAGCTAAAAATACCGGTGTCCCCCAAAGAAAAAACGGTTACATGGCTTTGTGAAGCAGATCCAGAACGGTGCTCAGATCATTCACACCCATCTGACCCGGTGCGGATGCTTTCTTCGCCGCGCCGAAGGTCATGGAAGAACCAAACACCTCACCGCAGAGACGGCTGATTACACCGGTGCCTGCCATAGACATGGTGATGATCGGTCTGTCCGCATAATTGGTGGTCATTTCCTCTGTTGCTGCAAGCAGGGTCAGAACGTCTTTCTTATTCTGCGGCATAACAGCGATCTTCGGAATGTCTGCGTTCATATCCTGCATCTTGCGCAGTCTGTAGATGATGTCTGCTTTTGCAGGAGTTTTGAAGAAATCATGGTTAGAAGCAACAACCTTTACGCCTGCAGCGTGTGCGCCGTCGATGATTTTCTTTACGATCTCATCTCCGGTGAAGATCTCAACGTCGATCAGATCAACGTATCCGGTCTGTGCTGCCTTGATGTTCAGCTCAGCGTATGCTTCCGGCTCGATAGCTTTTTCGCCGCCTTCTTTGGAGGTACGGAACGTCATCAGAAGCGGAATATTGCCGAGTGCTTCGCGGAGGTCTTTTAACACGTCCTCTACCTGCGCAAAGTCGAATACGCCTTCAAACCAGTCTACACGCCATTCTACAACATCAACCGGAATCGAATGGAAGGTTTTTGCTTCTTCGATGATATCGTTTTTGGTAACACCTACGATCGGAACGATGATTTTCGGTGCGCCGGCACCGATTTCAATATCACGAACTTTTACTGTATTCATGTGTTTTTCCTTCTTTCTTCAATTTAACCCTGACTTTTCTTTGCAGGCTTTTCTTTTTCACGTCCGGATTCCTTGGTACTTCGTACTTCCGCAATCCTTAACCTCATTTTAATTGTCCTGCTGTGCAAGTTCAACCATTTTTTTATAGCGGATATTTACAAACAGTCCAAGTGCAACACCAACTGCGGTCAGAACGATATTCATGGTCATAACGCCGGACGGCTGCATTTTAGATGCTGCGGTCAGGATGGTGTAGTTGCAGAGAGAAGATGCGATCATAACCAGTGCGGTTACGGTTCCTTTGATTTTCGGGAACAGCATGTTGCAAACGGAAGTTGCGATCTGAAGCAGTCCGCCTGCACCAGCCCATCCGATAATGAAAGCACCGGCGATCATCAGCGGTTTACTCTGTCCCATCAGGACAGCGATCATTGTTACAAGGCAGATAGCCGGGTAAACAACGATGAAACGAACGTCTTTGATTTTTCTGGTCAGGAATGCGGTTACAACGAGTGCCAGCATAGTTCCTGCAGAATAGTAGGTCTGCATGATGGACGGATTCGCCCAGCCTACATTTTCTTTTGCAAAGTTCTGCGCGCAGTTCAGCCACAGCTGGAAGGTACCGGTGCAGGTGAATCCGATCAGGATCATGGCGATGGACTCGAAAGAGAAATGGGTATGCTTCAGGCTGTCGATCAGACCCTCTTTTTTGCCGGATGCTTTCTGGTCAGCATCTGGCAGCGGGAACAGGAATACCAGTACAAAAAGTACGATATACGCAATTCCGCATCCATAGAATAACGGATTGTAGGAGGTAAAGCCGGCTGCGGTAGAAGTAACCGCTACACCAAGAACAAATGGAAGCAGCATCTGTGCGATTGCGATGAAGAATTTGATTCCCATAGTAGCAACGCTCGGAGCTTTGTAAATAATTTCGGATACTGCCGGGTAAATACCGGTATCCAGAAAGGAGTTTGCGATACCGCCGATAATGGCGCATACGTAAGCGATGGTATAACCACCGTGTGTTCCTGCATTAAATGCAAGGGCAAGGCCGATCAGATAAATTGCATAAGAAGCACTTCCGATTGCGGTGGAAATGCGACGTCCGAGCTTGTCGGACAGAGGACCTGCAAATGGCAGTGCGATCAGACGGCCAAGACCGAGTGCTGCGGAAATTGCGGTAATTGCCATTGCTTCCACTCCCCATGCTGCTGCCAGAGCCTCTTTGATGACTGCCTGGCCCAGAATAGAGCATCCAACACCGTGGATAAAGTAGTTCAAGTACAAAATTAATGCACTTGGCAGGTATTTCTTGTTCATGGTTTCTCTCCTTTTTAAATAGATCATGTGTTGAGGTCAAATTGTCTTTTTCCTCTGTTCGGTTCATCCTTTTGTTTTGTCACAAACAACAGATTACCAGTTTCGTGAATGTTAAAAAAATAACATTTGCCTTTATTTTAACAGTGAAAGTGTGTGCGGTCTAATGCTTTTAAAGGAAAAAATCAATGCATTGAATGCATTGATATGGTATACTTGAGTTATCATAATAAGAGGAAGCAAAGACTTTCTTACGGAACCATTTTTTCAGGAGGAAAAACCACATGACACTGAATCAGATTCTCTATTTCCGAAAGGTCGCCCGGCTGGAAAATTATCACCAGGCGGCAGAGGAGCTTTATATTTCCCAGCCATCCCTGAGCCGTTCGATGGCCGCCCTTGAAAGTGAGCTTGGAATCACGCTGTTTGAAAAGAAAGGGCGCGGTGTTGTCCTTACCAATGCCGGCCGTCTTTTCCTGGAGCATGCAGACCGGATCGCAGGCGACTGTGACATTGCGGCAGGCAAGATGAAAGAACTCGCCTCCGGTGGCGGAAAAATCAACATCGGTTATATTTTTCCACTTGCCGGACATTATATTCCGCACAATGTCCGCACCTTTCTGGACCAAGAAGAAAACAAAAATGTTGCCTTTAGCTTTTGGCAGAACCATACCCCGGCCATTGCACAGAAGGTGAAATCCGGCGAACTCGATCTTGGGTTTGGCGGCTTTTTAAAGCGCGACGACATGGAGTTTTTTCCGTTGATCCAGCAGCCGCTTGTCATCGTGTCCCCGGAACAGCATCCGATTGCCGACGAACCGGAGGTTCCGCTTGTAAAGCTTACCCGTTATCCGGTGATCGGCTACGACCGCGCATCCTGGATGGGGGCCTACACCGGTCATCTCTACCGCAAATATCAGCTTCATCCCAATATTATCATGGAATGCCCGGATGAATATTCGATTGTGGCACTGGTACGCGAAAACTTCGGCATCGCGCTCATGCCGCGAACCGATATTCTGGAACAGGCAGACGGTATCCGCATCCATACACTGAAAGGTCTCGAGATTTATCATCAGACTTTTATGTTCTGGATGAAGAACCGCTACCGGCTTCCGGCTGTCGAACGGTTTACCGAATACATGAAACAGCACGCTGACATTATCGAAGAGTCCAGAAACGATAGCGAAAACGTATCAAAAGTTTATCTGAAAGATATTGTTAATTTTTAGTCGAAAGAGTTATGATGGATTTGTCACAAACAGAGGATTACCGCTCATGTAATGAATAAGGAGAAATTTTCATGAAGAGTGCTTACCCAAAAATTTTTGAACCAATTACCATCAAACGAACAACGATTAAAAACCGTATTGCAATGACCCCGATGGGAACCAACTACGGTGAAACAAGCGGTGAGATGAGTAACCGTCATATGAATTATTACTCTCTCCGCGCAAAAGGCGGCGTTGGTCTTATTATTCTGGAGAACGCCAACATCGAGTACCCGGTCGGTTCCAACGGAACCAGCCAGATCCGTATCGACCACGACAGCTTTATGCCGCGCTACTATCAGTTAGTCGAAAATCTTCATAAAAACGGTGCTACCGTAGCAATTCAGATCAACCACGCCGGAGCTTCCGCATCTTCCGCAAGAACCGGTATGGAAACCGTTTCTTCTTCCAACATCCCGACAAAAGCCGGCGGAGAAACCCCTCGCCCGATGACAAAAGAAGAAATCATGACAACCGTGAAAAAATACGGCGAGGCTGCAAAACGTGTGCAGGCCATCGGCTTTGATGCCATTGAAATCCACTGCGGCCACTCCTACCTGATGAGCCAGTTCATCTCCCCGTATTACAATAAAAGAACCGATGAATTCGGTGGTTCTGTAGAAAACCGCCTGCGCTTCCCACGTATGGTTCTCGAAGAAGTACGTAAAAACGTCGGACCGTGGTTCCCGATCATCGTTCGTATCTCTGCTGAGGAGCGTGTTCCGGGAGGAAATACTCTGGAAGATACCCTCGAGTACCTCGAGTACCTGGATGAGTTCGTAGATATGTATGACGTATCCTGCGGCCTCAACCCATCCCTGCAGTATCAGATCGACTCCAACTTCCTGCCGGATGGATGGCGTTCCTACATGGCAAGAGCCGTAAAAAATAAATTCAAAAAGCCTGTGATCAATGCTGGTAACTACCGTGACCCGAAGGTCGTTGAAAAAGTTCTCGAGAGCGGCGATGTAGATATCGTCGGAATGGGACGCGGCCTGATCGCTGAGCCGAACTGGGTGAAAAAAGTTGAGAACGGCGAGGAAGATCTTCTTCGGAAATGTATCTCCTGTAACGTTGGATGTGCCGGAAACCGTATCGGCGTCAACCGCCCGATCCGTTGTACCGTAAACCCGGCTGTTCCGGAAGGCGATATTTACAAAGCACTGAAAGTAAATAAAAACTGTAACGTTGTTGTTGTCGGCGCCGGTACTGCCGGTATGGAAGCAGCCTGCACCGCAGCAGAAGTCGGATGCAACGTTTTCGTACTTGAGAAAAACGATCACATCGGCGGTCTTTCCACTTTCATCTCCGATCTTCCAAGCAAGACCCGTATGAAAGATTTCCCGAAATACCTTGAGGCAAGAGCTGCAAGACTGAAAAACCTGTATATTTTCCTCAACACCGAAGCTACGGTGGATAAGATCAAACAGTTCAAACCGGACATCATTGTAAACTCCACCGGTTCCGTTCCGCTTGTTCCGCCGATCAAAGGCCTGAAAGAGAACATCGATGCCGGAAACGTAAATACCATCTTTGGTATGATCAACAATGTAAACGCCGGAAAATATCCGGAAGAAGCCTGTCAGAGCAAGAAAGTCGTTGTAGTCGGCGGCGGTTCCGTAGGACTTGACGTTATTGAATACTTTGCACCGAGAGGCGCCGAGTGTACCATCATCGATATGCTGCCGCAGATCGGTATGCTTGCAGACCCGATCACCAAATGCTCCATGCGTGAGACACACGACAAATACGGTGTAAAAGAATATGTCAACACTGCTCTTCAGGAAGTAAAAGAAAACGCATTCACTGTAAAGCTTCCGGACGGAACCATCCAGGATCTCACCTTCGATTACGGATTCAACTGTCTTGGAATGCGCTCCAATAACCCGATTCTGCCGGAGCTTCAGGAAGCATTCGCTGATACCCATACTTATATTTATACCATCGGCGATTCCGTCCGCGCACGCCGCATCATGGAAGGTACCATGGAAGGCCGCGCGATCCTGAATGTACTGGAGTCCCAGGGCTACCTGCATCTGGAGCCGCTTGAGTAATCACTGAATCACTTTCTTACACAATATAAAAAAACAGAAAAGAGGAAAATATCATGCCAAATATTACAGGACATACCGAATTAGTTGGATTAATGGCTTACCCGATCCGTCACACCCAGTCTCCGACAACCCACAACCTTGCATACGACAAAAACGGAGATGACGTCATTCAGCTTGCTTTCGAAGTTGATAACGATTCTTTAAAAGATGCTGTGCAGAGTATCCGCGCGCTGAAAATGCTCGGTTCCAATATTTCCATGCCAAACAAAACTGTTGTCCACAAATATCTGGACGAAGTAGATGAAGCAGCTAAGTTATGCGGCGCTATCAATACCGTAGTCAACCTCCGCGACGAAAACGGTCAGGTAACCGGAAAACTGAAAGGCTACAACACCGATGGTATGGGATACTGGCAGGCACTGACCGAAGAGGGCATCGATTTCAAGGGAATGAAGATGGTCCTGATCGGAACCGGCGGTGCTGCTACTGCAATTGCAGTGCGCGGTGCTCTGGATGGAGTTGCAGAAATTGAAATCTTCAACATCAAAGACAAATTCTACAGCCGTGGAGAGGAAATTGTTGATCTGATCAATAAGAACACCAACTGCAAGGCTACCATGAACGATCTGGCAGACAAAGACCTCCTGAAAGAAAAAATGCACGCAGCTGACCTGTTCTGCGATGCTACCGGCGTAGGAATGCATCCACTCGAAGACCTTTCCAACATTCCTGATCCTTCCTTCTTTAAAAAAGATCTCATCGTAACGGATACCGTTTACGCTCCGCGCGAAACCGTTATGATGAAACAGGCAAAAGAAGCAGGATGTGAGAAAGTATTCAACGGCATGGGCATGATGCTGTTCCAGGCACTCATCGCAATCAAGCTGTACACCGGAAAAGATACTCCGGTTGACTACATGAAAGAGAAACTTGGAATCTGATTTCCGGGCGAATCTTTTCCATCTTAAACCTTAATCAAAAACCAACACGAAAAGAGGAAATGAACTTTGCGTCATTTCCTCTTTTTTTCTTGCTTTCTTTCGGCATCTGGAGTATAATTCACTTCATATAGTAGCAGTTTAAAGTGCTACAGCACGATTTATCATCATGCGGAAATACGAGGAGAGAGAGGATTTCAAACTATGTCAAAACACATCACAGGACACACCGGATTATTATGTTTACTCGGAAGCCCGGTTGCACACAGTGTTTCTCCGGAAATGCACAACGAAGCATGCGACCAGCTCGGCCTTGATTATAGCTACCTTGCCTTTGATGTACCGGAAGACAAAATGCCGCAGGCAGTCGAAGGACTCCGCACCATGGGTGCAAGAGGCTGGAACATCACCATGCCTGGCAAAAATATCATGTGCAAATTGGCAGACAAGGTTTCTCCTGCTTCGGAGATCTCCGGCGCATGTAATACCATCGTCAACGACAACGGCGTTCTCACCGCTTACACCACCGACGGTGTCGGCTTCATGAGAGCAGTTGCAGAAAACGGCGTAGACATCATCGGCAAAAAGATGACTCTGCTCGGTGCCGGCGGCGCTGCTACTGCAATCCTGGTACAGGCAGCCCTCGACGGCGTAGCTGAGATCAATGTATTCAACGTCAGAGACAATTTCTTCGGAAGAGCCGAGGAAATCGTTGCAAAACTCAATGAGCGTACTTCCTGCAAGGTTACCCTGCACGACTTCTCCGATCCGGAAGTCCTTCGCGCATCCATCGCAGACAGCGCCATTCTTGTCAACGGAACTTCCGTCGGAATGGCTCCAAAAACCGAGAACACCATCATCACCGACACAACGATGTTCCACAAAGACCTCTTCGTTTTCGATGTGATCTACAATCCGCAGGAAACCCGCCTGCTGCGTGAGGCAAAAGAGGCTGGATGCAAGACCGGAAACGGTATGTACATGCTGTTATACCAGGGAGCTGCTTCCTTCAAACTGTGGACTGGCGAGGATATGCCGGTTGAGATCATCAAAGAGAAATACTTCTCCGGAAAATAAGAAGAACTCCTGCTTTGCCGAATTTTCCGCCTGCGGCGGGTCGCTTCGGCGACACGCGCAAAAAGCGACACGAACAAGAAACGGCAAAAGGCTTCTGCCACGGATTTTTATCCGCTGGCAGAAGCCTTTTTTATAATCTTTTTTATGATCTTTTTTTGATCAGCCCGCTTTCTGTACTTCATCAAGCTGTGCTGTATACAGTTTATAATAATGGCCTTTCTTTGCCATCAGCTCATCATGTGTTCCGCTCTCCATAATACCGCCGTTATCGATATACATAATCTTATCGCAGTTGCGGATCGTAGACAGACGATGCGCAATGATAAATGAGGTTCTGCCCTTCAGCATGGCATTGAGTCCCGTCTGCAGTGCTTTTTCGGTCTGTACGTCAATGCTTGAGGTCGCCTCATCGAGAATCAGAATGGCCGGATCGGAAAGCAGGGTACGCGCAAACGAAATGAGCTGCTTTTGTCCCTGGCTCAGCATGGAACCACGCTCCCTTACCTCCGTCTGATAGCGATCCGGCATTTTGCTGATAAACTCGTCCGCACAGACAGTTCTGCTCGCCTTCACAATCTCCTCATGCGTTGCGTCAAGCTTTCCGTAACGGATATTATCCTCAATATCTCCCGAGAAAATAAAGCTGTCCTGCATCATAATACCCATCTGCTCACGCAGGGAATGAATGGTCACCTGCGAGATATCCTGTCCATCGATCAGGACGCGACCGCCATTGACATTGTAAAACCGTGAAATCAGATTGACAATCGTACTCTTTCCGGCTCCGGTCGGTCCGACAAGCGCCACACTCTCACCCGGTTTTACCGTAAACGAAACATCGTTTAAGATCTGTTTTGACGCATCGTACGAGAAATTTACGTGATCGAAGGTCACCTCACCGCGGATTTTTGGCATTTCAACGGCATCTTTTGCATCCTTTACCGTCACCGGCTCATCCATCGTCTCAAAGATACGTTCCAGATACGCAATGTTGTTGATAAAGTTATTGAAGATGTTTCCAAGGTTCATGATCGGCTGCCAGAAATACGATGCATAGCTCGAAATCGCTACAATCGTACCAACCGACTTATTTCCCTGCCCGAAAAGGATCAGACCGGACAGAAAAATGGCAGCACGCACGCAGACGGAAATTGAATCGATACCCGGCCATACCAGGTTGGAATAGCGAACTGCTGTATTCCATGTTCTGCGGCAATCCTTGGAAAGATCTTTGAAAATCTCCGCATTCTCATCCTCTCGTGCAAAGATCTGCGTAATGCGGGCTCCGACAATATTCTCCTGCAGATAGGCATTCAGGTTTGAGTTCTTGTTCGAAACTGCCTGCCATGCACGTCTCTGTTTATTCTTGATCCAGACCATGAAAACGCACAGCACCGGCACGCCGCAGAGCACGACAAATGCCATCTGCACATCAACCAGAAACATGAAAATCACGATAAACAGAAGGTTGAAGCTCTCCAGAACGATGTTGATCAGACCATTTGACAGCATATCCGATACCGAGTTGACGTAGTTGACAACCCGAATCAGGATCTTGCCGTGCGGGCGGTCATCGTAATACTGGAACGGCAGCTCCTGCAGATGTGCAAACAAATCTTTTCGGATATCATAGATGATACTCTGACTGACATCCACCATAATGCGGCTTCGGATTGTTGTGAAGATCACGCTCACCAGATAGATGCCGACCAGCATTCCCACAAGAGAAAATAAAAGCCTCTCGTTTTTCTCCGGAATTGCAAGGTCCAGCGCCCGCTGGATAATCATCGGCGCCACATAGCCGGACGCACCGCCGATGCCACTCAAAAGGATCGCAAAAACCATCCGTTTTGCATATTTTTTGATATAGGATGAAGCTCTGAGCAGATGCTTGATGTCAAACGGCTCTTCGAGCACTTCATCCTGCTTGTATGTATTTTTTGCCATTGCTTCCCCTCCTACAGTTCATCCACACCGGTCTGCAGCTTCACCAGTTCATAATAGTAACCCTTCTTCTCCATCAGTTCCTCATGTGTTCCCATTTCTTCAATATAGCCATTTTGCAGAACAATAATCTTGTCCGCTGTTTTCGTTGTCGAAATTCGCTGTGCAATCACAATCTTGGTACATGGAAAATCAAGCTCCCGTAAGGACTGCTGAATCTGTTTCTCTGTTTCCATATCAACCGCCGATGTTGTATCGTCAAGAATCAGAACCGATGGACGGATCGCCAGTGCTCTTGCCAGAGAAATTCTCTGCTTCTGGCCTCCGGAAAGACCAACACCGCGCTCTCCGACCAGGGTATCGTAGCCCTCCGGCATCTTTGAAATGAAATCTGCCGCAGCGGAATACCTTGCAAACTTGACAACCTCGTTCATCTTGATCGAATCATCACCGTAGGCAATGTTTCCCTCGATCGTGTCAGAATACAGCAGAACATCCTGCGTGGCAAGTCCGATCTGTTTTCGGAGATCATACAGCTTCAGCTGTTCTACAGGAATTCCGTCAATCCGGATCTGTCCTTCTGTCGGCTCATAAAACCGCGGGATCAGATTGATCAGCGATGTCTTGCCGCAGCCGGTCTCGCCCATGATCGCAACCGTCTCGTTCGGATGGGCCGTGAAGGAAATATTGTGCAGAACCGGCAAATCACCATCCTCGTATTGGAAGGAAACGTTATCAAACTCGATTTTGCCTTCAAACCGCTCCGGATGGGAAACGGCATTTTCTTCGTCCCTGATTTTCGGTTCGGAGTAATACAGCTCCATGACCTTTTTCGACGCTGCTGAGAACCGCTGAAATTCGTTCATGATATTTCCCATCTGACGCATCGGATTGGCGATTGCCCAGATGAGGCCTGAAAATGCCACATAGTCTCCCATAGTAAGCTGTCCTCTGATCATAAAAACACCGCCGACTGCGAGCAGGACAACCGGCATCAGGTTCGCAATACTCTCGACAATCGGGAAAAATTTCAGCCATACCATTCCGGTTGCCTTATTCGTCTCCGCATAGTCGGTATTGGCACGGTCGAATTTCTCGATTTCGTAATCTTCTCTTGCAAACGCTTTGACAACGCGGTTTCCGGAAATATTCTCCTGTGCGCATGTATTCATCTGTGCCAGTTTTTCACGCAGCGCCGCATGCATCGGGGCAACGCGGTTCCGGAACAGATAGATAATCCAGAATACAAACGGTGAAATCACAAGAACGCACAGTGCCAGCTTCCAGTTCGTATACAGGAAGAAAACGGCCGCTGCAGCAAACAGAGAAAATGACTCAACCACCATTCGTACAACCCATGCAACCATGTGACGCACCGCATCCAGGTCTCCTGTCTGCCGTGTCATCAGATCTCCTGTCCGATAGGTACTGTAAAACGTCATATCCTGACGCTGAAGCTTGTCGTACAGATAATTCCGCACCCGGTACAGAACACTCTGCGACACCGTCTCATAGATCATACAGCTGCCATAAACAACGATAACACGCAGGAACGTAAAGCCGACCATCGCAAACAGCAAGCGGTAAAGCAGGTCACGGTGTACCTGAAGATTTGTCGCCGCGTTCTCCCCCGTTAAAAACAGATCCACAATTTTTCCCGAAAAATAGGGAATCGTAAGCTGCAGAATATTGTACAAAACGGTTCCGAGAATACCGACAAAGTACAGCGCCCGTTTTCCCTCCATGTTTTCCCACAGCCACGCAATTTTGTTTTTCGGGAATTGTTTCGTGTTGCTTTTCATGTTTTCATATCCCCCCTTATCTTAGGAAATTGAGTTACCAAATTCAGCATTAATTTTCTTTCAAATGCTTTCGCCATTGTATCAATTTTCATTTGGATATGATATAATGCGACTGTACAAAAATAGAATGTTTCTATTTTTCCGAAACTGATATTCCCAGAAAAATACTGAATATTTTTTACCTGAAGGGGGACTTTTCCGTTGAAGAATCTTTTTGAATACAGTGACATCCTGCACTCGCCGATTGAAGCCTTTTCCTGCTGCTCCGACAGTTTTTCCATGCCGGTCAAATCCCACTGGCACTATTTTACGGAGGTTCTTTATCTGCAGGAAGGTTCTCTTCTCGTGAGCTGCAACGATTCCGTCTACCACATAAAACCGGGCTCTTTCATCCTGTTTCCTCCACAGACGGTCCACGCACTTGCCGCAGACCAGGATCGGCCATTCCGCTATTTCTGTATCAAATTCAACCTGAACCGCATCCAGCTCACCGGAAGCTACCTTCCGAACCTGAGCTTTGCTTTCCATAAAATCGCCACGATGACCTATCCTTCGCTTTTGTTTACGCAGGAAGATCTCTCAGAGCTGAATCTCCATGATTTTTTTGTAACCCTTGAAAGGGAGGCTCTTGAAAAGAAATACGGTTATGATGCCTATATCTATTCTCTCTTTTCCACACTGTTTCTCCGGCTTCTGCGTATCTGGCACTGCCAGGGAATCTGTTTCAATCCCGAATCGATTTCCGAGAGTGAGGAACAGAGTATGCAGGATATCCTCGTCTATCTCGACCGCCATTCCCAGGAAAACATCAATATCGAGGCACTGGCACATAAATACAACATGAGCTACTCCTATTTTGCCAAACTTTTTCTGAAGCATTACGGGCAGAGCTGTAAGCAGTATATCGAGTTTATCCGCCTGAACAAGGTTGAAAACCTGCTTCTTTTTACCGACTATGACCTGAACTATATTGCAGCCGAGACCGGCTTTGCGGACTGCAGTCATCTGATCCGCACCTTTAAAAAGCGGTACCAGATCACCCCGCGGCAATTCCGTCAAAAGCACCAGACCACGGTTTCCTCGTCTCTCCCGGCGAAGCTGGGATAATCTGAAAATGAAAAAACCCTGCAAAAAAGAGCGTTGCCATAAGAAAACATGAAAAAAACCAGTAAAATCAATGTTTTTTAGGGCAGCGGAAAACGGGGCAGGTCAAAACAACTGAATAATCAGACAGAAACAGGGTGTTGTCAAGCATGACAGCGCCCTTTTCTGTTCCCCGGCTAAGCCGCAGATTTTGAAAAAGTCTGCGGCTTTTCTTTTTGCCCAAACGCAGAAAGGAGGCGACGGCCTATGTACTTCACTTCCGGCAGCGACCGGGCCTTTGAACAGCCCCAGCCCCGGCCAGAGCAGCCGGACGAGGCGGCACCGGGATTGGAAAACTCGGTGTTGGAAAATCCAACATCGGATAATCCGACACCGGGAAACCCGACATTGGAAAATCCAATGCAATTAAATAAAGATATATCAAGTAAAGAAAAAACAACTACGGATGTATCAATTACCGATTCCATTCCTATCCTTTCCCGACCCTTCCCCTCGGAGGACGAAGCGGCACAGCCGCCGGAACGGAAAGGAACGGGAGCGAAATCACAGAGCGCCATAGAGATTTATCGTGAGATCATCATGGACAACATCGAGTACGAACACCTTTGCCAGCACGCCAAGGGCATTGACCGGGAAACGCTGGACGAGATCGTGGACTTGCTGGTGGAAACCGTGTGCAGCGTCCGCAAGACCATCCGTATTGCCGGGGACGATTACCCGGCAGAGCTGGTGAAATCCAAGTTTATGAAGCTGGACAGCTCTCACATCGAGTTTGCTATGACATAATCGGCAATTATCCAAAACGCCGGGCGCGGAGGTGTCAAAGCCTCTGCGTCCGGCGCTCTTTTTTCTTATGCCTGCCCCATTGGGAAGTTAGGCAGTTCTTCCAACAGTTTCAGAATAAGGTGCTGCTTCATATCTTCGTCAACGGCCAACTCGTCGATCATGGGGGTGTAGTGTTCGATCACTTTTTGTTTAGCCCATAGCTCACCGGCGACGGCGGCCCTGATGGTAGCTGTGTCCAGTAACATTTCCTGTTCGGCCATCGTGTCAACTCCTGTCGTTTTTTGTCTTATTCCAGCATACCACAGAACCGGCGGGAAAACCAGCGCCGGAAAGATTTTCCTACGCATTTCAAAGCCCGTTCCGACGGGTATTTGATAAATCATTCTGCCACCCCATCGACCACCGCCGAAAAGCCTTGATTTCCGTGGGCTTTTTGCCCCCTAAATGCGTAGACAGGAGGGGCTTTTGCTGGCTTTTGGTTTCATATTTCCAGTGTACCCAGCAATAGAAATGTGTTCTTCTAACATCTAATAATTCATATTTTATGCCTTGTATTCTCTCCTGAAAGGAAATATAATTAAATCTATTAGAGATAAAAAGTGTAGTACAATGCTGACATAAGGCAGGTGAACATAGAACAACATGAAAATTTTGATTGTTGAGGATGATTTAGAGATCAGCAAATTGCTGGCTGATTTTTTACAGGGAAATGGATATGAGGTGCTTTGTCAGTATGATGGGCTTCATGTGTTAGACTGCATACAAGAACATCAGATTGATCTTATTCTGCTTGATATAATGCTGCCTTATCGGAGTGGTGATACTATACTTGCGGATATTCGTAAATTCTCAACGGTTCCTGTCATAGTAATTTCAGCAAAGGAAACAACACAGAACAAGATTGATTTGTTGCGGCTTGGTGCGGATGATTACATTACAAAACCTTTCGATATGGAAGAAGTTCTCGCCAGAATTGAAAGCAACTTACGCCGGATTCAATTTCAAAACAGCACGCCGCCATCTTTGAAGTGCAATGATTTGGTTTTAGATTTAGACGGCAACAGAGCTATGCTACAAGGGGCGGAGTTACCTTTAACTGCGAAAGAATTTGCTATACTGGAATTGCTTATGAAATACCCGGACAAGATCTTCTCAAAGGCGAATTTGTTTCAAAGTGTTTGGAATACAGAGTATATCAGCGAGGACAACACCTTGAATGTCCATATTAGCAACTTGCGAAACAAGATGAAAGCCATTTGCCCGGATAAAGAGTTTATAGATACTGTGTGGGGCATTGGATACCGTTTGCATAAAGCCGAGGGGTAAGCTCTTGGCTTTATGCTTTTTTTATGGTTTCCAAATAGAAATTAAGAAATTCTTTATGATTTCCCCTTACACTAAAATGTAAAGGAGGATGACAACATGAGTTCTGTTATTTTGGAAGCACATGACTTAACAAAAGAATACCGGCACACAGTTGCCTTAGATCATATTGATTTGAAAATTGAAAAAGGGAAAATTTATGGCTTCATAGGCCAAAATGGAGCAGGAAAGACCACCTTTTTGAGATTGGTTACAGGATTAGCGTTTCCGACAAGCGGCACCTTATCGTTGTGGGGGAAAACCGTCGAAAAGGAATTGCAGGAACAGAGAAAGCGGATCGGTTGCATGATCGAAACACCTGCGCTTTTTCCGACAATGACCGCTTATCAAAATATGGAGATACAGCGTATCCAACGTGGTATCCCTGACAAAGCAGTTATCCAAAAAACTTTAGACATGGTAGGTCTGAAAGATACCGGGAAAAAAGCTGTCCGTAATTTTTCGCTGGGGATGCGACAGCGATTGGGTATTGCAATCGCACTATTAAATACACCAGAATTTCTTATTTTGGATGAACCGATCAATGGGCTTGATCCTGCTGGAATTGTGGAAATTCGTAATTTGCTAAAGTCCTTGAATAAGGAATACGGAATGACGATATTGGTATCCAGCCATATCTTAGAGGAACTGTATCAGACAGCATCAGAGTTTATTTTAATAGACAAAGGCAAAATTATCGAAGAAATATCAGATCGAGAACTAAATGATCGTTGCAAACGGCATATCGCAATAAAGGCAACTGATCCACAAAAAGCTCTGATCGTTTTGGAAGAAACGCTACACACAGATAGTTTTAAGCTGATGCCAGATGGCATAATTCGCCTATATGATTATCTCGATGATATGGAAAAAGTGGCTGCTGCTTTGTCAGATGCACATATTCTCGTTACAGGTCTTTCTGTGGCCGGTGATACATTAGAAGATTACTTTTTAAGCAAAATAGGAGGGACAGGAAATGTCAAATCTCCTAAAAGCTGAATTTTATAAGCTGTTCCATAGCTGGTATTTTTGGGGGATAGGATTGTTTAATCTCCTTTTAAGTAGTGTGTTGTTACTGGATAGCGTTGGGGAAACATCCAACCTTTTCTTTGCTTCGATATACAATATGCCAATCCTATATTTCCTCACAATCATCTTTTCTGCCCTGTTTGTTGGAAATGATTTTGGCAGAAGAACATTACAATCATATATCAATGCCGGACATCGACGCGGAAAGATACTATTTGCGAAGCTGGTAGTTCATCAAATCGCCTGCATGGTTATCCTGTCTTTTCCACTGTTGTTACATAGCATAATTGGTACGTTTGTCACTAAAGGAGCATTGGCAAGCATCGGCATAGTTGTAATGGTGATTGCTTCGCAATTTGCAATGTGCCTATTACCTTTTTTCTTTGCCTTCATTTTCCGTGATATAGGAAAGAGTATGGCTGTGCCGATGGTACTCTTTTTCTTAATGGTCTTTTTGATGAATGGAGATCAAGTGCAGCTTATCTCACAAATATTGCCTATGGGCCAGCTTCGGCTTATGGCATTGCAACAATCCAACATATCCGGCGGGCAATTCATGTTTTCAGATTTTTTATGGGTACTGGCATTATGCTTAGGTACTTATCTGTGGTTCCGACGCTCGGATTTGAAATAACAAGGAGGTGTGGGAATGAACAACTTACTGAAAATGGAAAAATATCAATTATCACATAATATCTTTTATTGGTGCGGTTTAATAGGGATATTTTTGATTGGTTTTTTTACCGCAGATACTTATGTCCCGGAAGCTATGGGGCCTATGGGTGGGGCTGCTACATCCCTCGCAGATATTTTTAATGGAATGGTTTACGATTCAACCTTTCTCCTGATTATTATATCCAGTATTTTAGCTCTGATTTTAGGACAGGAATTTTCCAGTCGGATGATTGATCTTGAGGTCAATGCAGGACATTCGAGAAAAACCATTTTCTTTGCTAAAGTAATCTCATACTTAATTACATTTAATATCATGGCTCTTGTTTATCCTGTGGCTGGTTGTATAAGAGAAAGTGTCCGCTTTGGTATTACCGAAGCAGGCAACCTTTGTTATCAGGTCAGTAAGGCGATTTTATATTCTCTGCTTTTGAACAGTGCGACTTTTCTTATTGCAATCTGGATTGTTTTTTGGTTAAGAAGCTCTGCAAGAGCAATAGCTGTTACCGCTTTAGTCACTTTTGTTCTTAGCCTTTATCTTGGGTATGGAATGATGTTTGATCTTCCTGTTGCATTTTTGGCAACCTATCAGATACGGGAAGCGGTTTTTTCTGTGACCTATTTTTTGCCATGGGCCATTTTAGTTGGCGTTGTTTGGATAGTTGCTTTGATAACCTTTTCATGGATTAGCTTTCGCAAATGTGAACTCAAATAACAAGGAGGGAGGTGTCTGGAATAAAGCTGTTGTTAATTTTAGTTATCGCAGTCTTGATAGTAGTGCTTTTCAAATATGTGCAAATCAAAAGACAAATCCGTAACCTATCGAAACAAATGACCGATCTTACAACTGGAAAATCGGAAAAGATGCTGGACATCTCTCTTGTTGATAAAGATATAGAACAACTGGCCGCAGTATTAAACCAGTATAATGAAAAGCAAAGACAGTCCATTGCAAGCACATTACGGCACGAAATGTATTTGAAAGAGTCCATTGCTAATATTTCACATGACTTGCGTACCCCTCTGACGGTAATACTTGGCCATTTACAATTATTAAAAAAGGAGAATTTATCAGCAGGTCAAACACAGCGTATAGAAACCATTTATAATAAAGCAGAAAGAATGAAAGCGCTGATACAAACCTTTTACGATGTTTCTGTAATAGACGCAAAAGAAGTAACTCCTGTGCGTGAAGATTTCAACTTAACAAATTTGCTGATAAATCTTATCACAGAGAACGCCCCAGCATTGGAAGCAAAAGGCATATCTCCTGTAATTGGTCTGCCAGATCATTCCGTTTATCTCCATTCGGACTATGGTATGGTAGAACGTATTTTTCAAAATCTTATTATAAATGCTATTCGATATTCCTCTGGCTCGATTAAAATTGACTTGAAGCAAGGCAAAGAAAAGAGTGCTATTTTTATCATTGAAAATCCCATTGATAGTAAGGTGGAAATAGACCCAAACCGACTATTTGAAAGATTTTATACCGGGGACAAATCAAGGCATAATAGCGGTACAGGAGTGGGGCTTGCTGTGGTAAAACTATTAACTGACAAGCTCGGCGGCAATGTGTTCGCTAAAATTGAAAATGATACACTAACCATTTCATTGGAAATCAAATAAACAGTATTGTTTCAACTGCCGGGCGACGGCAAAGAAAAAAAGCCGTCGTACAACAGCCCTTTTGACACGCCCATAAAACCAGCGGCGGCTTTGAGAAATCAAGGCCGCCGCTTCTCTTTGCCCAGCGCAGGATCTGCGGCCCACAGAGGGAGCCGCCATGCTGATATACTGTCCCGTGACTATGAATTGGAACAGACTAACCTTACAAACCTTGTCGAATATCTTCGGCAAGAAGTCAAGGAACAGGAAAAGCAGAAAGTCAATGTCAGACAGTTTATTGCAGCGATCAGGAAGTACACTGATATGCAGCAGCTTGACGCCTCTGTTCTCCGGGAGTTTGTGGAGAAAATTTATATCTCCGAGGTTTATACGCCGGACGAGAATGAGCCGCGCATCAAGGTCAGAGAAATCGAGATCGTCTATAACTTCATTGGTGCATTTGATTTTGAGGACGCAAGGGAGCAATCCCAAGCAGCCCAAAAAGAAAAGAAAACCGGCGTAGCCTAAACTACGCCGATTCTCTCACATAAATGTTTTCTTACGTCACCGCCCCTAAGCAGGGCTTTGTCTATAGTCTGAAATCTCCCGGAGTTTTTCCGGGAGATTTTTTTCACAGGACGCCTTTTCTGATCAGAAAATAACGCTTTTAGATATTGAGCAGATCACTGAATACCTTCAGTGCTCCGTCTGTCTCGTGAGCCAGAACGCGTTTTGCAAGGACTTTACCAAGCTGTACACCCTCCTGGTCGAAGCTGTTTACGTTCCACAGGAATCCCTGGAACATGATCTTATTCTCGAAGTGTGCAAGCAGTGCTCCCAGCGTCTTCGGATTTACCTGATCTCCGATGATGATGCTGGACGGACGGCCGCCTTCGAAGTTTTTGTTTTTATTCTCATCTGCTTTACCGCAGGCAAATGCAACGATCTGAGCTGCTACGTTTGCGCAGAGTTTCTGCTGGCTGGTGCTGCCCTGGATGTCGACATCGGTCTCCATCTGGTTATTGCGGAAGCCTACAAACTGCAGCGGAACGATATCAGTTCCCTGATGCAGCAGCTGATAGAAGGAATGCTGTCCGTTGGTACCTGGCTCGCCGAAGAGAACCGGACCGGTCGGGTAATTGACCGGCTCGCCGAAGCGGTTGACCGATTTACCGTTGGACTCCATATCTACCTGCTGTAAGTGAGCCGGGAAACGGTTCAGTGCCTGGGAGTACGGAAGAACTGCAGTGCTCGGATAGCCAAGAACGTTTCTCTCGTAAACACCGATCAGCGCATCAAGCATCTCCGGGTTCTGTAATACGTCTTTGTTTGCAGAAAGTTTATCTTCTGCTGCAGCGCCCTCGAGGAATGCTGCGAATACTTCCGGTCCGAAAGCCAGGGACAGAACAGCGCCGCCGACTGCGGATGTGGAAGAATAACGGCCTCCGATGTAGTCATCCATGAAGAATGCTGCCAGATAGTCGTCGCTCTTTGCCAGCGGAGAAGTCTCACTGGTAACGGCGATCATATGCTTGGATGCATCCAGGCCTGCATTTTTCAGAGCGTCTTTTACGAAGGACTCATTGGTCAGAGTCTCCAGTGTGGTTCCGGATTTGGATACCAGAACGAAGATGGAATGTGCTACGTCGATCGAATTCAGAACAGCTGCTGCGTCATCCGGGTCAACGTTGCTGATGAATTTTGCTTCCATTTTGAAGCAGCCGTTTTTCTTTGCCCAGTTTTCCAGAGCCAGATACATCGCACGCGGGCCAAGGTCGCTTCCGCCGATACCGATCTGCACAACGGTGGTGAATTTTTCACCTGCTGCGTTGGTGATCTCACCTGCATGTACTTTGTTCGCAAACTCTGCGATGCGGTTCTGCTGCTCTACGTAGAAAGCACGTTTGTCTACGCCGTCTGCCGTAACGGTGTTTCCGAGCTGGCCGCGGGTCAGCTGATGAAGCACGAGACGGTTCTCTCCGGTGTTGATGACAGCACCGTTGTAAAGCTCCTCAAATTTTTCAGAAAGCTGTGCCTCTTCTGCCAGTTTTACGAGTGCGGCAAGGACATCCTCATTCACCTGTTTTGCTGCGTAGTTATACGCAAGTCCTTCTGCCATCGGAACGCTGTAAGATTTTACGCGCTCTGCTCCGTTTTCGCCGGACATCACCTCGGCAAGATTGACACGCTCCACTTTTTTCAGCTCCTCAAAAGAAGCCAGTTTATCAAGATTGTTCCAGGTAACCATTGTTAAGTTCCTCCTGTTTTTTTATTTTGTCTCTCTATTCCGTCCGCGGAAACATTTTTATTCCCGCTATTATACCAATGAAACAGACTGCTTGCTAAAAACAGTCTGTTTCGTGATACTTTTTTATTTCGTATAGTTATAAGAAAGAGCTCTTGCGATCTCCCACTGATATTCCGGCAGAGTCTTTGTCATGGACAGTGCCTCATCGATATCGTAATCTACATACTCACCGTTCTTGTATGCAACAACGCGGTCTGTTTTGCCTTCCAGAAGAAGGTCAACTGCGTAAGCACCCATGATGGACGCATATACACGGTCTTTACATGTCGGGCTTCCTCCACGCTGCATATGTCCAAGGATCGTTGCACGGGTCTCGATGCCGGTTGCAGCTTCGATTCTGCGCGCCATGCTGGTGGAATGGCCGATGCCCTCAGCATTTACGATGATATGATGTTTTTTGCCTTTTCTACGGTTCTCGATGATGTTGTTGATGATCTTCTGCTCATCGTAATCGTATTTCTCCGGAAGAAGAATATCCTCTGCGCCGTTTGCGATACCGCACCAAAGAGCGATATATCCGGCATTACGTCCCATAACCTCGATGATCGAGCATCTCTCATGGGAAGTGGAAGTATCTCTTACTTTATCAATGGCTTCCATTGCAGTGTTTACCGCGGTATCAAAACCGATGGTATATTCTGTGCAGGCGATATCCAGGTCGATGGTTCCCGGTACACCTACGGTGTTAATTCCAAGAGCTGCCAGTTTCTGCGCTCCTGCAAAAGATCCGTCTCCGCCGATAACTACCAGTCCGTCGATGCCGTGTTTTCTGCAGACATCTGCAGCACGTTTCTGGCCTTCCAGTGTACGCATCTCTGCGCAGCGGGCGGTATAAAGGATGGTACCTCCGCGCTCGATGGTGTCGGATACATCGCGGGCTGTCATGTCGATGATTTCTTCGTTCATCAGTCCGTCGTAGCCTTTCAGGATACCTTTCATCTGAACGCCCTTCTGCAGACCTCTTCTTACGGCTGCACGGATCGCTGCGTTCATACCTGGTGCATCACCACCGCTGGTAAGCACTCCGATTGTCTTTACCTTGTTAGTCGTTGCCATATGAATTCCTCCATCTCATCACACACATTAATAAACGAGTAGTTTTATTTATTAATCACACACAGTTTTATTTTAAAGCATTCAGGCCCTTTTTTCAATACTCTTTTCTACAACTTTCACGTTTCCGGTACCGAATTTTGCCTGAAGTGACGCCACCAGACGGGCATCTGCCTGCACATTGCGGCTCGGCGGCAGTTTTTTCATCGCTTTGATCGATTTGATGTAGAGAATCACGCTGTCCTTGCCGTCGGATTCATGCAGCATCTGGTACAGATCCGCCACTTCTCTCTCGTACGTTTCCTTGTCCGGGAACTGGATCCAGAGCTCTTTCGGGATGCCAGCAAACGGGAAAATTTTCTCGCAGATCAGCTTGCTCGGCTTATCATCCTCCGCGGAAACACGGCCCTGGATGAAGACACGCGCATCGGTCTGCATCATCGGTGCGTTTTTCTCGTAATCGCGCGGGAATACGACGATTTCCATACTGCCGACGAGGTCCTCGAGTGTGAGAAATGCCATTGTCTTGTTATTCTTTGTATATTTGATTTTTTTATCCGTGATAATGCCGCCGACAATCTCTTTCGCGCCGTCGGTGACGGATGGGAAACCCGTCTCCTCATCCGGCTGGAAGTCTGTCGTTACCGCGGAAATGTTCTTCCGCCAGCACTCCTCCTGCTCCTCGAGCGGATGACCGCTGACGTAGATGCCGAGCACCTCTTTTTCGAGCGCCAAAAGATCACTCTTTTCGTATTCTCCGACATCCGGGTACACCGTTTCATACGACCGTTTGGTCGTCTCATCTACGAAGTCAAACAGACTCATCTGGCCGCTTAACGAATCTTTTTTCTCGCGCGCCACATCATCGAGCACATTGGCGTAGACGAACATGAGCTGCTTTCTCGTCACGCCGAAGCAGTCGAATGCGCCCGCCTTGATAAAGTTCTCGACGGTCCGCTTGTTGACTTCTTTTCCGCTCAGGCGCTCCGCGAAATCCTTTAACGAGCGGAACGGTCCGTTTGCACTCCGCTCCTCCACGATCGCCTCCATGACCGGCTTTCCGATGCCTTTGACCGCCGCCATGCCATAGCGGATCGCCTGGCCGTCTACCGTGAATTTTCCTTCGCTTCGGTTGATGTCCGGCGGCAGAATGGAAATGCCCATCTGCCGGGAACTCAAGATATACTCTGCGACTTTTCCCGGGTTATCGATGCAGGAGGTCATCAGAGCCGCCATGAACTCAACCGGGTAATAGTATTTCAGCCATGCCGTCTGGTACGATACGAACGCGTACGCCGCCGCATGGGATTTGTTGAAGGCGTATTTCGCGAAGTCGATCATCTCGTCGTAGATCTTGTTCGCTGTCTTCTCATCAATGCCGTTTTTGATACAGCCCGGCACGCCCTCGGCCTCGTTTCCATAAACGAAATTCTGGCGCTCTTTTTCCATGACAGATGCCTTTTTCTTCGACATCGCACGGCGCACCAGATCGGCCCGTCCAAGCGAATAGCCCGCCAGTGCCTGTACGATCTGCATAACCTGTTCCTGGTAGACGATACAGCCGTACGTCGGCTCCAGAATCGGTTTTAAGAGCGGTGTATCGTACGTAACGGATTCCGGGTTGTTTTTTCCTTTGATGTACTGCGGAATAAAATCCATCGGGCCCGGACGGTACAGGGAAATTCCGGCGATGATATCCTCGAGGCTCTGCGGTTTTAACTCCTTCATGAAGTTTTTCATTCCCGCACTCTCGAGCTGGAACACACCGACCGTTTTCGATGCGCCGATCATACCGAGCACTTTCGGATCGTTGTAATCGATGTGAAGCAGATCAATTTTCTTATTGCTGTAACGCTCTGCGAGCTTTGTCGCATTCTGAATGACGGTCAGGGTCCGAAGTCCTAAGAAGTCCATTTTCAGAAGTCCCAGTTCCTCGAGCGTCGTCATCGTGAACTGCGTGACGATCGTTCCGTCGCTTCCTCGCGAGAGCGGCACAAATTCCACCAGCGGACGCGAGCCGATGACAACACCGGCGGCGTGCATCGACGTGTGGCGCGGCAGACCTTCAAGTCTCCGTGACATGTCGATCAGATGTGCAACCTCTTCATTGCCCTGATACAGCTCCCGCAGCTCGTGGTTCATCTGCAGTGCCTTGTCGATCGTGATATTCAGTTCATTCGGAATCATCTTCGCAATCGAATCGACCTGTGCATACGGCATATCCAGCACACGGCCGACATCGCGGATGACACCGCGCGCCGCCAGTGTACCGAATGTGACGATCTGTACAACGCGGTCCTTGCCGTATTTTCTCGTTACATAGTCGATGACCTCCGGGCGGCGTTCGAAACAGAAATCCACGTCGATATCAGGCATGGTAACTCGTTCCGGGTTCAGGAAACGCTCGAACAGGAGCTGGTACCGCATCGGATCCAGCTGTGTGATGCCAAGGGTGTAGGAAACAATACTTCCGGCCGCCGATCCTCGTCCCGGTCCGACCATGATGTCGTGGTCGCGCGCAAATTTGATGAAATCCCACACGATCAGGAAGTAATCGACGTAACCCATCGTTTTGATCGTATCAAGCTCGTATTTCAGCCGCGCTTTCAGTTCATCCGTCGCCGGGTAATACCGTTCCTCGAGGCCGTCGTAGCAGAGCTTATTTAAGTATTCCCAGGAAGTGTATCCTTCCGGCACATCGAATTTCGGAAGTTTTGTGACACCAAATTCGATCTCCACATTACACCGGTCTGCAATTTTCTGTGTATTTTCGATTGCCTGCGGTGCATACGGGAAGAGCGATGCCATCTCCGCCTCGGATTTCACGAAATACTGGCCGCCCTCGTAGCGCATGCGGTCCTCATCCGTGATCTTCTTTCCGGTCTGCAGGCACAGAAGAATATCGTGGGAATCCGCATCTTCTGCGTACGTGTAGTGAATATCATTCGTCGCCACCAGCTCGATGCCGGTTTCTGCCGAGAGGCGCATCAGCTGCTGATTGACCATCCGCTGCTCCGAGATGCCGTGATCCTGCAGTTCCAGGAAGAAATTGCCTTTTCCGAAAATCTTCTCATACCGCAGTGCGGCCTCTTTTCCCATCTCGTACTGGTTCCGCACCATCGCACGCGCCACCTCACCTGCAAGGCAGGCGGAAAGCGCGATAATGCCCTCGTGATACTTTTCCAGAATCTCCATGTCGACACGCGGCTTATAGTAAAATCCATCGATAAAGCCCGCCGAAACAATCTTCATCAGATTGGAATAGCCCGTATTATTTTCCGCCAGCAGAACCAGATGGTAGTACCGGTCCTCTCCGCGGCTGGTTTCGCGGTCGAAACGGGAACCCGGCGCCACGTAAACCTCACAGCCGAGGATCGGCTTGATGCCCTGCGCGCGGGCTTCTTTATAAAAATCGATACAGCCGAACATGACGCCGTGATCGGTGATCGCGGCGCTGTTCATGCCAAGCTCCTTGACTCTGGCAACGTACTCTTTGATCTTGTTCGATCCGTCCAGAAGGCTGTATTCGGTATGTACATGTAAATGCGTAAAACTCATCGTTTTCTCCTCTATTTTCCAAAGGCATGTTCCGCTGTCTCCAAGATCGTCTGCACCAGGCTGTCCGGCTCGATCGGCTTGGTCAGATGGCTGTTCATGCCCGCTGCGCGGCATCCCTCTTTGCTCTCTTCGGAAGACTGCGCCGTCATCGGGATGATCGGGACTTGTTTTGCTTCCGGAAGCTCCATGGCGCGGATCTGCCGCGCTGCCTCAAGGCCGCCCATCACAGGCATCATCAGATCCATTAAAATCACATCAAATTCCTGCGGATTCGCCGCATACTTTTCGACCGCCTCGCGGCCGTTCCATGCCTCTTCCACCGTCGCACCGTGATCGGTCAGGTAAAACTCGGCGATTTCCATGTTGATCTCATTATCCTCGACAAGCAGAACGTGGAAGCGGACAAGCTCTTTTCCTGCGATCCGTGTCTTTACTTCCTGAATCCGCTGTCCCTCGCAGTCAATGTAAAACGGAAGCCGGAATACATACGTCGTTCCGACGCCCTGCTGGCTCGTTACCTCGATCGTGCCCTGCATTTTTTCGATCAGTTCTTTGACGATCGACATGCCAAGGCCCGTTCCCTTGTACTGCGTTCTCGCACCGGACTTCTCCTGTGTGAACGGATGGAACAGCTCTTTTTCGATAAATTCGCTGCTCATTCCGATGCCGCTGTCCGTGATGCGGAACTCGTAGACGACCCGGGTTCCGTCGCAGGAGACTTCGCCCGCATACGTATCGATCGTTCCGCCCGGCTTGTTGTACTTGATTGCATTGCTGAAGAGATTCAGCATAATCTGCCGCAGGCGCAGCGGACTGCCGATCAGTCTCGTGTGCGTCAGCTCACCGCGGTGCGTACGGTGGGTAATGCCCATCTCCGTAATCTGCGCATTGACAAGGGATGACACATCATCCATCAGATGCGTCAGGTCAAAAGAAACGCTCTCGATCGTCTCTTTTCCGGACTCCAGCTTATTCATATCGAGCACATCGTTGACGAGTGCCAGCAGATGGCTTGCGGAAAGATTGATTTTATCGAGGCAGTCGTCCACTTTTGCCTCATCCTGCCGGTTTTTGCGGATGATATCCAGCATGCCCATAATGCCATTGATCGGCGTGCGCACATCGTGGCTCATGCGGTTCATAAATTCTGTTTTTGCACGACTTGCACTATCTGCAGCTCTAAAGGCATCCTGAAGCTGTATCTTCTCCCTCTCTTCCCGGCTGTGGAACTCTGACGTATCACGGAAAAGGATCATGCCGTGTACCACAACGCTCTCCCGCTTTGTCTTTCGGTCGTAGACGGTATCCTGTGACATAAGAACCGTCTTCTGCAACCATATTCTTCTGCCGGACTCATCTGTTTCCTGATACTCCACGACTACCTGCTTATCTCCGTTTTCAAAGCGCTGCAGCAGTTTCTTCGAGGAATCCACAATGCGGTATGATTCCAATGTCTCCTCCGCGACAAACGCACTGCATTCCCCGCAGTATTTCTCGTAGGAACACGGCAGATCTATATTGAGGTCAAATTTCTTCTGCCCGCTGTGGTAAAAAATCTGCTCCAGCGAATCATTCGTCAGATCAACGGCGAACACGGCCTCGGCCGTCTCGAGAAGTGCCTCGGCGTAGTGGCTGTTTTCAATGATCGACTGTTTCATCTGTTCATAGTATTGGTCGAGCTGTTCTTTTTCATTCCGAGCAGCTTCCCCATTGGAGCGGAACCGCTCAAAGCCCATCAGAAAATGGTGCAGTCCGCCGTCCTCGGCCGCGTCGTAGAATAGAATGGTGACTTTTCCCCGGCAGAGCGCTTCCCCTTCGCTGCCCTCCTGATACTCGTACAGAATTTCTACGCTCTCTTCTCCCTTCTGATAGCACTCCTTCAGATGGGTAAGATCCAGCATTCTACGCATTTCCTTTCTCTTTTCCTCATCCGTGATGCCCTGCACAATATGCTCGGCCGCACCGGTATAGCTGCCGTCCTCGGCAAGGAAAAAACCCGAAACGGCGCGCAGAATCCGGTACTGGTCCTGTCTTGCATTGCAGTAAATACAGTTGGAAAAATGGTATCCCTTTTTCTTTACGACGTCCAGCGCTTCCAGGCTGATCTTCCGCTCTGCGGCGGCTTCTTCCATCTTCGCGCGGTTTTTGTCGATATACATGTTCTGATCCGCATGGCGGAACAGTTCCCGGATATCACAGTCTTCAAATTCCGTGGACAGTGCATAGCCTCCGGCGTAGCTGATCGGCATCTCCGGGTGCTGGCGGGAATATTCTGCCGTCTGCGTGCGGATGTGCTTCATGCACGCTTCCACTTCTTCGCGGTTCAGTCCGCGCAGAATGGCAAGAAACTCATCTCCGCCGTTTCTTCCGACGAAATACTCCTCCGGGACTGCTTTTCGAAGCTGAACGGCAAAGGAACGGATATATTCGTCTCCCTTGTCGTGACCCAGACTGTTGTTGATCGTGCGCAGATTGTTGAGGTCAAACACGCAGACCGCATACACGCCGGAAATTTCTTCTCCTCCGTCGCTTCCCTCCAGAATCTCTTCGCATTTATTTTTATTTGGCAGGCCCGTCGCCTCATCGAGATAGACTTTCTTCTGCAGAATACGGTTCATCGCCGCATAGCGGACGGCCTTGATCAGCTCCATGCCGATGACAAACACCAGACCGATGATATCTCCTACTACCACCTGCTCCAGCTTCTTCAGCGAAGACGCCATTCTCTGCGAATACGCTTCCGCAAGGCCTGTCGCCTCGTCACAGATTTTGAAAAAGGTCTCACTCTTTTCGATAATCGCGGTATTCTCATATCCTTTTTCACGCACCAGCAGAATCTCTGCCTTCAGCTCTTCAAAATACGATGCCAGCTCAGTCATCTTATCCTGAAAATCCCGGTCATCCAGGCGCACCAGATCCAGCTCGCTGCTTCCGTTCTGCAGACCGTCGATATAAGCGTTGATGTCTGCAATCATCGTATCCTGCGGTTCTCCCGCATCCTCCAGCTTGATAATCCGCTGCGTTTTTCCGCGCACCAGACCGGCATAGTTGACAACGCGGGCCGTTCCCTGTATTTTCTCGACCATCGACATAATGCAGAAAAACAGAATAATCAGAATGATCGTCAAAACCGTCATTGCGGTTTTGGAAATAAAAGATGTTTTTTTCTTACTTTTCTTTTTCTTCATCTCTCTCCATCAGATCCTGTGTCATTTTTTGTCATATAGATCATATTATAAGCGCAATCCTCTCTTCGCGCAACCGCAAACCGGGCGCAGAAAAAATTTCAAAATTTTATCTGCTGTCTGACACAAAAAAACGGACACCGGAGAGGATGTGCTTCCTGTCCAGTGCCCGATTTTTTCTTATCTATAAATGAGCAAATATCGAATTTTGCACAAACTTATC
>NZ_QUHK01000090.1:0-2088 GCF_003479665.1 Blautia sp. AF14-40
CATTCCGGAAACATTAAAGAAATTATATTTATATGATGATGAACATAAGGGAGAATTGATTACAACCTTGCAGATGTATCTTAGAAATAACCAAAGCATCAAGAAAACTGCAGACGCAATGTTTGTTCATTATAGAACGATATCTTACAGGCTTGAAAAAATAAAACAAATTTCCGGAATAAATTTTGACAATGCAAATGAAGTACTGGCAGTCAGTAATGGTCTGATTATTTATAAAATGTTAAAAGAAATAGAGTAGAAAAAGAAAGAGAAATCGTGTTGAGGCATGGTTTCTTTTTTTTTGAACGAAGTTCATAAAAAAGTATTATATGGAAGAGTATCGATACGATGGAACAGATTTTACAAAAAAATAAAAAAAATCTTTCCTATTTGTAACATTATAAAAAAACCACAAATGGGATACAATTCAAAACGTTGATGAGAAACATTCTCTGATTCAAATAGACAATGAGAAAAAATTATATTGAAAACCCATCATCGCATTAATATATGTTGCGATATTATTATTTATAGAATTCTAGATCTTATATCTGATGATAGAGTAGAACGACCCCCATATCTTGATGAAATTGATGGAAATTTTTGAATAATCAATTTCATCGTCCGACAGGAACCCACCAATTTTTTAGGACGAACTAATACCTGAAATAGTTTAGCTAAGGAAAGGGGTAAAACTATGCAGCTTACAAGTACAACGGATTATGCTATCAGAATCGTATGTTATCTGGCAGCACAAAGGCAGATGATCTCTACATCAGAATTATCTCAGGAACTAAGTGTTCCAGCCAGTTATATTCCAAAAATAACAAAAAAATTAAAACAAGCAGGAATCATAAAAGCCTGTGAAGGGATAAAGGGTGGATATCAGATTGCAAAACAGCCAGAGAATATATCTTTAAGGGATGTGATATCGTGTACAGAATCCACCATGGCAATTAGCAGGTGCCTGGAAAAAGAGGAAGGTTGCTCCAAAAATTATATAGCCTGCTGTAAAGTACATCAGATTCTGCTGGATCTGCAAAATATATACAATAACCGCTTGGAAAGCGTAAAGATATCAGACATTATCCGTCCTGGTAAGGATGAATATCTTGGAAAATTTTATGTGATTATAAAAGTTAATCTGAGAGAAAAAGATTATGAATGTATTTATTCTCATAATCATGATGTCTATGAACAAGTAAAAACAGCAGAATCATATGATGACTTTATAAAAAAATATGCGGAAAAATATATTTGTGAAGCAGACTGGGTAAATGTCCAGAAATGTCTTGCAGGTGAGAATTTAACAGAACATCTTGTAGATGGATGTGTGGAAGAAGAAATTTTCTATCGCGGAATCATCGAAAATAACGGTACATCGTATGTATGGATGAAAGCTAGTAAGTATGTGGATGTAAAGGAAAATATAGCAATTATTACATTTCATAATACAAAAGTGATTCCGAATACGATTGTAACAATGGAACAGGAGCTAAGAAAAAAAGAACAGGATGTTTGTATGGAACTCGAAAATGCGACTATTAACTTATAGGATGGATTTTTGAGTGAATTTGCACAGGATGAAGAAAAAAAGACGTATCAGAGAGATATTATCCATAATATTCTGAATGGATTACTGAGTTCGAAGGAAATGACTGAAGCGGCAGCACAGCTCGGAATGAAAGAAGGCGATACTTACAGGGTTGTTGATTTTCATACCATCACAAAAAATGTACAAAGAAAATATACAAAAGAACAGCTTCACGAAGTAGGTGTTATCGAGGGTGAATTGATGCATCTTTTGCCGGATGCGCTTATTTACAGAAATATGGATCAGATTGTTATGATTCAACAGGTAGATTCCGATCAGACAGAACTGGAATATCAGAAAGAGATGGAAGAAATAGAGGAGGTTATCCAGCGAAGCATCCTTTATAGAAAGAAAGATACAGACTTTCAGATTGGTATAGGAAAAAGTGTGGAAGGGTATCAACGATTGAAAGAATCTTATTACGAAGCAAGTCAGGCTATCAAGTATATTGAGATTATCCGCCTGGTGACTGGTGATAAGAATAAGTCAGTAGT
>NZ_QUHK01000091.1:0-1922 GCF_003479665.1 Blautia sp. AF14-40
CGGTCTGCTATTTGTCAAGGTACTCGTATTCTACCGTTTACAAGGTGGCTATGTAAACAGTACCAGAGAACGCAAAAAAGCCGCCTACTCTTAAAATCAATAAGAATAAGCGGCTTTGTAATTTGCCTTAGACATATTCAATTTTCATTCTCTTGGTCGGTGCATTTATGACCTTAAAAATAAGCTCGTCAACACAATCCGTATATCTGCCTTGCTGTATGAGCTGATTTTTTAACTCTACAAGGCTATGTATCGTAAGTGCAAAATAATTCGACGGATTGTGTTGCCCTAAAAAATATCCCATAATAATCAATAGAGAATGCAAGCATTTTACTTCATCTTTTCTTGCTAGAAATGATAGGTGCGAGTATTTTACTCTATTCAAGTTATGGAGGTGTGCTCATGAGAAGCAAAAGAATACCTGCCGAAGAACAATACCGTCTCATCATGGAATGCCGTCAAAGTGGATTGACAGATCATCAATGGTGTGTGGAACATGATATCAAGCCAGGAACTTTTTACAACTGGGTAAAAAGACTGCGTCAGAAAGGTTGTGTGGATTTGCCGGCGTCAACTGGACGCACCTATCGCGCACCAGAAAGCCAGGAAGTTGTCAGAGTGGAGTTTCATGATACTGACCCGATTCCTTATGAACAGCCATTAAATGTAATTCCGGCAGCTACGGAAAGGAATAACTTTTCCGTAGCAGAGTCAATGAAGCTGTCTGTAGGCAGCTTTCATCTAACAATACCAAATGGAACAGATCCTCAGCTTCTGGCTCAAACGCTTCGAATTGTGAAGGAGCTGGAATGTTAGGGGATATCACAGCCGCCGATGAAATCTATATCGTAACAGGCAGAACGGATATGCGGAAATCCATTGACGGGCTGTGTGCTATTGTAGAGGATCAACTCCATATGGATCCAAGGCGAAGTGCCCTGTATCTTTTCTGTGGAAAACGTTGTGACAGGATCAAAGCTTTGCTCTGGAAATCTGACGGATTTGTGCTGCTGTATAAACGTATGGAAGTTCAGGGCAGGTTTCGCTGGCCCAGAAATCAGCTGGAAGTAAAACAATTGACCTGGCAGCAATTCGACTGGCTCATGTCCGAGCTTGAAATCGAACAACCCAAGGCATTCAAACCTACGGAATGATCGCATAAAACATCTATGCCAACCAACAGAAACGGAGGGGCTTCTCACCCTGTATCATGTCTGAAATCCCTTGTAAATGCTGGGTTTTCTGCTTCTTTTTCATTGCTTTTTATGGTATAATAAGAGCAGTGAAAAAGGAGCAGAAAACATATGACTGGCAATTCAAAAGATTCAAAAATCCTTGCGTACAAGGACATGATCAACCAACTGAATAAGACGATTTCCACACAGACAGAACTGATCCAGTCTTTACAAAAAACATTGGAAGCAGACCGGCTGGAAAAAGAAAACCTTCGTCAGCAGATTGAATATCTCACGAAGAAACTTTTTGGTACTTCCAGTGAAAAACGGAAAGATATCGATGGCCAGTTGAATCTTTTTGATGAAGCCGGGCAGGAAGCAGATCCGACATGGGAACAGGAACTTCCTGATGACATCACTGTTCCGGAACATAAGAGAAAAGCAAGACGGACACATGCTGATCTCTTTAAAAATGTTCCTTCCTGCGACGAGATCATTTCTCTTCCAGAGGAGGAGCGAAACTGTCCAACCTGCGGAACGCAGATGGAATGTATTGGGAAAGAATTCGTCCGCCATGAATTTCGTTTTACCCCTGCCAAGGGAAAAGTAGTAAATATCTATCGTGAAACCTATAAATGCCCGGAGTGTGCCATATCAGAGGAACATCCGGATGATCAGACATTTGTCAAAGCCCCTGTTCAGGAAGCATTGATCCCGGAAAGTTATGCATCGGAATCCGTTGTCGGA
>NZ_QUHK01000092.1:0-1894 GCF_003479665.1 Blautia sp. AF14-40
AAAACTTCTTTTGTAAATTCCTCACTCATGCCAATACCAGTGTCCGAAATGCGGTAACGCATATTTATATATCCATCCCCGCCCTTCTCCTGACACCGGGCTTCAAATGTAATCATTCCTCCATCCGGAGTGTATTTTACGGCATTGCTCAGAATATTGACCAGCACATCGCGCAGGCGTGCAGGATCCGCAAGTACATTCGGAATCTTTGCATCTTCACGCTGAATCTTAAAGTTGATATCCCTGTTCGTAAGAAAGCCTTTTATAATATCCAATGCAGAATCTGTAATGTTTTTCACATCCGCCGGTACCGGATTGTATTTCACTTTTCCACTTTCGATGCGGGTCAGATCTAATACATCATTGATCAGCGACAGTAAATGCTCTGAGCTTTCGTCAATCTTTTCCAGACAATTTTTCACTTCGTCTGACGGATTGTTTTTCATTGCAATACCGGTAAATCCTATGATTGCATTCATCGGTGTCCTCATATCATGGGACATATGTGACAGAAATGCTGTTTTTGCCTTGTTTGCAGCCTGTGCATGCTCTGCCAGTTCCGCCATTTCCTCAGCTTTCTCCTGGGCCGTCTTCTGAGCTTTTTTTCTTGCACTGAGACGCACCATTGTCCCAGCCATAGCAGTCAGCAGCCATCCAAAAATAAGAAGAACCCAAACAGTAACAACAGGATGCAGACGTATCCAGTCAACAAGTGTAAGCTCTGTTGCTTTGTATGTGGTATACTGTGCTGCAAGATCTTCAACAAGATTTTTGGGCATGGCATACATTGCTTTCGTCAGAATACCAGCCAGCGCATGGTTCTCAGTTGATGAAATTACCATGCGGTAGGTGAATGTAGGCTGTTCCAGCAGAGTATATGTCATGGTGCCCGTAGTGTCACTGTTCACAAACGCCTGTGCCATGTAATAGTAGACGAAGGCAGCATCTGCTTTCCCCTCACGGACAGCTTCCATCATTTCCTGTCGGGTACTGCACATCAGTTTTTCTGCACCGGGTGCCATTGCATCTTCAATTGAATTTGATGCTGTCTGGTCAACAGTAGTAACAACATTAATTTTTCCATCAAAGTCACGCCGTGTCACCCTTGCCAGCTGCATTGTAATGAAAGGTGCAGTAATCCCCCATTTTTTCGTCTCAGCATAATTATCTGTTTCCAGGCGCGCATCGATGCTCATATCTGTGGTTTCCTTATTTTTCTGATAGGCAATATACTCATCTCTGGTGGCCGGTGTAAGAAACTCATAGGAAATCCCGGCATAGTCTGCAATTTTCCGGAAGTAATCCGGGATAATACCCTTCATCTCCCCATTTTCATTATAAGAATATGGATAACGGGTCGGATCACACAGAACATGAAGCGGGTTGTCCTTGGAATACTGTGAAATAACACTTTTTTCTTTCTCCGTATATTCCAGATTCTTAGTTTCTATGCTTTCATAATTTTTATTATAAAGTGTCGTTTTCCAGTCACCCTCAACTGCATTCATCTGGTCGATTGCATAATTGATCTCATTCAGCAATTCTGTATTACCTTTTTTAACCATGACATAGAAATCGCTGCTGTCAAATTTATCCACGATACGCTCATTGTTTGTTTTTCTCAGAGAACTAGCAGCAATAGCATCAACATTTCCACTCTGAAGAGCTTCCTCCATCTCTGCTGTCGTATCAAAATAAAATGGATCATATGTAAATCCTTTGTTGCCTGCAAAATCCGCAAAACTCTTTATCTCGGAGCTTCCATTCAAAAACGCCACACGCATACCGTTGTAAGTACTGTAATTGCCATCCACAATCGTGCTGTTGTCACTGCGGACGGTCAGAATCCCATTATTGGTTCCGATCGGACGTGAAAAATCAAACTTTTCTTCTC
>NZ_QUHK01000093.1:0-1415 GCF_003479665.1 Blautia sp. AF14-40
GACAGTCCCCTTGTGTGGGGTACTGTCTGAAACAGGTACAGGAGAAAAAGAAAACCGAGCCGGAACGCTGAAAGGAGGAACTTATATTTGATTTTAGTTATTGCAGAAAAGCCCAGTGTGGCGCAGACAATCGCTGCCGTACTTGGGGCAAAGGAAAAGAAAGACGGATTTCTCACAGGAAGCGGCTATATCGTTTCTTGGTGTGTGGGACATTTGGTAGGACTTGCGGAAGCTGCCGCCTACGGAGAACAATATAAAAAGTGGAGCTATGACAGCTTACCGATTTTGCCGCAGGAATGGAAATACACCGTTTCCGCTGACAAGGAAAAGCAATTCAAAATCTTAAAGGAGCTTATGCACCGGGCAGACGTTTCCGAAGTGGTAAACGCCTGCGACGCAGGGCGCGAGGGAGAACTCATTTTCCGTTTTGTCTATGAAATGGCGGGCTGCAAGAAACCTATGCGCCGCCTTTGGATTTCTTCTATGGAGGACAGCGCAATCAAAGAGGGCTTTTCCCGTCTGAAGAACGGCGAAGAATACGACGCGCTCTTTGCTTCCGCATTATGCAGGGCAAAGGCTGACTGGTTAATCGGTATCAATGCCACCCGCCTTTTCTCTGTCCTTTACAATCATACCTTGAACGTGGGGCGCGTACAGACCCCGACCTTAAAAATGCTTGTTGACCGAGACGCAGCGATTACCTCTTTCAAGAAAGAAAAATACTACCATGTGCGCCTTGCCTTATCCGGCGCGGAAGCTGCAAGTGAACGAATTTCAGATAAGGCAGAAGCCGACGCATTAAAAACGACTTGTGAAGCGTCAAAAGCAGTCTGTACTTCCGTTGTGAAAGAGAAAAAGACCGTAGCCCCGCCGAAGCTCTTTGACCTTACTTCTTTACAGAGGGAAGCAAACCGCCTGTTCGGATATACGGCAAAGCAGACCCTTGACCTCGCACAAGCCTTGTATGAAAAGCGTTTGCTTACTTATCCGAGAACCGACAGCGCATTTCTGACCGACGACATGGGCGACACAGCGGCGGGCATTATCAAGCTGCTTTGTGGGAAATTTCCTTTTATGGCGGGAAAAGACTTTACGCCGGAGCTTGGAAAGGTGCTGAACAGTAAAAAGGTATCAGACCCCCATGCTATTATCCCAACTATGGAGCTTGCAAAGACCGACCTTGCCGCGCTGCCGGAAAGTGAAAAAAATGTCCTTACCCTTGCCGGGGTGCGTCTATTTATGGCGACCGCTGCACCGCATACCTTTGAAGCGATTACAGCAGTTTTTGAATGTGCCGGACAGTCTTTTACCGCAAGGGGAAAAACGGTACTGTCTGACGGGTGGAAAGAGATTGACCGAAGATACAGGGCAGCCTTAAAGAACAAACCCGAAACGGACGACGCAGACAGCGACAC
>NZ_QUHK01000093.1:1524-1823 GCF_003479665.1 Blautia sp. AF14-40
CACAACGAAGCGTCGCTGCTCTCTGCTATGGAGCGCGCCGGAAGCGAGGACACCGACCCGGACGCAGAACGCAAAGGGCTTGGAACTCCCGCCACCCGCGCCGCCGTCATTGAAAAACTGGTAAAGGGCGGTTTTGTGGAGCGAAAAGGCAAGCAGCTACTTCCCACAAAGGACGGTATCAACCTTGTGTGTGTCCTGCCGGACACCTTGACAAGCCCGCAGCTTACCGCAGAATGGGAAAACAATCTGACGCAGATTGCAAAAGGCAAGGCAGACCCCGCCGCATTTATGGAGGGTAT
>NZ_QUHK01000094.1:0-1742 GCF_003479665.1 Blautia sp. AF14-40
GCAGTTCTTCCTGTTCCTCCGGGGTTAAAGGAACCGGCTGTAAGGATGGTGGGATATAGCGTCCTAAAAAATTGAAGTAGATTTCAATTTCCTGCGTGGTGTCCTGACTGCCTTTTCGGGCGCGTTCGTGGACAAGGATTTTCTCTACAAACTCGTTGAGCATGGTGTTTGTCAGCGTGTCAAAATTCTCATACTTATCAATCAGGGCTATAAATTTCTCTGCGGATTTCTGGCTCTGCTCATAGCCGGTAACAGCCTTTTCCAGCTCCGCAATTTCAATCTCAAGTGCGTCCTGCTCTTTGGCATACTGTGCATCAAGCGCCCTATATCGTGCATCCGGCAGCTTGCCGAGGGCATTGTCCTCATAGATTTTGCAAATCAGTTTTTCCAGTTCTCCGGCTCTCTTTTGAGCAGCAGCCAGACGCCTGCGCTTTTTCGATATATCGGCACTCTGTTGAGCAACCTGCGTTTCCTGAACGGTGTGAATAAATTCCGTCCGGTCATTTCTGGAATATTCAGCGATAGCCCGGAGCGTGTCAGAAACCAATGTCAGAACAGCACTCTCATTGATACGGTGTTGTGTAGGGCATAGTGTCCCACACGGAACTTTGGTATAATTGGAACAGGTATATTGAGAAATCCGCCTGCCATTGTTGGTGCGGTGGACATACATCTTGCCGCCACAATCGGCACAATAGAGCAAACCTGTGAGGGGAGCCGCTTCGCCCCAGCCGTTTGGATAACGCCGTACATTGCTGCGGATTTTCTGCGCCAAATCAAAGGTCTGCTGGTCGATAATGGCTTCATGGGTATTCTCAAAGATCGTCCATTCGTCCTCAGAAACATAGTGGCTTTTCTTGTCCTTAAAGTGCTTGCGGGTCTTGAAATTGATGGTATGCCCTAAATACTCTCGTTTTTTCAAAATGTTCACGATGGTAGATGACCCCCATCCATAGGGGTCTTTGACCGGCTTTGAACGGTTCACACCCTCGTTGAAGCGGGCAAGGTGTACGACAGGAATTTCAATCCGGTCTGTGGATAATTTGCAGGCGATCTGGTAAGGCCCATATCCCTCCAGCGTGAGGGAGAATATACGGCGTACCACTTCGGCAGCTTCCTCATCTACCAGCCAATGCTTCCGTTTTTCGTCCCATAAGTAGCCGTAAATCACGGTGCCTGTCAGGTGCTTACCGCTCATGCCTTTTGACTTAAACACAGAGCGGATTTTCCGGCTGGTGTCGCGGGCGTAAAACTCATTCATGATATTGCGGAAGGGCGTAAAATCATCGTCGCCTTTCAGACTGTCCACGCCATCGTTGATGGCAATTAACCGGACGCCGCGCTGCCGCAAAACCTCCATGACCTGACCGACCTTTAGATAGTCGCGCCCTAACCGGCTCATGTCCTTGATGACGATTGCCTCTACACGCCCTGCCTCCACTTCCTCCATCATCGCCAAAAATCCGGGGCGGTCAAAACGGGTGCCTGAGATACCATCATCGGTAAAGTGCGTAGGGTTTGGCAGCCCATTCCGGCGAGCAAAATCCTCTAACATCTGCTTTTGGTTGGATATGGAGTTGCTCTCACCCTGTAACTCGTCGTCCCGGCTCAGGCGCTCGTACAGTGGGGTGATTTTTTCGTTTCTCATAGCTGTACCTCCTGAAACAAAAATGCTCTAAGTGATTGCTTCACTAACCATGACAAAATCATGATTAAGAAGTCACTTAGAGCATATATCACCG
>NZ_QUHK01000095.1:0-1723 GCF_003479665.1 Blautia sp. AF14-40
TGATATGCTCCCTTCTAGGTAGACAAGTGAAATAATAAAAACTTGTCACTTAGGAGGGAGCATATTTTATGTCCAAAAGAAAAGTATCTGTTGAGGATAAGACATATGCTGTAAATCTATATCTGGATGGAAAAGAAAGCCAACGGCGAATTGCCGATATGTTTGATGTAAGTCTCGCATCTGTCCAACAATGGATTCGAAACTATGAATCTATGGGAGCAAATGCATTCACATTGAAAGGAAATAAAAAATATTCCAAAGAATTGAAACAACAAGCAGTCTTAGATTATTTAGCAGGCTATGGTTCTCAGGATGATATTTGCAAAAAATACGGAATCCGTTCAAAAGCTAAGTTACAAATCTGGATAAAGAAGTATAATGGTCATGAAGAATTAAAATCTTCTGGAACAGGAGGAAACATTATCATGACCAAAGGAAGAAAAACCACTTTTGAAGAACGGGTTGAAATAGTACAGTATTGTATCGCACATGATCGTAATTATGCCCAAACAGCAGAACAATACCAGGTGTCCTATCAACAGGCTCGCAATTATATAGTCAAATATGAAGCTGGTGGAGTGGAAGCTTTAAGAGATAACCGTGGCAAACGAAAACGTCCCGATGAGATGAGTGAATTAGAAAAGCTGCGTGCTGAAGTTAAAATTTTAAAAGCAGAGAAAGAACGTGCTGAAATGGAGGCATCTTTTTTAAAAAAACTCGAAGAAATAGAGAGGAGGCGGGGCTAAGCCTGATCCGTCATGAACATATATATCAGGCAATCAAAGAAGAACACAAAGAACATAATTATCCAATCGCTGCACTTTGTAAACTTGGTAAAGTTTCTAGAGCAGCTTATTATAAATGGCTACACAGAGAAATTCCTAAAAGTGAGCAAAAGAATAGGCTTATTGCCGACGAGATAGAAAAGATTCACACAGACTCACCGGATAAAGGCTATCGAAGGATCAGGGATGACTTGGAACGATATCATGGTATTGATGTAAACGATAAACGTGTGCTACGCATTTGCCGTAAACTTAATATAAAATCAACTATCAAGTATTCTAACAACGGATGCACAAGACAGGCTGCAAGCCCTCAGTATATAGCTGAAAACATACTTAATCGGGAGTTCACTGCCAAAGCACCAAATGAAAAATGGCTCACTGATGTGACAGAATTCCATTATTATATTGGGATGGAAAAGCATAAAGTTTATCTAAGTGCAATACTGGATCTATATGATAGACGGATTGTTTCGTATGTTATTCGTGATAAGAACAACAATGCTTTGGTGTTTGATACGGTAGACAATGCTTTACTTAGAAATCCTGGTGCGCAGCCACTGTTTCACAGTGACAGAGGATTCCAATATACGAACAGGACATTTCATACAAAACTTGTAACTGCTGGAATAATACAAAGCATGTCGCGAGTTGCTAAATGTATCGACAATGGACCAATGGAAGGCTTTTGGGGAATTCTGAAGAGAGAGCGATATTATGGAAAACGATTCACTGATAGAGGTACTCTCGTAAAAATGATCGAAGATTATATAGATTACTACAACAATAAACGCTTGCAAAGGAATCTTGGAATTTTAACGCCAATGGAAAAACATGAAATTTACTTGCAAGCTGCATAAAAACTGCCAGCAGATAAATTTCTACTGGCAGGAAAAATTTATATTTTTTCAATTGTCTACTTGACGGGGAGCGGTTCA
>NZ_QUHK01000096.1:0-1635 GCF_003479665.1 Blautia sp. AF14-40
GAAGATGTTATGCAGAGTTCGGAAAGTCTTGGTTTACCGCCCAACTCTTTAGATACGGAAAGTTCAATCAAGCAGGGGTGTAAATATTTTGCGTCCCTGCTTTCTTCTTGCAAAAATCAAGGTATAGACGATTTGAATGTAGCGATACAGTCTTATAACTATGGCGGTGGTTATGTGGGATATGTGGCAGGAAAAGGAAAGAAACACACTTTTAATCTTGCGGAAAATTTTGCCCGTGAGAAATCGGGTGGAAAGAAAGTAACCTATACCAACCCGATAGCTGTTGCGAAGAACGGGGGCTGGCGATATGGCTATGGAAATATGTTCTACGTCGAATTAGTCAATCAATATCTGACCGTGGCACATTTTGATAATGCAACGGCACAAGCGATTATGAATGAAGCGTTGAAATATCAAGGCTGGAAATATGTGTATGGTGGCAGTAACCCGAACACTTCCTTTGATTGTAGCGGACTTGTTCAATGGTGCTATGGAAAAGCTGGTATCTCCTTGCCGAGAACGGCACAAGCACAGTATGACGCTACCCAACATCTTCCACTTTCGCAGGCAAAGGCTGGGGACTTGGTGTTTTTTCATTCTACCTATAATGCTGGAAGTTATGTAACACACGTTGGTATTCTCGTTTCGCCGACACAGATGTACCATGCAGGCAACCCGATAGGATATGCAGACCTAAGTAGTAGTTACTGGCAACAGCACTTAATCGGTGCAGGACGAGTAAAACAATAGAAAGGACTTGAAAATATGTTTAAGAAGAATAAGAAACAGACAGAAACTATCAAAGAATCAAAAGAAAAAAAGGTGCGTACTGTTAAGGTAGGCACACATAAGAAAGCCGTGATTGCGTTGTGGGTGGTACTTATTGCAAGCGTGAGCTTTGGGGTGTATAAGAATTTTACTGCTATCGACCAGCACACGACCCACGAAAAAGAAATCATTGAGCTTCGCTTGCAGGACACCAACGGGATTGAAAATTTCGTGAAGAATTTTGCGAAGTCCTACTACACATGGAATAACAGCAAAGAAGCGATTGAAGCAAGGACGCAGGCAATCAACGGTTATCTGACAAAGGAATTGCAGGACTTGAATGTTGATACAATCAAAACGGATATACCAACCAGCTCCACGGTTACAGATGTGATTGTATGGCATATCGAGCAGTCGGGAACGGACACTTTTTCTGCTACCTACGAAGTAGATCAGCAGATAAAAGAGGGAGAACAGACAAGCAATGTGAAAGCAACCTATACCGTAAAAGTCCATGTGGACGCTGACGGGGATATGGTAATCGTTCAGAACCCTACCCTTGCACCAGCAATCGAAAAATCGGACTATGAGCCAAAGACACCAGAAGCAGACGCAAGCGTAGACGCTGATACCGTAAACGACGCTACCGCATTTCTGGAAACATTCTTTAAGTTGTACCCGACAGCTACGGAAAAAGAGCTTGCTTACTATGTATCTGGAAATGTGGTTGAGCCTATCGGCAGGGACTACCTTTATTCTGAATTGGTAAACCCTATCTTTACAAAGGACGGGGACAATGTAAAAGTCAAGGTAGCTGTGAAATTCCTTGATAATCAGACAAAAGCGACGCAGGTATCGCAGTATGAG
>NZ_QUHK01000097.1:0-419 GCF_003479665.1 Blautia sp. AF14-40
ATCAAGCAATATCTGAAAGCGGTACTTTTCAACGCACCCAACACCATTGACAGCTATTACACCGCTCTTGTCAATCACGATATGTACGGCGGCTATTAAAAACAGGAGGATTTTAATATGACACAAAAAACAGGAGCTTTGATTTTTGATGAAACGGCAGACCGTTACGACATTCGCTTTGACCTTAACGACTACTACGGAGGATTGCATTGTGGGGATTGCTTTGAAGTGTTTGTACGCGGCAAATGGAAGCCGACCCGCATGGAGTACGGGAACAACTGGTATCTTGTTGGTGTGAGGGCTTCGGATTTGAACGGGCTGCGGGTGCGTATCTAAAGGCGGCATGAAAAATGTACGCCTTATTTTTATGCCCCGAAGCGGCACACCACCCTAACCAAACTATGAAAGGAGGGATTTCA
>NZ_QUHK01000097.1:429-1623 GCF_003479665.1 Blautia sp. AF14-40
AAAACCACGAAAGGAGGGATTTCATGCAAGATGAAGTCAACGAAAAAGTCGTGTCTTTAGCAATCAAAACATCTAAACTGACCGCCGAAGTGCTGCAAAAGGCTATGAAAGCCCTGCTTGCCAAAGGCAAAGGGCAGATAACCAAAGCCCCGCATGGGAAAATCACTATGCGGCAGCTTATGAAGCCGGGAGAAAAGGTTTCCAACATTGAGATTACCGACCAAAATATCAAAGCCTTTGACCCTATCGCAAGGAAAAACGGGCTTGATTACAACGTCAAGAAGATTGAGAACGGCAAGCCGCCGACCTATCTTGTGTCTTTTCGGGGCAAGGATATTGACGTTATGACCGAAGCGTTTCGGGAATTTACCGCAAAGAAATTAGGCAGGGATAAAAAGCCCTCTATCCGCAAGCTGCTTTCCACTCTGAAAGACAAGGCGGCAGCTCTGAACGCACAGAGGGACAAAGTGAAGAAAAAGGACAGGGAGGTATCGCTATGAAGCCGGAACTTAAAAAGCTGCTTATCCTAAATGCCCCCTATCTGCTCTTTGTCTATCTCTTTGATAAAATCGGACAGGCGGTGCGGCTCTCTCCGGGGGCTGACCTTTCCGGCAAGGTGCTTTCCCTTGCAGACGGCTTTTCCGCTGCCTTTTCAAATCCGCTTCCGAGCCTTGCCCCTATGGATTTGCTTATCGGTATTGCGGGGGCTGTCCTTATCCGGCTTATGGTGTATTTCAAAGGCAAGAACGCAAAGAAATACCGAAAAGGCATCGAATACGGTTCTGCCCGTTGGGGCAACGTCGAAGATATAAAGCCCTATACCGACCCGGTATTTCAAAATAACGTGCTGCTGACACAGACGGAACGGCTTACCATGAACAGCCGCCCGAAGCAGCCGAAGTATGCAAGGAATAAAAATATCCTTGTTATCGGGGGAAGCGGCAGCGGAAAGACGAGATTTTTCGTGAAGCCCAACTTAATGCAAATGCACAGCAGCTACGTTGTAACCGACCCGAAAGGTACGGTTTTAGTCGAGTGCGGGAAGCTCTTACAGCGTGGCGGGTATCGGATAAAAGTACTGAACACAATAAACTTCAAAAAAAGTATGAAATACAATCCCTTTGCCTATCTCCGCAACGAAAAAGACATTTTAAAACTGGTAAATACCTTGATTGCCAACACCAAAGGGGACGG
>NZ_QUHK01000098.1:0-778 GCF_003479665.1 Blautia sp. AF14-40
ATCAAGCAATATCTGAAAGCGGTACTTTTCAACGCACCCAATACCATAGACAGCTATTACACCGCCCTTGTCAACCACGATATGTACGGCGGCTATTAAAAAACAGGAGGATTTTAGTATGGCACAGAAAACAGGAGCTTTGATTTTTGATGAAACGGCAGACCGTTACGACATTCGCTTTGACCTTAACGACTACTACGGAGGATTGCATTGTGGGGATTGCTTTGAAGTGTTTGTACGCGGCAAATGGAAGCCGACCCGCATGGAGTACGGGAACAACTGGTATCTTGTTGGTGTGAGGGCTTCGGATTTGAACGGGCTGCGGGTGCGTATCTAAAGGCGGCATGAAAAATGTACGCCTTATTTTTATGCCCCGAAGCGGCACACCACCCTAACCAAACTATGAAAGGAGGGATTTCATGCAAGATGAAGTCAATGAAAAAGTCGTGTCTTTAGCAATCAAAACATCTAAGCTGACCGCCGAAGTGCTGCAAAAGGCTATGAAAGCCCTGCTTGCCAAAGGCAAAGGGCAGCTAACCAAAGCCCCGCATGGAAAAATCACTATGCGGCAGCTTATGAAGCCGGGAGAAAAGGTTTCCAACATTGAGATTACCGACCAAAATATCAAAGCCTTTGACCCTATCGCAAGGAAAAACGGGCTTGATTACAACGTCAAGAAGATTGAGAACGGCAAGCCGCCGACCTATCTTGTGTCTTTTAAGGGCAAGGATATTGACGTTATGACCGAAGCATTTCGGGAATTTACCGCAAAGAAATT
>NZ_QUHK01000098.1:788-1600 GCF_003479665.1 Blautia sp. AF14-40
TGCCAAAGGCAAAGGGCAGCTAACCAAAGCCCCGCATGGAAAAATCACTATGCGGCAGCTTATGAAGCCGGGAGAAAAGGTTTCCAACATTGAGATTACCGACCAAAATATCAAAGCCTTTGACCCTATCGCAAGGAAAAACGGGCTTGATTACAACGTCAAGAAGATTGAGAACGGCAAGCCGCCGACCTATCTTGTGTCTTTTAAGGGCAAGGATATTGACGTTATGACCGAAGCATTTCGGGAATTTACCGCAAAGAAATTAGGCAGGGATAAAAAGCCCTCTATCCGCAAGCTGCTTTCTACTATGAAAGATAAGGCGGAAGCTCTGAACGCACAGAGGGACAAAGTGAAGAAAAAGGACAGGGAGGAATCGCTATGAAGCCGGAACTTAAAAAGCTGCTTATCCTAAATGCCCCCTATCTGCTCTTTGTCTATCTCTTTGATAAAATCGGACAGTCGGTGCGGCTCTCTCCGGGGGCTGACCTTTCCGGCAAGGTGCTTTCCCTTGCAGACGGCTTTTCCGCTGCTTTTGCAACCCCGCTTCCGAGTTTTGCCCCTATGGATTTGCTTATCGGTATTGCGGGGGCTGTCCTTATCCGGCTTATGGTGTACTTCAAAGGCAAGAACGCGAAGAAATATCGAAAAGGTATCGAATACGGTTCTGCCCGTTGGGGCAACACCGAAGATATAAAGCCCTACACCGACCCGGTATTTCAAAATAACGTGCTGCTAACACAGACGGAACGGCTTACCATGAACAGCCGCCCAAAGCAGCCGAAGTATGCAAGGAATAAAAATATCCTTGTTAT
>NZ_QUHK01000099.1:0-681 GCF_003479665.1 Blautia sp. AF14-40
ATCACAAGGTTAGGAGTTTTCTCTGTTGTCTGCTGGTTCTTTTGGACGGTTTGCGTCTGCTGAACCTTTGTCCTACGGTCTTTTGTGTAATTCTGGCGTGTTTCCTGCGATACCACTTTTTCTACATTCTGCCTATGTACTGGCTGTGCAGGTTGGGTCGTTTTCTTATCAGAAGCACCAGAAGATAACGGACGCTCTTTCACAACATTTGTCTTGACTGGCTCACTTGCTTTCGGAGTTGGAGCTGTGGCAGGGCGTTTGACTTCCTGCATTTTTTCCGCACTCGATTTTGGAATGGTTGAAGCGGTGGCTGGTCGCTCATGGGGACGGGTAGCTCCCATTGTCGCTGATCCGTCAGCCTTTCGCTGTGCCTGCCTTGCTTCTTGTGCCTTTTGAAGCTCCATACGCTTATCAGCGATATTCTTCTTACGCTGTTCCTGCTTTTCCAAGCGTCCCGACTGTCTGGACTGCTCTTCCTGCACCATGCCACGCTTAAAGTCGGACACGCTGGACTTTGCCTTTTCCTTTGCGGAATATACCGCATAAGCGGTCTGTGTCGGCATATCCTTGATATTCTCTTTGACGGCGTTTGCCTTGTCTTTCACTTTATTTTTCGTATCTAAGACAGCACCTACCTTTGAGCCTGCACGTTGTCCCATGCTGGAAGTGGTATTACCCCGA
>NZ_QUHK01000099.1:748-1578 GCF_003479665.1 Blautia sp. AF14-40
CCAGCTACTGCACCAGCCACACCGCCCGAAATACCGCCAGCACTTACCGCCCTTGCAATACGGTGTTCCATACGTCTAGCCCTATGTCGCATAAACAGATACGGTCTGCGGAAAATTCTTCGTCCCATGCTTTGACTGTCGTTAGCATTAAGCGAGAACATACTCATTAAGTCGCCCAGCTTCATATAGATACCAGCGAAACATACTATCTGCAAGAACGCCACCATGAAAAACGGATAGTCCGTGGAAATATTGTAAAACATACTGGAAATACTGAACGCTACCGTTACAATGAGCGTTATTCCTGCACGTGTCATTATGGTATTAAATACCCTCACGATTGCCTGCTTTGCCATGCTTTCATAGCTCGGTATCATGGAAAGTAAAAAGCTGATAGGTAAAAACATAGCGAATATAATAAAAAGTATCTGGCTGAACAACATCATGCCTGTAAGCAAGAATACAAATATCGTTATCCCTAAGTTGAAGAACAGTAGGAAAAACACCATACCCAAACGGTTTACCACCTGCGGTATCGTCAGATTGTTGTTGTCGTTATCCTCGATTTCTGTTTTCACGACTTCCTCTCTGGTCTTTCCGTCCTCGTCCTCTGGGCTTGCCGATACCAGAGCTTCAACACGGTCTGTCCCGATTTCCTCTGCGTTGCTGTTACCGAATTGTAGAAGTAGCCACGGCTGTTGTACTTGAATAGAAAATAAGCTGTCCCGTATCAAGTCCACGCTGTCCTTGCCCTCGCTGTCAGAGTTGGGGAGCATGATTTTTGTTCCAAAGTCCAAAGAAGCGGTACTGATGTCTGATGAAAACTCATT